>DBAE01000200.1:1656-2815 GCA_002291495.1 Bacteriovoracaceae bacterium UBA1018 | reverse complement strand
CTTTTGGGACAGCTCTATGTTGTCGCTCAAGATCGAAAGCAGGCATTGACCGTGGCGCGTGGAGTATTAGACGAATTGTGGATCGCAGGTTCGATTCAAACGAACGAAAGATTTTTGGGTGAAGTCCTCATGCACCCTTGGGTGAAAGAAAACATGCTGCATGCTGGATTCTTAGATGAGGAATTTATTCCAGAAGTTCGTCCGGCGAGTGAGGTCCTTACATTACTTGCGTCGATCACGGCGGCACTTCTTGAAACTCAGGTCGAGCCTAAAACGAGGTGGGTGGTTGGCGATCAATGGGTAACTCCTGAAGCGGGTAAAGTGCGTTGGGCTGATACACCGCAGACATGGACATTTGAGAATCGACTGGGATCATCTGGAAGAGTCATCCTCGAGGATGGCCGAAAGGTCCGTTACTGCGTATTTCCAGTGCAAGATCGAAAATGGTCAGTGCGTTTAGGTGAGTGGACTCTGATCGTTCGTCAGATTGTTCCGGCCCAGCCATCGGTTGAGAAACCAGCAGCAAAAGTTCCTGGCCAGAAAAAGCTATTTGCGCTCGTGAGTGGAAAAGTCCATTCGGTTCTGTACCGGGAGTCTGGATTTGTTCCTGCACACGACCCGCTCCTAGTAATTGAGTCGCTTGGTGTCCTCGTTCCTCATGCACTTCCGGTCGATGTTCGAGTTACCCAGTGGAAAGTGCAGGCCGATGACATGGTGCACGCGGGCCAAGAGCTTGCTCTCCTTTCAGTCATCAGCTAATCTTGTCACTAATGGCAAGCTATTCACGACAGGTCGAGATTCCAGGCAAAACTTCTCAAGAACTCTATGATCGTGTGTCTCAGGATATCGATCGCTTTGCAGGAAAGATCCCCATCGGAAAATTTGAAATCGACCGCGATGCATCAAAAAAGCAGGTCAGTCTCAAATNNACCTTAGTTTGTGAGGACGGCAAAATCAGAATAGATGCGAAGCTAGGATTGATGGCGATGCCATTTAAGTCCAAGATTGATGAAGGCATCGACTATTGGCTTTCCAAAAACTTTAAAGCTTAAAGCCTTAAGCGGGCCACTTTATTACTAACACGAACACTCCTACCAAATCTGCTTCGCACTCAGTCATCAAATCGGCTTCGGTGATGGGGGCGGCGACGTTTCTGAGT
>DBAE01000200.1:1445-1648 GCA_002291495.1 Bacteriovoracaceae bacterium UBA1018 | reverse complement strand
AGCAGGTTTTTGCCATTCTGTTCGGCGCGGGTAATCTGACTGACGCTTTTAACATCGCTTTTCGGATCCCAAATCTTTTGCGTGACCTCTTTGCCGAAGGAGCGCTGAGCTCTGCCCTCATTCCTACATTTACGAAAGTTCGTAAGGAGCGAGGAGACCGAGCTGCCTGGAGGGTGGCGGGAATTGTCTTTCGTGTTTTATTT
>DBAE01000200.1:0-1405 GCA_002291495.1 Bacteriovoracaceae bacterium UBA1018 | reverse complement strand
GTGCCTGGCAAATTTGAGCTGACAGTTTTGATGACTCAGATCATGTTCCCATTTTTCCCATTGGTTGCACTGGCGGCCGCTTTTATGGGGATTCTTAATGCCTGTGGTAAGTTTTTTATTCCTGCCTTTGCCTCGGCCCTGTTCAACGTAGTCTCTGTGGTAGTAGGGGTCGCGTTTTCGTTGATCCTTCCGCAGTATGGCTACGCGCCGATTGTCGGCATGGCGATTGGCGTATTGGCAGGGGGGGCAGTTCAGGCATTTTCTCAGCTCCCCATTCTGTNNGTCGGTTACCGTTGGGAACCGAAAGCACCTGAAGATCCTACTTGGAAAAAAGACCCTGCTCTGCGAGCCATGCTCGCGATGATGATTCCAGGTACAGTGGGACTAGCAGCTACCCAGCTCAACGTCCTGGTCAACTCTGTACTTGCGACTTATCAACAACCTGGAGCCGTTTCGTGGCTCAATTACAGCTTTCGCCTCATGCAATTTCCAATTGGGATCTTTGGTGTCTCGCTAGCGGCAGCAACCCTTCCTAAGGTCTCTAGACTCTGGGTCGAAGGAGACCGAGTTGGCGTAAAGCAGACTCTCAATCATAGTCTCAGAAGTGTTTTTGCAATTAATCTCCCTGCCTCAGCCGGATTGGCATTTCTGGGAGTTCCAATCGTTCAGCTCCTATTTGAATACGGTAAGTTTTCGTCTGCCGATACACATGCCACGGCGATGGCTCTGGCGGCCTATTCAGTAGGCTTAACAGCTTACTCGGCAGTCAAAGTTTTAGTCCCAGCCTGTTACGCTTTAGGTCACACACGCATCGCTGTCATATCGAGTGTTTTATCCGTAACGATGACGATTATTCTCAATTTGAGCCTCATACAACCTTTGGGATATGTGGGTCTCGCTTTAGGTACTTCACTGGCTGCAGTATTTAATGCAGTTTTTCTGCTCAGAACTCTGAAAGAGTTTGTGACGATTTCCGAACTGGCTCGAAGTTTTGCGAAAAATTTGGCTTCTGCTCTCGTCATGGGATTTGCTTGCCTCTACGCTTTTCGAACGCTTTCTTCGCTCCCATGGCTCTTAGAGCTGTCGACTGAGGCCGGAAACTTAGGGCTGATTTCGTATCGCATTGTGCAAATTGGGTTTCTCATTGGGCTGGCTTTTTTGGTGCTCATCGTTTTGTCCNNAAGAGACGACCGAGGTTCTCGATTTTTTTACGAAAAAACTGAAAAAGAAGCTGAGACGATAAAAGAAGTGCGCTAAGGTGTTAGAAAAGGGGACATAAGGATGGCCACACAAAAAGAAACCGTTCGCTTGTTGTGTAAAAGCATCATCACTCGGCTTGAGAATCACAAAGCCATCGCATTTCCACCGAGATTGAGACAAATCGTACAAGACGAAGTCTACGGAC
>DBAE01000282.1 GCA_002291495.1 Bacteriovoracaceae bacterium UBA1018 | reverse complement strand
CCAGTCGGGGGTATCCGCAGTGTTGACGACAGAGTCGAGTCGTTCATGTATTCCAATCATGACAGTCCACCCATAGCCCGAAGCGTTTTAAAGTGTGCCGCGCTGACAGGCATTACAGATAACCGCGACTGTTTAATTAAAAGTAGGTCCTTAAGCGAAGTCGTAGACTTGATCTCTGAAAGTTTTACTGAGTTTATAAAGGCTTGAACAGGCTTGATGTCGACCTGTACCCAGTCTCCGCCTTCAGGATCGATATCTGGGTAAGCCTCTCGAATGACTTCAGCAATACCCACAGCGGCTTTCTCGTCACCGCTATGATAGATGATTGCAAGATCACCCTTCTTCATCTGCTTTAGAAAATTTCTCGCCTGGTAATTTCTGACTTGGTCCCAATGGGTCTTCTTGTCGCGCGTCAATTGCGTAAAACTGTAGGTTTCAGGTTCGGACTTCAGGAGCCAATGATTCATCATCCTGATGTAATACAGGGGGTCAAAGTTCTCAAGCGGACTATTAGCGACTGTTTTGATTATCGAGCGACGAAGGTTGGCGTGGGTTTGAAGACTGATCAGGAATAATCGAGACCGATCCGGCCATATTACCCGACAAGCTGACCGGACGAATATCGGCGCTTAAGGACGGGCTGTCCTGCATAAGAGCGTGCTTGGGTGTGCTGACGCGATAGACAGCTGTTGCACCGACAGCTACGGCGACTAGAAAGGTCCAAATCATTTGCGCACGATGAGGCGTATCATCTACTTGGTTTTTTTCGATTCGACTTGGATTTCGCCTACGATTCTTCATTTCTCACCTTCTATTAGTGTAGCTAGAATTGGCTTCGGCGCACAACTGTGTCATTTCGGACATTTCAATTTTTTTCGGGTAAGTGAGACATTTTTAGATTTTCGATATGTAAAAAAAACGCCCCCCAAAATCTTCCCACTGATTTGATTGCAAACACTATGCGCTTGCGTGGGCGACGCGATTGCAGTTTAAATGGGATCATGGGCTTTGGGCACCACCATCACCACGGGCATGATCATCATGGGCACGATCACGCCGACCATGATCATCAAGAGCACGGCGCTATTCCTAAGGCTCTCATTCGAGCTATCGTCGTAACTCTGACATTTATGCTCGTTGAGCTCGCCGGGGGTTACTACTCGAATAGTTTAGCCTTAATGTCGGATGGGGCACACATGGCGCTGGACGCGGCGGCCATGATCTTTAGCTTATTTGTATTTTGGATGTCTCGTCGCCCGGCAACTCCTGAGATGAGTTTTGGCTACTACCGAGTCGAAATATTAGGCGCCCTTGCAAGCGGTTTGGTCATCTGGCTTCTGGCTGGGTTTCTAATTTACTCGGCTTTTGAGCGTATTCAGAGCCCTCCCGACGTTCAAGGCCCTGTTGTATTTGTGATCGCTGCCGTGGGTTTAGCTGCCAATCTTTTGAGCATGAGAGTGCTTCACAAAACTCAGAAAGATAATATCAATGTCCGCGCGGCTTATTTGCATCTCTTAACGGATTGCTTGGGAAGTGTCGGAGCGGTCATTTCTGGGGCAGTTCTTTCCTTTACAGGTTGGAATGCTATTGATCCTATTATTACCTTTGTAATTGCAGCGCTCATGCTCTACAGCTCGTGGCAATTGGTGAAGGACTCTGTCGGTATCCTGATGGAATCCACTCCCGGAAGCGTCAATCCCGGTAGCGTCCTCAAATCTCTAGAGACTATACCTGGAGTGCAAGAAGTTCACGACCTCCATATTTGGGCAGTTTCGAGTGGAAGACTTGCTTTGAGTGTTCACTTGATCTCAGCAGAAGGGGAGAAGGTGCTCTCCGCCGCGAATGAACTTTTAAAAGCTGAGTATCAAATTAAACATACGACGATTCAGGTTGAGCATCCCGAAAGGTTTAAATCGGAGCAATGCTACGACTGTGAGGCTTAATTAAACGCCATCCTTCAACCAAGCACATTCCCAAGCCAAAACTTCACGTTTTTTCTTACCGGGTTGAAGTGCCTTAATCACTCGTGCTTCAGATGCGATCCGAGCCGCGCCGTTCATCACCTGAGAAGCATAACGAGAGATTGGACCCTCGGACTGCTCAGTGGTAGCAGGAGTGCGATTTTTAAGAATGGTAGATAACTTATTAGGGCCGGCATTATAGGCCATCATCAGTTCCCTATAACCTGGGTAGCGTGTCCTTAGGTAAGCCAGGTAATGTGCTCCTAAGGTGACGTTCATCACCGGGTCGAGTAAGTCTTTAGCTCCACGATAAGATTTGATCCCTGCGTGGCGAGCAATAAACTGAGCAGTGGCGGGCATAACCTGCATGAGGCCTACAGCCCCTGCAAAAGATACTACGCTCGATCGATAGTGACTTTCAGCTTCGATCACAGAAAGCAAAAACCCAGGGGTAAATCCGAGTCCTCGGCTAAGTGTCTCAATTCGGATGGCCAAAGCGGCGCGAACTTCAGGTGAGTGTCGTTTCATCTTTTTGGATAGAGTCAGTTGGATAGCTTCTAAGTCCATATACTCTTCGGTATTGAGGTCATCCTTCTTACGAGTTGTGCGTTTGTCTCCTTCACGAGCGCTCTCAAATCCCTTCGTAATCGAAGAAGAGAGTGAAAGGCTGGCAGTCAGAGATGCGCCAATAGCAAAGGTTGTAAACTGCTTAGAGAAGGCTTTAATCGTTTCCATACCCCTATACATAGCAGCCGGCGTGCCGACGACCTCTGGTGTATGTGTATGAAATTATTAAGTAAAAAGTGACTCAGTCTTGGTCGACACAGAGCAAAGCTAGACAGGTGTATGAAGTTCGACGAACACCCCTATAAAGTTCAACGAGTGTCGAAAACTCTGACAGTTACAAATTGCACACGGGGTGAAGTAGTGATATCCGTCAAAAACATCTTCTTTTGCGCACCCATAGCTCAATTGGATAGAGCATCAGTCTTCGGAACTGAGGGTTAGAGGTTCGAGTCCTCTCGGGCGCCTACCCCAACGTACCAGGGCAGTACCGCAGTATCGGGGCGTAGCGTAGCCTGGTAGCGCGCCTGCTTNNGCAGCGTACTTTTATGTACGCTTTAGTCGTCTCGCTTCGTTTTCCTCGTCTACCTCGCTTCTCCACCGTAAAAAGCAAAAAATAATGATTTGATTTTGGCTCTATTACTTAGGACAGGGCCTCTTACTGCTTGGCGAAAAAATTAATAATTTCAAATTATTGTAGTATCTGACTATATTAATCTTCTAATTTTGAGTCTCTTGGGGTATAAACCCCGGGCAGTCCTTAATGGGCTGGCGGAGGTTCCTCATGTTGACGTTCAGAAAAGTTTCTCTCTTAGGTCTTACTCTTCTTACGGCTAGTGCCCAGGCCAGCATCCCGGCCCAGCCAATGGGCACAGAGTTTACGCTTGTTGCTCCTAAAGAAGGAATCTCCAAAAGTGCAAAGTTAGAACTTCTTGATCAATATGAATCGACTCAAATTGCTCGCCTGAACATGCGAAAAGTGAAGGGCACTTCCGATCGCGCAGTCGACGAATACGTGAGATCGACTATTGTTCAAGCTAAGANNCTAAGAAACTAGACGCTCAGTTTGGAGCCAAGCTCGCTGTAGCAGTAAAACGTTTGATCGGATTAAGAGCTGATCAGATGCGTGGATATCGTCTCGGCCAAAACTTACACTCAAAACAAGCTACTGTAGGCCTTGAAATCGTTGAGCGAAAGTCCGCACCAAAAAACTTTGTTCCGCTGTCTCAATTGTCCCCCGAAGGACAGGCGATGGCCATCCTTCATGTCGCCCTCAAGTCTTTGGCTTCAGAGCACACTTCAGAAGAAAATTTGAGAAAGATGAATGCCATTCTTAATTGGGAAAAATTCATCACTGCTAAACAGGGACAATTTAATTTAAGCGGCTACCTCGCCATGTACAAATTTTAAGTTGTCAAAAAACTGACAAAATAAAAATTTCGAAGTTGGTTAATTTCAGCTTAGTGGTTACCGATCAGTAATGTATTCTTAAGGTAATACATTAATTCAAAGGTACACCATGGACAAGCTCGATGAGATCCGAAGTGTTTTAGTTGTCGAAGATGAACAAGACCTTCGAGATGTTCTATTAGATCTTTTAAAACCCTTACGCTTCCAGGTCGATTTTGCGACAAATGGAATGGAAGCTCTGGTGGCAGCCAAGGCTCATTTCTACGATGCGATCATTACCGATCTCATGATGCCAAAAATGACCGGCGGTGAGTTCTTAGTTGAACTCAAAAAGTCAAGAATCGATACCCCAGTGATTGTGTTGACCGGAAGTCCTGAAAAAGCTTTCGTGATCGACGCACTTCGAATGGGCGCAGTAGACTTTATCGAAAAACCATTTGACCCCACGGTCTTTCTAACGGTAATTGAGCGTGCGGTTGAAATTGGTCGACGCCGAAAACGACTAGAGTTTGAAGTCGAAAAAGCTTTAACTCAGCAAGATAATGGCGAAGCCACTTTAAAAGAAATCGAAAAACAAAAGATGATGATCTCCTATCTACAGGTCAGCAACCATGCAAAGCGACGATAGGGATATCTGAGGCAGCAGGGACGGAAGGTGTGACTTTTCAAAAACTTACCTTCATCAGGGGCCTGCTTTAGGCATCCAACTTACCGTCCCTTCCGCCTCAATTCATAATAAAAAACTACAGCAGTTCAGCTTGACTTAGCCTGTCAACAAGAGCAACTTCGCGTTCTAGTATGCCATCCTTGAGACTAAAGCGCCTATTGTTGGGTGAACCCCTAACTAATTATCAAGCTACCCAAGAACGAATCCCGAAATGGAAAGCGCTCTCGACCCTTTCGTCAGATGCTCTCTCATCGGTTGCCTACGCAAGTGATGCAATGTTGGGCGTCTTAGCTGCTGTTTCTCTATCTGCAATTGTCTGGTCTATTCCGGTGGCTCTTGGAATTGTGGCTTTGCTGATTATTCTGACCGCATCTTATCGTCAGACCATCGAAGCCTATCCAAGCGGAGGGGGGGCCTATACTGTCGCAAAAGATAACCTAGGTGTGAAAGCGGGACTAACCGCAGGCGCTTCTTTATTGATCGACTATGTGCTTACAGTTTCAGTCTCTGTCTCTGCTGGTGTGGAAAACATAGCGTCGGCCTTCCCCTTACTGAGCGAGTACCGAGTCGTCGTTTGCGCTGCGATTATCGTGATTATCACGCTCATGAATTTACGAGGAGTACGAGAGTCAGCTACTCTATTTGCGTTTCCTACTTACTTTTTTATTTTTTCGATTTTCTCATTGATGGCGGTTGGCTTTTGGAAAGCTTGGTTTGGAGAAGTGCCGAACAGCATTCCGATTATGTACGAAGCTTACCCTCAAGTTGGGCTAATTTTAGTTTTTAGGGCATTTGCTTCCGGATGTACGGCTTTAACNNCTGAAGCCATCTCAAATGGAGTCACTCTTTTTCAGCAGCCGTCTCAAAAAAATGCCAAGACAACTTTGGTTTGGATGTCTGCCATCTTGGCGCCATTGTTTTTAGGTATTACCTCATTAGCTCATGTCTACCAAGTTACACCGGCACCGAATCAAACTCTGATCTCTGTTCTAGGACGATCCGTTTTTCAAGACTCGGTCTACTACTACTTGATCCAGATCGCGACGGCTCTCATCTTATTTGTAGCCGCTAATACGAGCTATGCAGGATTCCCTAGGCTTGCCTCTGTATTAGCAAGGGATCGATTTTTGCCTAGGCAATTTACAAG
>DBAE01000070.1 GCA_002291495.1 Bacteriovoracaceae bacterium UBA1018 | reverse complement strand
GTGGATTTTGAGTCCACTGCGTCTACCATTCCGCCAGGAAGCCATCAAAAAGACGAATGCCTACGTTCTTAACGCAAACAAACACGGGAGTCTAGAAAAAGGTAAAACATAACGCACCATCGCTACAAATAGGAGACGTACACCTTTTTTGCATCTGCGATGGGCATGACTGGACCTACTGATCAAGCAATCTTTAAACCGGAGCCCGGAACGCCGGCCGCAGTGCTGGCCGCGCACAATGAAACGATTCTTACGGTTTTTGAACAGAAAGTCCGCCAACAAGTCAAATCGGCTGAAAATGCTACTCACCCGGTTATTATCAATACGCTGCCAGCATTTCTGCATAATCTAGCGGAGGCGTTAGCTCCAAATTTTCCACGAGATCTGGCTTCCGAGGGCTCCACTATCGCCCAAGAGCATGGGGGAGAAAGAGCGAGGATCACATCCTGGAATCCGAACGACATTATCGTAGAGTATCAAGTGCTCAGGGATACTATTTTCGAGATTTTAAACGGTAAGGTGAGCCTGAGCGAGCATGAGACAAGTATTATTGTCCGATCGATTGACCTGGCTATGAGCGAGTCGATGAATTCGTATTTCATGGTGCAACAAGGACTGCGTGAAGAGTTTTCAAATACGTTGACCCATGACCTACGTAGTCCTCTTTCGGCAATTAAGACGACGGGAGAGATCTTATTGCGACTTCCAGATCGCACAAGCCAGTCTACACTTCTGGCTGCCCGAATTGTAGAAAATGCAAATCGAATGGATCGAATGATTCAGGATCTCTTAGATGCCAGTCGCCTGAAGGGGGGTGAGAAGCTCGCATTTGAAGTGGCTCAATGTGACATACTTCCATTAGTGAGAGAAACGGTCGATGACCTTTCTTCGATTTACGGGGATCGATTTGTCCTCTCTGGTCAACATGTAACGGGATACTGGAACCGCGAAGCCATGAAGCGCGTCGTAGAAAATTTGGCAACGAACGCAATTAAATATGGAGATCCTAAGGCACCCATAACGATTACGATCGAAAGTGCCCATGGCCGTATGATTGTATCCGTCCATAATCACGGACCCTATATTCCAAAAGAACAACAGGATACTTTGTTTCAGGCCTTTTGGAGAGCTGACACTGTCAAAAGAGCCAACAAGAAAGGCTGGGGGCTTGGCCTCTCGCTTGTTCGAGGGGTGACTGAAGCCCATGGCGGAAGTGTCGGTGTGGATAGCACACCCGAGCGTGGAACAGCGTTTATAGTCGATGTCCCTATCGATTCCCGCCCATTTCAGGGGGTACCATTGACGCCTTCCAACGCTGGAACTTAAGAGTGATCTAATAACTAAATTTCAGCCGTGCTCGATGTTTCTCTAAGAAGTGGATCATGCCTTTAATTTCGGAGGCATGTAAGAGTTCGACTAGGATATTGAGAAACTGAAATTCCATGTCTTTCTGATAACTTTGTTCAGGCTGATAAAAAGACAAAACTAAAAATCGAGTATAGGCATACTTAGCTTCTGTGTCACCGTATCCATCATCTTCGGTTAATTCATAAGCTTCGATGTGAGTGGGTAAACTATAGATATCGTAATAATCAGGCAGGCCAAGCTGATTGGCTAGGAAACGGAGCCGACGCTCAAATTTGCTTTGATGCTCGATAGGCAGCCGGCCCGTGCTGCTGGTTCGAATCAGAGGCAATGTATCTTGAAGAAGTTTTATTGTGTCACCATCGCCACGACCGAGAAGGCGTCCAAGGCGTTCATAGCTTTCTTCTGGAAATAAATGGCCAAAAAGGTCGTCGACAGTATTGTAGATTTTTTTCCGATGCATGAATGGATCGTGCGCAGTCTTGGCGAGTCTCCAAAATCCAAGAGCAAGCTTCGAATTTTCTAAATAGAGTTGCTGACTCACTGTCATCACCGTCATTAAGGCTTTTCGTACGTTGAGGATGCGGTCAATTCCGGTAGTTAACTCTGAATCAATAATGCCGTAATCTCTTTGCACCCGAAGCAGGGCTAAGTCTGGCGGCAGACTGTCAGGTCCTTTAAAGCTCAAATGATAGATTAAGTTGTGGCGGCCTTGTTCTGAGATGTCGTCAAAGTAAGGATCTTCTGAGATCGATATGAGGAGTTCTTGGATCGCTTCTCTCGCCGTTTGAGAAGATGCATTTTCGCTCAGATTATAGAAGTCTTTGAGTGCCTTCATGGTGATCGGTTTTGGACGCGGTAAACGCAGCATCAAATCGAAGACTTCGTTCTGGATGTGAACGGAAAGTGTATGTTCCCAGAGCTGGAAATACTCTTTGACGAATCTTCGCAGCGGATACTTGCGATTGAGCTTTTCATCGCTGAACTTGTCGTCAAACCCTTCGCCGAGTGCATCGCCGCAGGACATCGACCACGCCACGTTGGGGGGCATGATCAGCAGTGCTAGAGCAGCAAAAAGGTGAATGGTTCTGCGGAACATTGCAGTCCCATACCACTTTATCTCTCAGAGATCGAAGTATAAAATTCAGGCCGTCGATCGCGGAAAAAGCCAAAGGAGGCGCGATTTTTACGAACTTCTTCGAGGTCAAATTGTGCGGTGATGATTCCGCTCGAGGTGCGATCCATTTCCGCTACTTTAGTGCCCCGTTGATCCGAGATAAACGAGTGACCGTAAAAGATTTGTCCACCTTCATTACCGATACGATTTGCTGCTATGACTGGAATCACGTTTGAAACTGAGTGACCAATCATAGCCCGTTGCCACGGATCTTTGGTATCGAGATCGGGTGACTCTGGCTCACTGCCGATGGCAGTAGGGTAGAGGAGTATGTCGGCGCCTTGAAGAGTCATGGCTCGAGCACATTCTGGAAACCACTGATCCCAGCAGATACCCACGCCGATCTTACCAAAACGAGTGTCCCAGACTTTAAACCCTGTGTTACCGGGTCGGAAATAGAACTTTTCTTCGTAGCCTGGTCCGTCTGGGATGTGACTTTTACGGTAGATCCCTAACTGAGCACCGTTGGCATCGATCATAGCCAAGCTGTTGTAGTAGGATTGACCATCCTTTTCGAAGAAAGACACTGGAATGACTACTCCGAGTTCTTCCGCTAGGCTCTGAAAATGCTGAATGGTGGGATGATTCGAGCTCGGTCTAGCCCAACTGAAAAATTCATCCTTCTCCTGGCGGCAGAAATAAGGGCCTTCAAAAAGCTCTGGAGGTAGGATGACTTGCGCACCTTGCTTTGCCGCTTCTCGAACATATTGAGTGATTTGTGTTACATTTTCCGAGACTTTTTCAGAAAACCCGCATTGAATTGCTGCAACAGTGATCGAGTGAGATGCTTTCATACCTTTACTCTCTACTCGGAACTGAAATTCTCTTCAATCCTCGAGAGTAATTTCCTTCTTTTCCGAGCGGCTGTTGTTGAGTGATGCAATGAAATGCTCCTCCACCTGACAGTATCGCCTTGGCAGATAGACCTACCGTCTTACGTCCTGGAAAACATTTAGCAATCGTCGCGACAGCTTCTGCATCCCAAGGAGTACCGTAAGTAGGAACTATTACTGAAGTATTACTGATATAGAAGTTCATGTAGCTTGCAGCCATGACCTGTCCTTCAGAATCGAGTACCCGTCCTGGAGAGGGTACGAGGACCACGTTGAGCTTTCTGCCTCGGGCATCGACCGCTTGACTCAGTTCCTTGTAGATCTGTTCGTAGACCGATCGATTTGGATCGTCTTCGGATCGAGCATCCATGCAGAGAACCAGACCGGGTCCTGCAAAACGCGCCAAGGTATCGATATGGCCATCGGTGTGATCA
>DBAE01000026.1 GCA_002291495.1 Bacteriovoracaceae bacterium UBA1018 | reverse complement strand
ATGTTGATCTTGGTATCGCCGACACGGACAGAGGTGTTCTTAGCGAGAATCGTGATTCCACGTTCGCGCTCCAAGTCCATGGAGTCCATGATCCGATCTTCAACCTTTTGATGGGTTTGGAAAGTTCCAGCTTGTTTAAGCAAGAAGTCGACTAGAGTGGTTTTGCCATGGTCGACGTGAGCGATAATACAAATATTTCTGATTTTTTGAGTCTGGTTTGTTGATTGAGTCATGAATAGAGGGTCAGGCTCGCCTGTTCGTAAAATTTAAGGTTTAATGGTTGTGTAGCCCACAATCTAGACGGAAAAGGGTCAGAACCTCAATGAAAAAGACATTTAATCTGAGAACATGGATCGTTTTAGGGTTAGTCGCTAGCCAATTAGCCTCTTCGGCTGAGGCCGCTCAGGGCCGCAGGAGGACGCAATCGACCTCAGAACCCATTTCAAACGCTTATGGAGACCGACCTGATCCTCTCCTCTCTTATACTCACCGTTTACCCAGTCCGTTCACTTTACCTGCAGGACGATTGATCTTCGGTACTGAAGTGGCGCTAGGTCTTACCAACTTCTTACAAGTAGGAACCAATATTCTTAGAGATTTTTACAAAATCTATAATGCCAATGCAAAAGTGTCGCTTCTTGAGTTTCCGCGGTTTGCAATGGGAGCGAGTGTCGGTTTTGAGTACTTTAATCTCAACGACATCGATCGTACTAATCCGGATGCACAAGTCACTTCCTGGCTTCCCGGGCTGGTATTCACATTCATCGTGATCCCTCGAGTTAGTTTCGGACTGGGCGGAAATCTAAATTATAGCGATATAAAAATAAGTTCCGGCAATACCGTTACTTCTGGATATCAGAGAGGTGCGCAAGCAGAAGCGGATATTTCCTGGGCATACAATCCACCATCGGGTAATCGTCTTGTTTCAAATGTGCTTTCCGCAGGTGTCAGTTACGACTTTACCTACAAAATAGCAGGATATGGCATCAGTCATCATTGGCCTGGGTTTCAGCTTGGAATTCACTATTATCCCAATGCTACCCAATATCGAGTGCAACCCATTCTGGCCGGCGGTGGAGTGTTCGACTTTTAAGAACCGCTCTCTTGACGCTTTGCTTCGACGCATCGCTCAAATCCACGTGTTCCACGTCGATAGCTCAGTCCATTCATGTCAGTGCATTGGCTTGCAGTGCTCCAACGATCTTCTCTCAATGATGGACTCGCAGTATTTGGGGCGTCAGCTCGACCAGCTTGTTGCTCGGGTTGCCGTTCTTGATTGAGGTCCATGGGATTCACTTCTGAGTGAGCTCCAAGCTGAGTGCCTTGTGCGGGATTTTCGGATTGTGGGTCAGCAGACTGAGCCTGCGCAGACTCGTTGATGATCTCACCCGCACGAGCTTCCATTGCATCCATGTGGTTGAGCTCAGTTTGGGCCTCATCTGTGCTGGCTAAGCCATACGCACAGGTCAATGCGATCAAAACAGAAACAGTAGCGACTAGCTTTTTCATAGGACCTCCGTGGGCCGGCATGATGCAACACAAATGCCACAGTTATTAAAGTGTGTTTACCCTGCGCGCTCGATCATGACACGTTGATATAAGCCGGTAATATCGGCAGTTGCGAGCACCAAGCCATCGATCAGTTTTAGGAGTTGATCCGCTTTCGCACGAACAGGAGGATCTGGAAGCTCTTTTAGAGCAAACAGTCTGATCAAATATCGTTGTGGGCGTGAATTCTTAGGTGGACATGGCCCCGAATAGCCCAACTTATTATAACCGTTCAGCCCTTGTCGGATACCGTTCGGAAGGGCGTCTTGAGGAGGTATGCCGGTGGGAAGGTGATGCACATCGTTTGGAATGTTGTAAACAACCCAATGCACAAAGCCACCCTGAGAGATATCCATAGATTCTGCGATCAGCGCAAATCCTGCGGTGCCTTCCGGTTCGCCTTGCCAGCGGAGCTCAGGAGAGGAATTATCGATGTCGCAAGTGTACCTTGGATCAAAGAATCCTTTTTCATCGATTGCATCTGTGTTCAATGCGAAGCTCATGGTGTCCTATCCTGCAAAAATCTTTCCCGCCCAACCTATCGCGAGGTGAGCCACTCGTCAATCAGCTGTTCGTATAGATTCGACAGGATTATAAGGAAGAGATCTTACTCGCTCTTGAGCTCTTCAGAAGTCTGATTCTCTTTTGGCTCCTCATCGGTTGCATCATCTTCTTCGCCTCGACGCACGTTCAGATCATAGCGATGGCGCGACATATTTCGCGTCACACCCGCGATTTCTTTGCACTGCTTTGACCGAACAAAACGTTGCGTTAGGCTTAAGGAAGGTACTCGTCGCTCGATGAGCCGCTCGTGAACCGCATTTCGGTCCAATTCTAAAACCAGCAAGCTCGATTGCATGCTGTGCCTGCGATCAATCTTTTCCCACTGGAATGTAAAAAAACCAGTGCCCATCTTAGGTAAACAACGTCCATAGAAACTATGGAGCCGATGTACGGTTTGTCCGGTCTTGGGATCTTTGACCTGCCCTGGATAGATCAAATGCATAGGTCTGCTGCGTCCATCTGCTCTCATAAGAAAGATCGCTAGATCGGAGCTGGCTGTCTGAGGATTTCCAATCGAGAAAAGGACAAAAGTACTTTCCGGTCCTAAGTCTTGCTCTGCTTTCATGAGATCGAGGACGTTAATCTTATTAAATGGTGTTTTAAGCGGTTTGATGTCGTCGCTATCCGAATTCTTACCTTTAAAGTAAATCGTTCCACCCTCGACTCGATCAATCCCTAGAATTGGATTTGCGCTTTGATAACCGGGAGGTGGCACGGTCATAGCCGATGGAGAGGCTCCCGGTACAGATGGGACCGCTAAAGGGCTACCCTCTAAAACNNGCGGGAGGAGGGGGGGTGGTCGAGGCGGACGGTCCTTTCCCGGATGTGGAGCATCCTGCGACGAGTAGGGCAAAAAAAACCGCAAATAGTGGCAATAATGGGCGCAAGGAGAGTGTCATCCCTTGATTCTGTCCAACATTTTTTGCGAGTGCAATCAGGTTCTTGCATGTGTTAGAGTGACCCCCTGAAATCAGTCTTAATCGAGGTATTTATGGCAACCAATGACAGCCCAGTTTATGTGTCTCTTGAATTCACCCCAAACCCGAACACCCTCAAGTATTCGGTGAATCGACAGCTTCTGAAAAAAGGAGCAGTCAACTTTGTCAGTAAGGAAGATGCAGAACAGAAATCTCCTCTTGCTGCTCGACTTTTTTCCATTCCAGGAATTNNGATGCTGGGTGTTGATTTTGTCACGGTGACTAAAACCGAAGAGGGCGACTGGGATGTTGTCCACAAAAGCTGCTCGCAAGCCATTGAGGAACATTTAAGCCGCCAAGAGCTCGTGATCAATGAAGCAGTGATGTCTCAAGATGCTCATAAGGGTGGATCCACCGATATTGAGAATAAGATTCGTGAAATCTTAGATAATGAAATTCGTCCCGCAGTAGCGATGGACGGCGGCGATATCACTTTCGAAAAATTTGAAGCCGGAGTGGTTTACCTTTACTTGCAAGGTTCTTGCAGTGGTTGCCCTAGTTCGACCATGACCTTGAAGCAAGGCATCGAAACCCGACTGAAAGAAACAATTCCTGAAGTTCAGGAAGTTGTTTCCATTTAATTGAGTTGACGGTTCGTGCTGTTACTATTCGTTACACTTTAGTGCGCTGCCCAGAGTAGTGAAAAATTTCTGGTTGGGTTAGGTTTGATCGAGATTCGTAGGGAGGATCTGATGGCTGATCGTAACTGGAGAAATTTGAGGGGATCGGTGATGAAGAGAACGGGATTACTGATACAGCGTATTTCAGCAGTTTTGATGGCGGTGACTATTGCCTCTTGTGCGAGCTCTCCTTTGGGTCGTAAGCAACTCACTCTTCTGCCAGAAGGCCAAATGAGTCAGATGGGTGTTCAAGCCTTTGACCAGATGAAAGGTCAAATCCCTGTAGAAAAAGACGCCAGCACAAATCAGTACGTACAATGTATCGCAGCCCCTCTTGTTGATGCCTTGGGTGAAAATGCAAAAGATTGGGAAGTTGTAGTTTTCAAAGATGAGAGCGCGAATGCGTTTGCTCTGCCTGGTAAAAAGATTGGAGTGCACACCGGACTTCTTAAAGTCGCCAAAAACGAGGATCAACTCGCGGCCGTGATCGGTCATGAAGTCGGGCACGTTCAAGCAAGACATAGTAATGAGCGCGTATCGCAAGGCTTTCTTGCTCAAGGTGGAATTTTAGCTGCAGGATTGCTTGCAGGGGATAGCCCCAATCGAAATCTCATCTTGGGATTACTCGGAGTTGGCACACAAGTCGGAGTGCTTCTTCCTCATAGCCGTACACAGGAAAGTGAAGCAGACATTATCGGTCTGCAGCTGATGGCTAAAGCAGGATTTGATCCTCGTCAAAGCGTAGACCTTTGGAAAAATATGATGGCAGCATCGGGGGGGCAAAATCCTCCTGAATTTCTCTCTACCCATCCTTCAGGTGAGACGCGGATTGAACAACTCCAAGCGCATATGGATGAAGTGATGCCGGTGTATCAGGAGAATCAGAAGGCCGGGCGCGCGCCAAAATGCGCTCGCTAACGTTTTCTCAGCAGATCCGCGGCGTATAACTTCTTCATCCTCCTCCTTCCTCCCGCAATGGACTGAATGTCCATTTTGGTCAGTCGTCGTTGGCTTCATTGTTCTCCTCGCGTCTCTTTGAGAAAACCATTGCGAGATCGACTGCGTCGGAATCACCTCGGCTTCTTTGTCTTGCTAGCATCTTCTTGCGAATCTCAGCAGATCCGCGGCGGATAACTTCTTCATCCTCCTCCTTGCTTTTATCTGTCGCGCGACAGACAGATCGCGCTCAAAACCCTTTAAAATCGCGATCAGAACAAATAGTGGACAGAATTGCTTACAGTTTGTATGAGAGTTTAGCTCACTTACTCAGAGACACTGATTATGAAAAAACTAAGCTTATTCTTAATTACACTAGTTTCATTTAATTCATTGGCCTACGCCGATTGTACTTACAGCCAAGTTGCTCCAGCTTTGCTTAAGCTCGTGAGACAAACAGTACCCGCAGCGCTTGATTCGCACACGGCTCAGTTATCCAAGAATGTGGCAAAGTACAGCGTAACCACCTCTCGTCAAGATCGCGAATTACGCGTCAATGTCGACGAGTTTATTTTCGGTCGGACAAAAGTGTCAGGAAAAAATTCAAAAGACATTAAAGTCCTCGAGGGCAAGTTGGCTTTTGCCTGCCAGTGCAAATCGACCGGTATCTTACCCGAAGAAGGTGAATCAAATCTGCTCGAATGCAAGCTCGACTACACAACTAAAAGAAGTAAAGTTACTGAAGCTGTAGTGGATTTATTTTCTGTGTCTCTCAATGGAGAGTTTACTCGCACCCCAAGCGATGCTGATCGCAACAAAACGGACAATGCACGAGTCGTCCTCAGTTTGGAAAACATGGATGGAAAAACGATCTTCACCACCGTTCGTGGAGAGGCGGTAGGGTCACCTAAATCAAGTGACTATTTTAAGACTGTACAAAAACATAGTTTAGTCGAACTTCCAGAAGTCGACTATGACAATGGTGAATAGTTAGTAAGTTCATTCAGCGGCTCAGAGTGCTCAGTTCAAAATTTAAATTCTGTGCAAGCTTTCCTGCGGCGTTTATCCACTGGATCCGAATAGTCCGGTAGTTCGATAGTTCCTCGGACAAATGCATCCAACGCACGCTGGGTGAGGTAAGCGGGTTCGGTATCCGCGTAAAAATCGACTTTCCTAACAGGTAGATCTTCGATTGCATGCCCAAGGAGAGTTTCGCCAAGGATAGCACTGAGAATACCATCTTTACTCGCTTGGCACTTCGAGCTTGCCGTCGTGAGATGAGACACTAAAGAGATTGTATCTGTGATTTCCGCGTCGTTGATAAGGAGTTTCTCAATTTCATTGATCGCTTCAAAATGATCATCAAGCCGATGTGCCAACGGCACATGATCAAGTGGAGTCGACGACGACCATTCTTTTGGTAACAGTCTTCGCATCAAGTTCTTGGGTGATTGAGGCGTGATGCAAGAATGATTTTTAAGTAAGGATTTTGTAAAAGAGTAGTATTTATATCCAAAGTCCGAAATGGATATGCCTGAAGTTTGAGAAATCCCATCCAGCCAGGTGAGGGTTTCTTCCCAGATTTTTGCTCGACACGAAGCACTTTTTGCAACCGTGATATAATCCCAGTTATTATCTTTAATTCGAGCTCTTAAGTTATTTTTATGCTCTTCAATACGATCTGAAAAAATAGTCGAATTTTTTGTCGCGTTCAAAAGGTTGAGGCGCTGCAAAGTTTTATAATCGATTGCGGGCATGGCACAGACTTGCAGGCTCTCCATCGTTTTTTGAGGGAGCCGGCAAGGACTTTGTTCGACTAAGCCATTCATTCTTTTTAAGATTTCAGTAGCCTGAATAGAATCTTTTTTTCTGATGTAACTAGAAATTCCTGATGCATCCCATGCCGCTGAGGAGATCATTCCACCGCTACTATTCTTGTAAACGCTTTCAAGACTTTCGCCAGGTTGAGCCTGATCAATCGATTCAAATAAATTTCGATTATAGCTCGTTGTAGGTAGTCCGAAGTGCGACGACGTGATCATACATAAATTGTCGATCGATGAACCGGGTGCCTTCTTGTCATCCAGAAGTTTCTGCTTCAGGATATNNGAGTAACAGTTGGTGAGGACCGCTCCCACTCGGTGTGTTTTCGATAAAGTTTTTACGATGCGATATACTTCGGTTGAGAATTCATCTTTGGCGTTACACTGGAGTGTTCCATCAGCCTCGCCGTGAGTGGCACCCATGATTAACAACTGGTCTGATGAGGTAATTGTTTTCTTGATCTTCATTTGATTCACGGTCTTTTCAAGTTCGGCAAATGAATCAAAGCGCTGGCAAGGGGTGCGGGTAGGAATCGATGAGTCCGAAAAGGGATGATCCTTCAAGGATCCGCGAGGGTCTACAGCTTCGCCACTGACGACGAAACAGTGAGTTTTGCCATAGACGGTTTCTGACGTCACTAGAGCACCCAAAATGAGGCAGAATATCCAATGATGTAATCGACTTAGGGTCATCCACTTCTTTTCGGTCGCGCGATAATAGTTCTGAAGTGGAGATATCTCCGGTGTTTAAGAGTCATAAGTATTTGTAAATAAAAGATATTTATACTTGATAAAAATAGTTTATTTATTGCGTCTACCATGCGATAAGTTCCGCCATGTTTCGCGTGTTTGTTATCTTCAATTTGAGTCTCTTCTTTGTCGTCTTTGTCGCTTCATTCACCGTCTATTCTTCTGACGTTAAAGATCGATATTATCTTTCGGACGAGTGGGCGCTTTGCTTAGAAGGTGCAACACGATCGGGTGAGTTTTGGCCTCAAATCCAAAATGGTGAATTTAAGAAAGTCGCACTGAATATGGTATGGGGCACTGACGAATATATCAGTTGCGAAAGTCTATCGGGTNNGGTTTACGGAATTGAAGATGAAAACAAGCCTTGTAGCTCGATCCAAAATACAGCAATGCGCGCGGCTTGTTATGCAGGCTTATATCGAAAGGCAGATGCTTGTCGAATGGAGCTCGTCAAAGATGAGCTTTCTAGCCAGTACAAAACTCTGATTACAAAAGCGCCGAAGACTGGAAGACCCGCAGTTCTATCGAATAAGATTTCTAAGCATTGTCAGATTAATTCTAAGATCCCGACCGGTGATCACTCGTTCCTNNAAAATACAATGAACGGAGTGAAGATATTTGCGTACACGGCAAATTGGTTTACTACCCAAGTCTCTGATCTTGAAGTCGAGTGTACTTTTTCTGGGAATGAATTAAAGCAGTTTTCACCTAATCCAGACGACAAGACGTTTATTAAGTTTCAGCAAGAATTGCTGAGCGAAATTTCTAGTATCGTAGAACTCAAAAAATAAAAAGGAGAGAGGCAGCGCCGCTCTCCTTTTGTGAATTTCTAATTCTAATTTTACCGTAATAGTTCAGCGTTCTTAAGTGAGAGCTTCACCACTTCGTGGAAGACTGCTTCCTGCTGGATGACCTCCGTTGGTCGGATGGGTCGGTCCTGAAGAATGATCCATCTCGTCTTCATGAGCATCTCCCGCTCCGAAGATACGCTTCATGATCTTTAGGCTCCATTCGCGGAAACGCTCGATGTACGAGTACGCGGCAGGAACGACGATCAAGGTCAAAAGGGTAGAGCTAATCAATCCTCCGATGATCGCCACACCCATACTAGTACGTTGTCGAGATGCTTCGTTAAGTCCCATCGCAATCGGAACAGTACCTGCGATCAGGGCCATGGTGGTCATCAAGATAGGCCGTAGTCGAGCTTTACCTGCAGCCACAATCGCATCTCCACGACTCATTCCGCGCTGAACGAGTTGATGAGCAAAGTCCACGAGCAAGATCGAGTTCTTGGATGCGACCCCAAGTAACATGACGACACCGATGATTGAGAAGACATTCAACGACTCACGGCCAATAGCGAGTGCTACGAACGATCCGCAAACAGCTAGCGGTAAGGCCAGCATGATTGTTAGTGGAGTAACAAACGACTCGTATAAGCTTGCAAGCACTAAGAAGATAAAGAGGACTCCAAAGCCCATGGCGGTAACCATGCTGTCTCCGAGTTCCTGAAAGTTCTCAGCTTGCCCAACGAAAACATAGTTAATACCTTCAGGGAGTTTAAGTTCAGGATCTGTTTTCAGAGTATTTGTAATCTCTGCCATCAGGTCACCCAAGCCCGCACCTGGAGCGATATCGGCATTGACTTGGACATACTTGGCCCGGTCCTGACGGGTGATCTTGGTCGGACCTGTCGTGTCCACAGGTTGACTCACATCCGAGAGCCTGATCAGATTGCCATTTAAGTTTGGAACGAAGGTTTTGTTAAAGCCCTCTCTCAGGTTCCGCTGGTCTTCTTCGAGACGTACACGGATATCGTACTCGAGACCTTTTTCACGAAACTTAGCTGGAGTAACTCCTTCGATTTGAGTTCGGAGTTCTTGTCCCATCAGGATGGATGAGATCCCGAGAGTTTCCATTCTTTGCTTATTTGGAACGACTTGAAATTCAGGTTTCCCAGTTCTGAAGTTGAGATCGACGTCCTTTAAGCCCGGATTATTTTTATAACGGGCGTAAAACTTTTGAGCATACGCTTCGAGTTTTTCCCGATCTAATCCCGTGAAGTTTAAAGTAAACGGACGCAACCCGCCACCGACCGGGTCGTAATCTTTTACTTTAGGATTGGTGTACGCGACTTCTTTCAGTTGCTCACGTAGCTTTTCCTTAACCTGGCTTGTATTGAGTTGACGTTGCTTAGAAGGCACAAGATTGACGTACATGTCGGCAACATTGGCTTCTCCCTCGCGTCCACCGACAGTGAGTGCTGTCACGCGGATTTCAGGATTTGAGCGGACGATCTCATCTGCCTTTCGTGCAGCAGCGGTCATGCTCTCCAAGCTCGTACCAGGAGGCATATCGAGTGCGACTGTAAATTCACCATTATCTTGGGTGGGTAAGAAAGTTTTCGGCACATATTTAACCGTCGCACAGCTTCCTAAAAAGACCATAAAGCTGGCCATCAAAACAAAGAGAGGACGGCGAATTGTAAACCGAATGAGGGATTCGTATCGATTTTCGAGGCCGGTTTGAAAGCGGTCAAAGCCCTTAAGCATTCCGGAAATCACTCGACCAATGGTTTTATTCCACAGTCCTTTAATTCCAGTGGTGCTCCCTTCGCCGTGTTTGTGCATAGAACCAGCAAAGTAGGCTGAAAGCATCGGGGCGATGGTCAAGGCGTCAAAGAGGCTGATTGCCATGGCAAAGCAAATGGTTAAACCAAACTCTTTGAAAAATTGTCCGACGACACCTTTGAGGAACGCGACTGGACCAAACACTGCGATGACGGCAAGGGTGGTGGCGATAACCGCTAAGCGCACTTCAGTTGTGCCTTCCCGAGCAGCACGAATAGGTGATTTTCCCATTTCGATGTGGCGAAAGATATTTTCACGTACCACAATCGCATCGTCGATCAATAGACCGACCGACAGACTGAGTGCGAGGAGGGTCATTAAGTTGATGGTAAATCCTGCGAGTGCCATCAAGATAAATGCACCGATCAGTGAGTTTGGAAGTGCAAGACCTGTAATTAAAGTGGACCGAGCGCTTCCCAAAAAGAAAAACACTACAACGACTGCTAAGACGATCCCGATAATAATAGACTCGTTGACGTCATCGAGATTGGCGCGGATTTGGAGACTGCCGTCCCGCACAATACCCAAGACAGGTTTACCCGGATAGCTACTGAACTCTTTGTTAAAAGTGTCGATTTTTTTCTTTAAGGCATCGACGACGGCGACAGTATTGGCTCCCGATTGTCGAAAGACATAAAGAAACAACGTTTGTTTGCCATTGACGAACGTACGTGATTTTTCATCAGTCTCGGTATCTACGATTCGTCCTAAGTCGTTAATAGTGGTTGGCACTTCGTTTCCAAAGAAATTGACGACCGTTGTGCCAATATCTTTCAAAGACTGAAACTGTCCCACCGTACGGAAAACCGTCTCGCTCTTGCTTTCACTGATTTTTCCTGCCGGTACGTTTTCACCTGCAGTAGCCAAACGACTTGCGACTTGAGATGCAGAAATTTCACGTGCTTTGAGTTTTGATCGGTCTAAGGCGACATGGATTTCACGTCTTCGACCTCCCAAAACCTCAACCAAACCCACTTTATTAACCTGCTCGATTCTGGGACGAATGACTTCGTTGGCGATGTCATAAAGGTCCTTGCCCGGAAGGTCAGCTTCGACCGACAAAATCATAATGGGTTGATCAGCTGGGTCGATACGGCGAATGACCGATTCTTCGACATCGTCCGGGAGTTTACGTTTTGCTGCGCTGACGCGGTCTCTGATTTGTTGTTCAGCATACTTAACGTCAGTCTCGAGTGTAAATTCAGCAATAACCTGACTCAGGCTTTCCTGATTATTGGAAGACAACCTTTTAATGCCCGCAATGGTACTGATTTCATCCTCGAGGGGTTTTGAGATCAGCGTTTCGACTTCAGACGGTCCTGCACCCGGATAAGGTGTGTTCACTACTACGATAGGGAACGTCACGTTTGGAAATAGATCTACTCCCAGGCGTTTCATCGAAAAGAGGCCCACTGCAAGCATGACGATGATGATGCAGGTGATAAAAATNNTGATCTTACTCATTGTGCACCTCCAAATGTTTTCATACGTGCAATAATTTCGAGAACTTCATTTTGGGCTTGGATTGAACTGAGTTGAGCTTGTGCGTAGTCTTGTTCAAAGAGCAAAACCTGATAGGTCGTGGTTCGGCCGCGATTGAGGCGGTCTCGCTCATTTTGAAATTTCTTTTTCTGAACATCTTCTACTGAGCGAGCGAGTTTTAATCGATTTTTAGCCTCACTAAAGCTCTCATTGAGGTTTTTCCATTCATTTTCTTGATCAAAGAGTCGCTGTTGGTAGGTGTGTTCAGCTCCTGCTTTTTCTTTTTCGTAACCTCGCTTGGAGTCCCCGAGTAGTCCAAAGTTGAGTGGCGCTGAAAATCTCACACCCAAAATCTTAGTTNNCAGAGAACGACTAAAAGCTTGGGATGATGTCCCTTCGAAGCTGTTGAGGGCGTAAGTAGCATAAGCTTCAAGCATCGGTTTATTCTGATTAACTCCAAGCTCTGCGCTAGCCATAGCTGCACGGCTTTGTTGCTCGGCTGCTTTGACATCTTCTCTCGCGGAGTTCCCACGACTAGGTGCTACTAGCTCTTCAGAGTTCTTACTTAATACAGTCGAGAACGGAACGAGTGTATCAGGGACGGTGTCGCTATCTTGGTGTCTCATGCGATTAAATGCACGTGCGGCCGTTCGTTCTTGATCCTGCGCTGACTGGAGCTGGAGTTTGCGCAATTGCAAATTGGCTTCAGCTTGGTAGATGTCCGATTTATCCCCGAGTTGCAGGCGTTCGCGTCTAGCGTTCCATTCATAGAGCTTTTGGGCGCGTTCTAAAATGTCCTTTTGGATTGCTACAAGTTCTCGAGCTGCAGCCAGGCGCCAGTAGATCGTTTCGGCTTCTGCGTGAGCTACCTTGACCTGATAGCTCTGTGAATAGTGAGTGGCTAAAGCGGCAGCTTCAGCGAGTTCGACTCGTGCACGAGTTTCAGCGCCAAAAAAGTTTCTCCAGAGAGATTGAGATACTTCGATTGCTGGACGTCCTTCGTAAAACGGGGGACGAGGACCGAAGGGGGGACTGAGGCCCAAATATTCGGTGCTCGAATAAGTGTAGGAGAGCTTGGCCTGCAGACCGAAGGTGGTGAGTTGACTTACGCCTAACGAAAATCCACGACTCTCAATAGTTTCATATCGAAAAAATGGACTTTGCTTGGACTCATCCATCATCTGGAGATTTCCAAAAAGAGTGGGAGCTACAAGTAAGCTTCCTTCTTTAGATCTGAGCGCAGCTCCTTGAGAGGCTTCTTGTGCTCCTTTTATGGCGGAGTTCTGCTGGCTTACTTGACCTAAGTACTGATTTAAACTCAGTGGTTCGGCTCCAAAACCGATCTTAGAAAAATAGACAGAGAATAAAAGAATGAGAAATACCATGATGGGATAAATCGTGTCCTTGCTTAGGTTCATACGACACCTTCTATAAAGTTCTGAATTGCGTGTTGGACTACTTGTTCTCGAAATGCGGCGTCATCAATGCAAACGCCAATGAGTTCTTTTTGAAGTTCGCGCATGCGTACAAAATGCACGAGTCCACCAAAGAAAAGAGCTGTCGAAATTTTTGTATCAATGTCTTTGCGCACAATTCCTTTTTCTTGGGCTGAAGCCACAAAGGCGGCGAGAGTATCAAAGACCTTTACAAAGACATTCATAAAGATGTCCTTGATTAATGAGTTTTGACTAATGCACTCACGGTGCAAGAGCTGACTGATTTCTGGTTCTTGAATATGACAGGTAAAAAACTCTTCGACGAAGAGACGAATTCTGATTTTAAAGTCTTCGAGTGAGCCTGGTTCCTTAAGGACGCGTTCGGCAAATGCGAGGCGATCACGACCAAACATTTCTAAACAAGTTCGGTAAAGCCCTTCTTTGCCCTCGAAATGGTAGCTTACGAGACTGACGTTAACTCCCGCAGTATCAGCGATCTCTTTGACGGTAGTGCCATCGTAGCCAAGGCGGGCAAAAACCGATTTGGCTGCTTGGATCAAAGCCTCCTTGCTGTCGATTTTTGTCATTCTAGGCTGCTCGCTTTCTCTTATTTTTTTATATTAAACGTGCTGTAGGAAATTTCAAATGAATATTTGAAATTGTTAGTTGTTTACTTGATTATTCATTTAAGTAACCGAAATCATGCACAAAACGAATATGACAAAAATAAATTTAACCAGTTTATAAGTTGATTAAAAGAGTTTGATATATAGGGTGCTCGGTGTTATTTATGGCGAAATTGTTCGGATGAAAAGGAATGAATTATGAAAAAGTTAAGCTTTTCTCTCTTAGTGCTTCAGCTGGCTGCCAGCTCTGTTCGCGCCGATTCCGACTGTGCACGTAAGTATGAAGAACAATTTGAAGCCGGATACAAATCTAGCTTTTTCATTCCACCCGGTGGCCTCTTGAGTTACCGAAAATTGAATCGCGCCGAAAAAGGAAAAGTAGGTTCGATGAATATGTCCGTCTTACAACGTTCTCTCTCAGGATTAGGCCATGAGTATATGNNATGTATATCTCTGGATTTATCGGAGATGTGCAGTTGGGTTCGGGATCAGAAGAGGTTTCTATTACTTCTCAAATGAAGAGAGACACGATTGTGAGATTAGCAAAAGACATCATCAATCACGATGAGTGTGATGGTGTTCTGCCCGCTCTGACGATCGAATCCACGCTGCAACACTTGAAATCGCTTCACAATGAAGTTTGCGAAGGCGAAAAACTGATTTCTTATAAAGACCTAGTTGCATTGATGTCTGGAAAAGTCTGTCGCTAATTTCTACCTAAAATCAAAGTGCCCGATATTGCCGTCTTCATCAGGACCTTTTGATTGCGTAGTTTCTTTTGTAGCAGGCTGACGATCTTGATCTTTTGTCCCGCTTTCAGCGACAGCCAGGGATGGATGTCCTTCTGGATAGAGTTGTTTAGGCTCGGGATCGAGCTTAAATTCTGCTACCTGATTGGAGAGACCATTATTTGAAATGATGATCTTATCGTACTCATCGTCTGCGGTGAGGTCGCGATAAGCTTTAAATCCTTCAGCAATGGGTATTCCTAAGATCGCACGACGAATCAGTTGTTCTGAAGAGGTGCGAAACTTATAGCCGATCACCATGACGGGCTTATTCTTGTTCCGTTTGTCGAGTTTAAGAGCGAGGCCTTTGAGCATACCTTTTGGATAGACGTGAACCTCCAAATTGCCTGCCCACTCAATCACATCAACGCGCGCGCCGGATTTACCCATTCCGTCGAGGCGGTCAAAATCGTCTTTCGTAGATTTACTCCACGCCAAGCTCAAACTTAAGACAAGACTCACCACACAGGACAAAACAACGTGTGTTTTCCTCATAAATATAGACTCCTCGCGAGCACGCGACTCATTTTAGGTGGGATTATTTAAGAATAAGGCAAAGGTTCGAACTCGGTAATGGATCAAAAAAGACACGGTCCCGAAGCAGCAATAGATAGAAAATGACGCAGACCTCTACCAAAAGGTCGGGACCACCTTTTGGTATCTTGAAGTTCCGAGCGTGCTTCGCTATACCCTTGTCCCATGGCTCAAAAATTTGCTTTTACAATGCAAGGCGTAGGTAAGACCTATCCACCCAATAAACAAGTTCTCCGCGACATCTACCTCTCTTACTACTATGGAGCGAAGATTGGAGTCCTAGGACTCAACGGTTCTGGTAAGTCGACCCTCTTAAAAATCATGGCTGGAGTCGAAAAGAACTTCAGTGGAGATGCGCGACCTGGCGATGGGATTTCAATTGGATATCTCCCTCAAGAGCCAGTTCTCGACGATAATAAGTCCGTGAAAGAAAACGTCCAAGAAGCCATGGGCGCACTTGTTAAATACTTAAAGCGTTTTGAAGAAATCAACAATGCCTTTGCTGACCCAGATCTTGATCCCGATAAGATGGAAAAGCTCTTGGCCGAGCAAGCCGATGTTCAGGAAAAGATTGAACATGCAAATGGCTGGGATCTTGATCGCACTCTGGAAATTGCAATGGATGCTTTGCGGCTTCCTCCATCAGAAGCAGGTGTGAAAAATCTTTCAGGCGGAGAGCGCCGTCGCGTTGCACTTTGTAAGCTTCTTCTTCAAAAGCCGGACATTTTACTACTCGATGAGCCTACCAACCATCTGGACGCCGAATCTGTTGGCTGGTTAGAGCAATTCCTTCAGCGCTATGAAGGTACAGTCATTGCGGTTACCCATGATCGCTATTTCTTGGATAATATTGCGGGATGGATCTTGGAGCTCGATCGCGGTCACGGCATTCCATGGGAAGGAAATTACTCTTCCTGGCTGGAGCAAAAGCAAAAGCGCTTAGCGCAAGAAGAGAAGTCAGAAACAAAACGACAAAAAGTTTTGGAGCGCGAGCTGGAGTGGATCAGAATGAGTCCGCGCGCTCGCCAAGCGAAGAGCAAGGCCCGTGTTTCCGCCTATGAAAAATTATTGAGTGAAGACCGTCCAGAGCGTGTTGAGGAGATGGAAATCTATATTCCACCTGGGCCTCGTCTCGGTAACCTGGTTATCGAAGCCAATAAGATCTCCAAATCTTTCGGAGATAAAGTCCTATTCGAAGATCTCTCCTTTAATATCCCTCCGGGCAGCATTGTTGGAGTCATTGGGGGTAATGGAGCGGGTAAGACTACACTTGTGCGCATGATTACAGGTCAAGAAAAGCCGGATCAAGGCTCGATTCGAGTGGGTGATACGGTCAAATTTGCTTACGTCGACCAGTCTCGAGATGCCCTCAATCCTGAAAATACAGTTTGGGAAGAGATCTCCGACGGTAAGAATGAAACGATCATGCTCGGCAATCGTGAAGTCCAGTCACGTGCGTACTGTGCACGGTTTAACTTCACTGGCTCCGATCAACAAAAGAAAGTCGGCATGCTTTCAGGCGGTGAACGGAATCGCGTTCATCTGGCTAAGATCCTCAAGTCTGGCGGAAACGTACTCATCCTCGATGAACCGACCAATGATTTAGATGTCAATACGCTTCGGGCGCTTGAAGAGGCTCTGCTCAGCTACGCGGGTTGTGCGATCGTGATTTCGCATGATCGCTGGTTCTTGAATCGGATTTGTACCCACATCATGGCCTTTGAAGGCGATAGCCGAGTGGTTCTCGTAGAAGGCAATTACCAAGAGTACGAAGAAGACAAAAAGAAACGCCTTGGACCAGAATCTGTGCAACCGCACCGAGTTAAGTTTAAAAAACTGACACACTAGAGATCCCTGAGCCCTGGCTATTTCTTAGGCCAGGGCCAAGGAAGCTTGTCTGGTAAAAGAAAAGTGTCTCGTGCTTTGTCTGAAGCGAGTGTCTGCTCTTTATAAAGTGAGCGAATAAATGCTTTACCATTGCCTATGAGATCGGCATTGGCTCGAACAAAGTCTTCCCATACCGCGTGGTTTTCCGCGGCTCTCTGCATACGTTCGTGGATCAGAAGCATGAACGCGAAAGTAATCGTTTCATGATAGAGTCCATCTTTTCCGTGTCGATGAGCGTAGAGTTTGAGATTATCGCGAAAGTTAATCATGGCCTCTGGAAGGGGAAATCGTCTTAAATNNTCACGTGGCCTTTATGATCAAAGTATTTGAGAGAGAGCTCTCCTGATTCAAACTTATTTATAAAAGCCTGATCTTCCATTTAGCCGGCAACTTTCCTGATCAATGACCACGCATTGAGCGGTCCGTATCCCATTTTAGGATCCCAACTTATATTATCGTCTCGTTCAGATTGGGCAACAGAAATGAAAAGCGCTCGTAGATCTTCTGAGTCGAGTTTAGGATTTGCCTGAAGCAAGAGCGCCGCAACGGCGGTGACATGAGGGGCAGCCACGGACGTCCCATCTCCAAAACTCTGGCGACCGTTCGGAGAAGTTGAGCGAACTTTAAAACCAGGTGCGGCGATCTCAGGTTTTTGAGTGGTTTGACCGTTGTAGATCCCTGGACCTCGACTCGAGAGAGCGAGGATCTCTCCTTGTTCGTTGGATGCAGCAACGGAAAATGCAAAGGGATGTTCATGAGGGCGAGTCAGCGATTTCGCTTTTGGCCCGAGATTTCCTGCTGAAAATACCATGAAAACTCCCAGTCGTTCTGCAGTCTCGATTGCCCGATACACCGCGGTAGGACTCATCTCAGGAGTGAGAGACCAAGAATTATTGATGACCCGAGGCCGGTCGGAGAGCGAAAGGATCCAGTCCAGAGAAGAGAGTAGATCTTTCAGATTATTCATTCCAGCGGCCGCGATGATACGGGAATCAGGAGCAATGCCAATCCCGCCCGATGCAGCAATTAAACCGGCTACGTGGGTGCCATGCTTTTCGAGATCTTTTGCAGTCTCTTCACGACGGGATTTAGCATTATAAAATTTTTTGATCTTGCCTTGAAGTAAAGGATGGTTTCCATCGACGCCAGTGTCGATGATGCCGACTGTGACTCCTTTCCCAGTGAGCTTTGGGTACTCTTTGCGAACTCGATCCATGCCGATTTGCTTTTGATTGAGTGGTAGCTCTCCTTCAGTCTCGGACTGTTCTAATGTTTCTGAGGGATCCATACTCCGATCAAAGGTGACACTGCCTGGATGATCGATGATAATTTCTTCAATGTCTGGATTGGATTCTAATCGTACGAGATTTTCATTTGTGATTTCTGCAGACATCGCTCCACTTGACCAATGAAGCTTAAAGTTCATGAGTCCATAGCCTGCTAAGGATAGGCTCCTTGGAGCAAAAGCGTGAGGAGTAGTCGTGTCTGATTCGGATCGGTCAGACTTTGGAATGATGACTATTTGAAGCCGATCTTCCGGCGCAGTCATAGAAACAGATGAGAGTGATACACAGACGGCAGCCAAGAGCACAGTCAGTTTTTTCATCAATTATTAAATAACTGAGATGAGATCTAAAGGCGAGCGGGCTTTTGCAACACTCTCAGTCAACCGCTTCTCTGGCTGTAAAGAAATTAAGTGCGGCGCACTGACAAAGCGCTTTCTGTCATAACTTTCCGCATTCAAGATTGTGCTCCGAGCATTCGGGCCAGTGTCTTCTTCATCGTAGATAATATTTAGATTTTGTATATCTTCTGCACAGTGCCAGATCATGCCTGCGCACATGCGGCAAGGCTTTCGGGTTGAGATGATGAACGAATCTGATGGTACGGCTGATCCCGTGCGCGCGTAGTAGGTCTGGATCAAATTGACCTCGGCATGGAGCGTTCGATTACGTGCATTAGTGTTTACGGCAAACTCTAGGAGCTTGAGATCCCTGGACAGAAGTAACGCAGCGATTGGGCGATCTGACTCGTATCTTTGTTCAGCTTGAGACACCTGGTGAGTCAGTGCGCGTGCGTGATTCATGGCTTCTGGGACGGATTGAAAGCGGATCGGGGATTGATTTAGAAATAGCTGGGTCAATGCGGAAGGAAGCATTTTGCGCGGAATGATTTCTCTCAGATCGAAATGAAATTTCAACTGATGATCTCTTGGGCGAGAGAGTTCACTCACTCTTTGCGCGGCAACCTTAACCATGCCTAAGCACATGGGAGTCAGTCGAGCTGTAGTATAGATTCGCTTTCGAACAAATCGAAATGCATTGAGAGGATCTAAATCATAAATACCTTGGATCAAATGGACCACAGGAGAGTAGGGCGTGTGGGCACGCATTTCAGCGCGTGAAAAATAGATCGTTTGATCGCGGACGAGAAATGCAATAGGGATCTGCTCCCCATGTGTGAGCTCATGAGCGATTTGCTCAGCGAGTTCCTGAGTAAGGTTCGGTGTCAGGTCGTGAGCCGGACTCTGCGTAGAAATTTGAAGTTCACTCATGAGGGCGGCTCTTTTTTTCGCCGGCTTTCACGTTTCCGATATGGGGCGAAGCCTAAGGCCTCCAGAGTGTTTTGTAGGACGTATGCACATGCGCGATTGTAATCTCGGCCCCACTCGATAACCCTCGTAAAGGGACGAGCATCCCAAAACTTAAGTCCTTTCGCCGAGCCTTTTTCGGCTCCTAAAGTCAGTCGAGCAATGAGTCCTGAGATCACACGTACAAAAGAATTAAAAGCCTCTCGCGAGCTTGGCAAGATAATGATGTGCAGATGATTACCGCTATTAGCATAGCGATAGAGTTTTACGCCCTTTGAGGCGGCGGTGCGCCTGACTAAAGACTCGATTCTTTTGCGGCGCTTTTGATTGAGAAATGAAAGCTGCCCCCGCGCCATGGATGATCTCATCACCACATGCATTGGGCGTTTGATCGAGATAGGGCGCTTTTCGCGTGGGTTACCTCGAAGAAGGGATCCGCCGAAGTCTTTTTTGAATTCGTTTTCGAGAGGTTTAAATCGATACTGCATGGGTCGTGCGTGTTGATTAACATGAGTGCTTACGGTTGGCGAGTGAGATATTCAGCGATGTCATTTTTGCAGCTCGTGGGTACATCCCCTAATCAANNCTCTGCGCGCTCATTTAAAAAACCGACGACGCATCGCGTGCTCGCGTTATGCCACTGCACTGAACTGTAAAAATCAGCTTTAGTCAGCTTCGATATTCAGCTTGCCTTTGGGCAGGACCGGTCATAGATAGTTGCCATTATGAAAATGACCTTTGCTTGGATCACTGGCGCCGTTTTGTCTCTCACCATTTCCAATGGCGCTTATGCTGCGAGTCTGCAGGCTCTTTTTAAAGATCATGTAACGTCTGAAGAGATTCAGAGTTTTAAGACTGCGATTGAAGCTAAATATCCACACGCGGCGGTAAAAGCGCGACCACTAACGGGTACCTTTTTTATCGAGAAAATTAGTTTGGCTGAGGCAGAACTTCTCAAAGATGAAATGTGGAAGTCTGAACTCTTTGCCACCGTAGCACCAGGACCAGGCCGCGAAGATATCACCACACAATGTGGCGGTAGTCTTTAAGACCNNTGATGAATAGTGTCTCGGAGTGAGTCGATCTGACCGGGTTCGCCCAAGTCTCCCAATCCAATCTCATGAAGAGCCACGCCTGAAAGAGGTACTCCGTACCTACGTAAAAAATAGTGAGCGGCTAATACCGCTGTGCGCCGATTAGCGTCTTTAAAGACATGGGCCATCACCAAGCCAGAATAAAT
>DBAE01000175.1 GCA_002291495.1 Bacteriovoracaceae bacterium UBA1018 | reverse complement strand
GCTCTGGGCAGTAAAGTAATCCGCTGAGAGCCCAAGAAGATGTTCATAGAGATCGTTTTTGATTCGTTGATTAACTTTAGCAACCACGATTCTCAGACAGTAATAATGAAAGAAGCGAACGACAAAATTGAGCAAATAAAGCCCAATGAAAATTAGAGGAAAGATAATCAGTTTTTTGCGATCTTGGTTAATGAGAAGGTCATCAATAATGTGCTTCACGATCGGCGCCGGGCTAAATCGGAGTGCCGCTAATGGGATTGCCAAAAGACCGCTGATGACGATCAAATGTAAGTAGGGACGCAAATAAGGCTTAAGTTTAAGTAATGACTTCATTGGTTTTGACTAACTTATGCTAAGACGAGGGTCATGGCAAAGGGTTCGACAAACATGAAACGAGCAGTCTTTTTAGATCGTGATGGAACCCTCAACGAAGACCCTGGCTACCTCCACGACCCAGCCCAACTCAGGCTCTTCCCAGGAGCGGGTAGAGCACTGCGTAGTTTGAAAGATGCGGGCTACCTTCTGATCGTAGTCTCTAATCAGTCCGGGGTTGCTCGAGGTTTAATCGACCCACAAGAGATACCTAGAATTAACCAAAGAATGGACGAGCTACTCATTCAGGACGGAGGAGTGAAGATCGATGATTATCGACTCTGTTTTCACCACCCAGATGAAGACTGTCCATGTAGAAAGCCAAGACCTCTGCTATTAAAGCAAGCTTCCGATGAACTTGGAATAGATCTGAGTCAGTCCTTTATGATTGGCGATAAAGTTTCGGATCTTGGTGCAGGAAAGGCAGCTCATTGCCAAGCATCTATCTTGGTACGCACCGGTGCAGGAATCGAATCTGAGAAAATAATTGGGTCCCCCTCGAAAGAAGCTGACCACGTAGCAGACTCAATAATCGACGCAGCGGAATGGATTCTTAGTAAATATTCTTAAAATAATAAAAAACGCTTCTTGTTGCGGCGTTTAATATTTCGTTTGCGTAACATTATTGAGTTCACTATAGGAAGGCATGCTCTTTAAGGCCTCATTCAGAGCCTGGGTTATGGTGGTAGCCGCGGCGGTATATGTGGTGGGCACGCACCATGCCGAGGCATATATCATTAATCCGTGCGTCGCATTTGATCTGCAAAACTACGAAAAGGTAGTACAACGCTTTAAATCAAAGTTTGAGCAGTCGTCGTCTAAAGATCAAAAGAACTATCTGGAGGCTGTCCTTGGAGCCCTCGTCGATTGCCATAATTTAGAATTATCTCAGAACAAGGTAGGCTCATTTTTTCCTGAGAACAAAGGTGGCCTACGCGATATCGAAAATTTTTTCTCCCGTAACGCGCGACGACTCAGTGAGCTTCCTGAAAAGTACGGTGAGATTTCTTATGAAATTTATTCTTTTCTAAAACAATTCAACCAAACACTTTTGGATCTTCAGTATCACCAGTATGTCGAAGCAACTCACATTGGACTCGGAGTTGCCTATGGAAATTTCAGTCAGTATGAAAATGATTTTCTAAAAAAGCTCTCACCCTACCGCGTAAGATTTCAGCAGTTTAAGAATCTCAATTTTATTTTTGGTACTGACATAGTCGACCTGTTTTTCGTGAAAAAACTCTATCTAGTGGACCTAGCTCACGCGGCGTCAGAAGTGATTCGAGATCAGTTGAGCGAGTGGTTAAAAGATCCAAACTATCCAAGACGACATATGCGTTTAGTAGAAGATCTCGAATTTCTGAGGCTCTCTCAAGTCGTCGACGCAGAACCGACCGTGCGAGATGAAGTGCTAACTGAGTTTTTTAGTAACACGACTGAGCCCTACGTATTAGATAAACATCTGCGAGAAGCAGCCTGGATCACAGGTTCAGAGACGTCTATTAATTTTGAAGCTCTTTACGTCTACCATCGTTTTATGCTTTCGCCTGAGGGGGCTCGCGCGCTCCACGGCTTTGAATCTCATCATGATCAATTAGGATTAATATCTCAGATGGGTTCTTTTGATAACCTCAACAGATATTACCTCTATTTAGCGGAGCATCATGATCCAGCAGTGTTAGCAGTTGGAGATTTGTTTGCTCGTGCTGTCGAACCGCAAATAACTCGCTATTTAAAGAAGAGTCGCGTCGTCTTAACTGATCGGGAGATTTGGAATCTCTCCAAATTTTACGCGAATTATTACAAGCGTGAACATGACCTGCCGCTGAATTGGCTGGGCGTTAGTACAAGATCAATCGATGATGTCAAATTTGCACTGAGTGCTTCTCAGGCAAAGCTCTTTCAGGAAGCCTTTACTTATGAGCGAAAGATCAGAAGGACTTGTCTAGGCTTCCTGACTTCGATGCCTAAGAGCCTCAGACCCCTAAGAAACGAATCGCCTTAAGAGGTTTTTGATCAAATCCAGGGACGTGAAATAAGAATAAGCTCTCGAGGAACAAGAAAAGAGCTCGATGGTCTTCATCTGATGCTCGATTGCTTTCGATCACTTGCTTAATGGGTTTACTCAGATCCATATAAAAATCTCTTAGCGCAGCAACTGTGAGTTTAAAGAAGCGATTTTTTAAGTGCATTTGATGTCCTGTGGCGTGTTGATCCTGAACAGGGTGCGCTGAATGCGCAGGACAAAACCAAGAGGCATCTGAAACCCGACAACTCATCTGAGTATTTGGAGCAAATTCTTCGAGTGGTTTTGAGCAGAGGACACACTTATGAATTTGAGGTTGATTACCACTCCATTGCAGCACCTTAATGAGATAGGCATTGAGAAGCTTTAATAAGATTGTAAGATCTGATCCTTTTTCATGAAGTTCATCTAAAGTAGCCAGCGCATTGGCGTGGAGTTTAAATAACTCTGGACTACTTTCTCGCTCTGGAGCGAGACGAAGCATCAGTTCATTAAAGGTGCTAGCAAGCGCGAGGCACTCAAAATTTTCTCTTAGTCCTTCATAACCACGGCGGATCTCGGCTTCTTCGACACGATAAAGATCTGCATTCTTTCGTTCGACAAAGGTCCAAAGGCTAGCAGAGAATGGTTCAAGCGATCCGCCAAACCTACGCGAATGAATAGAATTTCGCGCCAAGGCCGAGATACGGCCATAATTTTCGGTGAGAGCTGTAACGACACGATGTCGCTCTTCGTAGGGTACCCACTTGAGTACTATGGCAAGGTCTTGAAGTTTTTCCATTCACCGGGAACATACCCGAACTCAAGTCAGTTAGCCACAATGGGACTTTAGGCGGCTCGACCAGAATCGGTGGTCTGCCACTCTTTAGCTTCAATGATAAACTCACCTAGTTGTCGCATTCGAAAATGTCCCAAGGCTTTTTTTGATCGCGGAAAGAGTTCTTTCTCTTGGTGCTTAAGATAGTCTTTCATGTCTTCAGACAGCTCCGAAATCATAAGATCCATCTGAAGCGCGTCTTCTTCAGTCAGGCTTCTCATTTCAATATAGGAATTGATTTGTGTAATGTGACGCTTAATCTTTTCGTGATCTTCATACGCACGATCTAAAAAAGACGAAAGTTCAGGATAGTCCGAAAAATGAGGGTAAAATAAAGTTTCCTTGAGGCGTGCATGGCTTAGGATGTCATTTCTCAAGTTTACAAAAAGAACTGTTCTGTCTCTCATGCTTTGAGAGTGATCGAGTTGATCTAAAGCATTTCTAATGGACTCATGGTCAAGTTTGAGGACTTCAGTGGCTTCCATACGAGCAAAACTTGCAACACGAGTGCCGCTGTGACACTGCATTATTTATGAACGTATTCTGGGTATTACTTCAAAAACTACTGCCACTTTATTCCTTAGTGGTTGCAGGCTTTTTTGCGGGACGTGTCCTTAAGATTGATAAAGAATCTATTGCTAAACTATTGATCTATATCGTTGTTCCAGTAGTGGTTTTTGTTGGTATTGCACGAATCGACTTGCGTCCAAGTTATCTGTCCATTCCGGTACTCTTTTTCTTCCTGTGTAGTTTGATTTGTTTAATCTTCTTAAAGATTGCGGGGCGATTTTGGGAGGGGTCTACCAAAAACTTAGTGGCTTTCTCTGCCGGAGATGCAAATACGGGATACTTTGGTCTTCCCGTCACTCTTCTCCTTCTTGGACCCGATGCAGTAGGACTATCCATTATCTGTTCGATCGGATTTATCTTCTTCGAAAACTCGGTTGGATTCTATGTTGTGGCGCGAGGCAAACATACGGCCTACGAAAGTTTTCAGCGCGTCATCCGACTCCCGACACTCTATAGCTTTTTCTTAGGGCTTATCTTTAATGCATTGGGTTTTAAAATCGATGATCGTTATCTGGAGTTTACTCACACTTTCCGTGGAGCTTACTCGGTCCTTGGGATGATGATGATCGGCATGGGTGTATCAAGTATCAAAAAATTTAAGTTTGATATGCGTTTCATCAATCTGACTTTTTTCGCAAAGTTTGTTGTCTGGCCGCTTGTTATACTGGGAGTAATTTGGATCGATAAGCGGTTTCTACATTTCTACGGTCCAGAAATATATCCAGTAATGATTTTGATCTCTGCCGTACCTCTTGCTGCTAACACGGTTGCAATTTCTTACGCGTTAGACGTTGAGCCTGAGAAGGCCGCCGTCGCGGTGCTGCTTAGCACGTTCTTCGCGCTGTTCTTCATTCCTCTCGTCTCCATCATGATGGCATAACGGTTGCTTTGTTAAGTCTCAAGAAGAGGCCGAACTATGTCAAATTCCTTAACAAAAAAGGGTATTTTTATACCTATCTTATCCGGGGTGGTCATCGGTATGACCGCTTGCTCGCACTATGCCAAGATGAGTGAGGAGGACAGAGAAGGTTATTATCTGAGTGCAGATGAAACTAGGCAGCGAGGCGGAGTTGGCAATTATGTAGAGCGCTACGCAAGCGAGGACGTCCAGAACAATGAGCAGTCTGCTGATCAAGCTGAGCAGACAAGTGCGGCAGAGAGCGAAGTTGCCGAATCGGATACAATCACGGATACGACAATAACTTCCTCGTCTACGACAACAGAGGCCACAACTGAGATTGGTGACAATAAACTTCTCTTCCCATTTGGCAGTGCCGAGCTCGACCCGAGCGCAAAAGAAGAAATTGCTTCGATGGCGGAAGATCTGAAGGGGAATGAAAAAATTAGAATTGAAGGGTATGCCGATAGTGTTGGAAGTGCCGAGAGTAATAAAATCCTTTCAAGAAATCGTGCAGCATCTGTGAAAGACGTATTGGTACAAAACGGGCTTGAAGAAAATCAGATTATAATCTTTGCGGGCGGAGAAAACAAACCTGTTGCTTCGAATGACAGTGAAGATGGAAGAGCATTAAATCGTCGTGTGGAAATCCATTCTATGGAAGAAATGAGCTGAGGAAAAGATGATAACCCAAATGATCTCCCGAATTCCGGTCGTTTATAAGTATGCGACCGGTAAAAAAATGAACTGTTTAGACTTTTTACGTGCAGATCACATGCGCGTTGAGCTCTTATTTGTGCAATCAAAGGTAGTTAAAGATAAAAAAATAAAAGAAAAACTAATTAAGAAGATTGTTCAAAACTTAAATAGTCATGCTCAGATCGAAGAAGAAATCTTTTATCCGGCTTGTGAAAAAATAAGCCAGCTCAAACCCATGATTCTGGAAGCTCGTGAAGAGCATCATCAATTTAAGATCTTAGTTGATGAACTCGACAAGCTCTCTATAGATGACGAGAGTCTTGATGCTAAGCTGAGCGTGATTATCGAAGATGTCATGCACCATGTGCGGGATGAGGAAAATGACCTTTTCCCAAAAGTGGGAAAAGCCATGAGTCAAAATAAACTGGAAAAGTTAGGGCAACAACTTCAGACGAGGAAAGTGAAAGAGATCGAGAAAGCAGCGTAATGCATATTTTGGTTGTCGAAGATGATATTGATATTCAACAAACCTTAAAAGACCTTTTGCTCATGGAGGGTTATGTGGTTTCGACGGCCAACAATGGACAAGAAGCTCTTGAGCTTTTAAAAGTAATACCTCGCCCTTGTGTAATACTTCTGGATCTCATGATGCCGGTAATGGATGGTTGGACTTTCTTGCAAAAAGTTAAGAAAGACGCCAACGCTATCGCCACAATTCCAGTCTTGGTCGTCTCCGCCGTTGCGGACAAGTCGAATGATCTGAACGCCGCAGGCTACATTAAAAAGCCTGTGGACCTAGACGCTCTCATGAATACGATAGAGAACTTTTGTTATAAACACGCATTTGGTCACCCTAACAAAAAGTCGGCTTAGTAGAGTATCGTCTCATGAGGACCTATCCTATTGATATAGTAAGAGTTTTTATAAGTAGCTAGTTTTCCTTATTTAAATTGTAAGGATCCTCAACTTTTCACCCAAAAAGGCGACAAGAATAGAGAGGGATAACGAGGAAAAACTATGCTTGTCATCGTGGGTGCTCTAATTGTTATCGGTTCGGTCTTGGGTGGATTCGTCTGGCACGGTGGCCAGATGGCTGTTCTTATTCAAGTCGAAGAGTTTGTGATCATCGGTGGAGCCGGTATCGGATCTCTCATCATTATGGCACCTATGCCAGTGATCAAAGACATGGTCCATCAAGTAGTGGGTGTGATCAAAGGCAAAGAAGTTTCAAAAGCCGAGTACTTAGAACTTTTGCTTCTTTTGTATGAAATCATCAGAACTGCCAAAGGTAACCCGCTCTCACTTGAGTCTCACGTTGAGAAACCTGAGAGCAGTGAGATCTTCAAAAAGTATCCTTCAGTAGTCGCAAATCATCATGCACTCGAATTTATTTGCGATACCCTTAAAGTTCAAATCAGTTCTCCAGTCAGTCCTTATGATCTCGAAGATCTTATGGACAAAGACATCGAAACTGTCCACACGAACGAATTACGCGCTCCAGCGATTGTTAATAAAGTTGGAGATTCAATGCCGGGTCTAGGAATCGTCGCCGCCGTTCTCGGGGTTGTTATCACGATGGGTAAGTTGACCGAAGGTAAAGAAGTCATCGGTCATAGCGTTGCCGCCGCTCTCGTGGGTACGTTTATCGGGATTTTGATCTCTTACGGATTTATGGGTCCTCTTGCTGCAAAGATGGAAGCTAACCTAGGTGACCATGGACAAGTCCTCCATGTGATTAAGGCGGGTCTCATTGGATTTGCCAAAGATTGTTCGCCTAAAGTTTGCGTAGAGTTTGCACGTCGGTCGATTCCACAACACATTCGCCCTACGTTTGAAGAAGTCGATAAAGCAACTTCAGGCGCTAAGGCAGCAGCTTAAGATAGAGGCTAATCGTGGCAGAAAAAAAGGTTCAACCGATTATCATCAAGAAAAAGAAAGGTGGCCATGCAGGCGCTCACGGCGGTGCATGGAAAGTGGCCTACGCCGACTTCGTTACTGCGATGATGGCGTTTTTCTTGGTTATGTGGCTCTTGGGTTCGGATGAAGAAACCAAAGCTGCGGTTGCTAACTATTTTAATAATCCGACCTCTGCTTTGAGACCGGATCTGCAGTCTAAAGAAGCAATGCCACTCGGTGACAAAACCGGTGCCGGTGATGAGATCTTGAAAGGCGCAGATGGCGCAGTTCCAGATGATCTCATCAAAAAGCCAGAGCGACCTCTGATCGAAGGCAATTCTAAGAACGACGAAGAAGCAATTGATCCAATCTCCACACTCAATGCGCCTGGAGATCGACTGATTGTTGAAGTAGTGAAATTCACTGTGCTTGAGGACGATCTCTTTAAGAGAGGCTCTCCAAATGAGCTCAGTCCGAATGCACCCAAGATCCTAAAGAAACTTGCCGTCATGACCAGAAATTACAAAGGTAAGTTGTACATCAACAGTACCTTTGGTCGATCCGACGGGTCTTACGAGTTTAAAGTGAGCCGAGCAGTTGCTCTATCTAAGTACATCGTCAAACGTAAGTGGTTTGAAGATGACCGCGTGATCACTTCCGTACGTCGCGCCAAAGCTCCTGATCCAGATCGTGCAATCGCGTCTGATGGAGCACGCCTCGAATTTTCTCTTTCTACTGAGTAGCAAAAAGGTGGTCCTCACCTTTTTGCATCGTCCGCGTCATTTTAATCGCTCGATACTGTTACTCTTAAAGTAACAGTATCGAGCAAAAAAATAGCGTCATCGAAGTCGTCCGAAAAATAGTCCCGCTCTAGCCGGCCTTCGTGTTTGTGTTTCATCGAGTTGGAGCTGCTGTAGCTCAGGTTCTTCGCCTTCGATCAGTTCGCCAGCGAGGACCTGTTGATCTTCTACTTGGGGTTCGAACTCTTTGAGTGAAGCACAGGATGACAAAATCATTCCGCCTGCAACTAACCCGACCATCGCGCTATAAAGATCTTTCATATTAAGCTCCGTAACCTCCATCAACGTTAAGAACTACGCCTGTAATGTAGGATGCTTGTGGACTTGCTAAGAAGCCTACGGCAGCTGCCACTTCTTCAGGCTTACCGTAGCGACCTAGAGCAGTCGTTGAAGCATTTGCTTCTGCATTTGGATTGTCAGCTGGATTCATCTCGGTATCCNNGACCTAGGTCTCGAGCAGCGCCTTTGCTGTAACCGACGATTGCTGCCTTTGTTGCTGCATAATCGGCTACTCCCGCAAAGCCAGCGCGAGTGGCAATGCCCGACCCAATAGTCACGATACGACCGCCTTCGCCCATGATCTTCGAGGCTGCTCGTATTGCCGCAATAACACCGTCTACATTGACGGCATATTGATAATCGAAGGTCTTCGTGTCGGTATCTGAGTCAACATTACCCAGTGCAAATACACCAGCGTTATTGACTAAGATGTCAAGACGACCAAACTTCTTAGCGACTTCAGCAATTAGGCTTGCCACTTCTTTGGGTTCTGCTTGATTCGCCTTGAAGGCGAAAGCCCGTACACCCTTTTCTTCAAGCTTGGCCACAACCTCTTTCGCTCGATCAGGAGAGTTCACGTAACTGATCGCTACATCTGCTCCATCTTCAGCAAGGGCAAGGGCGGTTGCAGCACCGATACCGCGTGAGCCACCTGTTACTAGTGCAATCTTTCCAGCAAGTTTCTTTTTCATTTCTAATTTCCTTTTGTTCTAAAAATACGTTGTTTCATTGGATATTTAGTTACTTTTAAAGTAACAGTTAAGGTCAAAAAAAATCATTCTCTTCTTAAGTCTGCAATCACCTCCTCAAGCGAAACGCTTCTTAAACTGGTTTCAAAAGATGTTTGAGCCTTGTTTAAAACTTTGATCATCGAAGTTTTGATATTGCAGCTCACGGGGCAAGATTTTTTCTCGGGATAGGCATGGATAGAAAATGCTTGAGGCGCTTCGACAGCTTCATAGATTTCGAGTAGTGAGATTTCTTTCGGCTTTCGCCCGAGAGCGCATGAGCCAGATTTCCCAGTCGTAGTTTGAACAAGTCCTGCTTTAGATAATTTGGCTACAACTCGTCTCACGAAGCTTGGTGCGGCATTCACAGTTGCGGCCAATTCACTCGATGTGAATCGCTCGCCGCTGTATCCGAGCGCAGTCATGATATGGACTGCTATTGAGAATTGGGTATTTACCGCCGCCATATTGTTATTATAATAGTAACAGTTAGGAATGTCCAGAACTGTGATAATTAATCTGAAATGGGTATTAAGTTTAAGACATTAGAGGGAAAATGTTTCCAAGCAGACTTCTGTGATCGAAATCTCAACCTCTTAGCTCACGCGCAAAGCATAGAGCTCGACATTGGTAGCCGCTGCGGTGGCCACGGGGTATGTGGCGGAGATCGGATCTTAATGCGAGGAGTCGACCCTTCTGAGCTGTCTCCTATAACAGACGATGAGCGCAAGCACTTGAGTGCAGGCGAGCTTCAACAAGGTTGGCGACTGGCTTGCCAATGTTTTCCTGAAAATTCAGATGTTGAGCTTTCTGTAGAGCTTCGATAATTTCGCTTTATGGCGAATTCTGCACCGACATGGATCTTAGTCTTTGAATGGGCCGCACGAGCTGTACTTCTTCTTCTCTTTGCTCTTTCAATCTGGTCAATCGCAATCATCATCGATCGAAGACGGGCTCTAAAGCAAGTCGAGCAAGAAGCCGGTAGCGATCAAATCAGAGCCTGGATTTCGAAAGGTGAGTTTCAATCGCTCAGTTCCTGGAGTTCGAGTGGATCCGGTTTAAAAGCAAAGCTGGTACAAACTGCTCTCAGCGCACCGAAAAATGCGACTTCCGTAGAATATGCAGTGAAAGGATATCTCACCGAACAACGGATCGCCCTATCGAAGGGACTGCCGGTTTTGGCGACACTCGGATCAAATGCTCCTTTTATCGGTCTTTTCGGAACTGTGCTTGGAATTATTCAAGCATTCGGAGCCTTAGCTAATCAGCAGTCGGCCATGGCTTCTGTGATGGGAGCTATCTCTGAAGCTCTCATCGCTACTGCAGTTGGACTCTTCGTAGCCATTCCGGCAGTTGTTGCGTACAACTACTTTTCACAGAGATTTAAGACGCTCTTAGCTGAATGTGAAACTATTCGAGATACATACTTATCTAGACTGCCGGAGGCGTAACCGATGGCCGGGGATGTGTCACCTTCAGAAAACGACGATCTGATTTCTGCGATTAATGTCACTCCATTTGTCGACGTAGTCTTAGTATTGCTTGTGATCTTTATGGTCACCGCGCCTGCACTTGTGAAAGATACGTTAGGAATTAAACTTCCTAAAGCAACGTCGGGGGACGGAAAAACCAGCCAGGCCCTTGGCGTTGCAGTAACCAAACAAGGTCAGATCCTCCTTAATGGAGCTTTGGTTACGCCCGAAAATCTGACACAAGCTGTGCAGGATGCGTTGAGAAATAATCCTGAAGCGCAGGCAATTATTAGTGCAGACGTCGATGCAAGGCATGGAGACGTAATACAAGCGATTGATCTTATCAAGACAGCGGGGTTATCACGTTTTGCAGTCCAGATCGAACGTCCACAGCAATAACACTTTTCATTTTGATCTGAAGAGTCCTTGGACCATCTCGGCAGTCATTCATGCGACTATTGCCTTGAGTGTGCTTTGGATTTTGTGGCCAAAAGCACAAGGTCCAAAGACTGCAGACTTCGAAGTCTACGAGATGCCTAAGCAAACTTCTCAGGCTGTTAATCTCACCGAAAAACCAAAGGCGGCTCCCAAGGTAGATTCTCGAGCAGTATTTGGACAGAGTAAAAAAGCGATAACGAGCGACACTCCTTCTAAGGACGCTGTAGAAGTAAAAAAAGGCAATACGGTAGCCATCGCTCCCGACAATAAACAGCTCAAAGATGACGATGCCGAAAGTCTGCCCATCCCTGCAGATGAGTTTTTGGTCAATGAGATGCCATCTCTCCTTTCTGATGTCCGCATCCCCTATCCTCCCGAGGCAAAAAAAGCTGGGATACAGGGACCAGTTGTCATGGACCTGCTCATCGATCAGAATGGAAAAGTTCGAGATGTGAAACTTATCAGTGGACCGGGTTATGGTCTCAATGAAGCAGCCACAGAGGCTGCCAAGAGTTTTCAGTTTAAACCAGGTAAAGTAGAAGATCGCACTGTAGCTGTGAGGATCAGATACTCCTACCGATTCGTACTTGAGCGATAATGATGAAACATTTGAAAATCTGCAGTTTTGGACTCATTTGCGTTACGCAAGCGTTTGCGCAATCAGGTGGTGCGCCTACGACGTTTGGATCGTCAGCGTCCCCCGCGCCTACTACTGAAGTTCCTACAGAGCAAGTGGCGGCTTCGGATGAGAAAAGCGCCAGCACAGGAGTTATCCGCGGAGTCCTCTTTGAAAGAGGAACTAAAGTCCCTCTCTCCGAGGTGAATGTATTTATCCTTCCTCATCGCCTTAAGACAGTCACAAATGATAAAGGTGAGTTCGAAATTCAAGGAGTGCCCACAGGAGATTTTAAGTGGGTTGTGAATGCTTCTGGATATGAACGTTTGGAACAGCCCGATCAGTTCTCGGAATCTGGAGCTGCCTTTAAGACTCTCTTCTTAGAAAAAACTTCTTACAATGTCTATGAGACTACAATTTACGGTAAAGCTCAGAAGCGAGACGATTCGACTAAGTCATTGAGCGCGGCAACAGTTGCAACTTTGCCGGGAGCAAACGGAGATCCTGTCAAGGCTGTCCAAAATCTGCCAGGAGTAAACCGAGCAGCGCCTTTTTCTTCGCAAGTGATTATTCAAGGATCAGCACCCCAAGATACACGTTATCAGGTCGACTCGCATGAAGTGCCGATCATTTTTCACTTTGGTGGATTTAGTTCGGTGGTATTGCCCGAGTCCCTGGATCGCGTCGATTATCTCTCAGCAGGTTATGGCCCTGAAAATGGTCGCGCTATGGGGGGGTTAGTTGGCGTCTGGACCCGCAAACCAAAGACGGATCGAGTTCATGGTTNNGTTTCGGCTTTGTCGATTTGCTGAACTCGGGGTTGGCGATTGAGGGTCCGGTTGGAGATAAAAACAAAAAAGGTTCATTTCTTTTCGGAATCAGAAAAAGCTACATCGGAGAAGTCCTTCGAATTGTTGCAAAAGATAACGACGACTTTAATCTCACCGCTGCTCCAAGTTATTCCGATCTTACGGGTATCTATGATGTAGATCTCACCGAACGAGATAAGTTTAGATTGGTCGCTGTAGGCTCTTTGGATACGCTAGAGTTTGTACTGAAAGAGCCCGTAGATGAGGATCCAGAGATCCGCGGTAATTTTTCGAGTCAGACTTCCTTTTTCAGAATTATTCCGCAGCTTACACACACGCATAGCGAACGAACAGTTAGTCGTTGGTCGCTTGGTCTAGGAAGAGACTGGATCCGTGCTGATGTAGGTACAAATTATTTTTATCTCAGCACTTACTCAATGACAGCAAGAGCTGAAGTTGAAAACAAATTTACAGATTCATGGACTTCGTACTTGGGCTTTGACAGCCGATTCACTTGGTATGACGTCGCGCTTGATCTGCCTAATGTTTATTTTAGAGGAGGTGTAGCAAATCCTTTCTCTACTGGTGAAGATCGTCGCGTGTCTGACCAAGACCAAAGTCATCAGATGGGTGCATATTGGAGAAATAGTTTTGCGTTGTCTCCAAAATGGACTTTTCAACCAGGCGTACGTCTCGATTATTTCGAAGTCACTGACGAGGTCCTGCCTGCGCCTCGTGCAGCAGTTCGTTATACAGTCGATGAAAGCATGTTTCTAAGAGCTGCTGGGGGTTTGTATTATCAACCACCTCGTGAACAGGAGACTGCAAAGGATTATGGTAATCCTGAGCTTGTCTCACCTCGCGCATGGCATGCGACTGTAGGTGCTGAAAAAGACTTTCGAGGAGGTAGTTCTCGTGGATTTACTTTAAACGGTGGTCCATTTTATCGTCATTTTGACCGCCTTGTGATCCCGTCGACTGATCTCATTACTCGAGACGGCACGCTTGTTCCAGAAGCGTACAGCAATGATGGCAAGGGCAGAGCGTTTGGAACTGAGGCTATTTTGCGCTATGATTTTGCTCCATTTACCGGGTGGTTATCTTATACATTGGCGCGAAGTACTCGGTGGGAACCAGGGCAACCACAGTACGTTTCACAATACGATCAAACTCATAATATCAATTTGATTGGAAGTGTGGACTTGTCGAGAAACTGGAAGCTCTCCTCTCGCTTTCGATATGTATCCGGTAATCCTTATACACCGATCAATAGCGGAATTTTTGATTCAAACAACGATACGTTTGTACCGATTCGTGGTCCGTACTTTTCAGAGCGAGTGGATGCATTTTCTCAGCTGGATGTACGCGTGGATAAGAAATGGATTTACGACAAGTTTATCCTTGCGGCCTACCTCGATATTCAGAACATTACTAATCGCAAAAACCGAGAGTCAGTTCGCTACTCATACGATTATCGAAGTCGCACAGATGTGACGGGATTACCATTTTTGCCTACGCTCGGAATTAGGGGAGAATTTTGATGAGAACACTTATAAGCGTTGTACTCGTTGCTTTGACCGCAGTTGCTTGCTCAGATGATGATTTACCTAAGTACTCCAAACTGGATAGTTTTAGGGTTCTTGCACTTAAGATGGATCCTCCTGAAGTTAATCCCGGCTCTTCTGTAACTATTACTCCTTGGGTGAGTGATCCTTTTGGAAATGGCAGAAATTATACAGTTACTGTTCAGTCTTGTAATGATCCTGGAGTGAGTATTGGAAAAGAGGGAACTTGTGAGACTTCGAGCTCAAAACGAGACGAATATAGTACCGCTTCGGAAACAATTACAGGCACCGTAGGAACTGGAACGACGACACCCATTGTGGTGACAGTTCCTGCTTCAGCTCTTACGGGACGATCGGCAGCCGAACAACTAGTGGGAGTGCCATATCTGGTGACTTTTACCATTCGAGCCAACGACAATGGCGAAGAGCAAAGGACCTACACCACTATCTTGGTTTCTACGAAGCCAAGTAATCTCAACGCAAATCCAGATATCACTGCAATCTTAGGAAATGGGGGATCGTTTAGTTCAGTTGGAGTTGACCCGATTGTGCTCACCCCTAGTTTCAGTGCTCAATCGCGAGAAGTATATTCTGGCATTACTGAGGAGTTGACGACCACGTGGTTCTCAAACGGTGGTTCGATTCAGAGAACTCGAACAATCAATGATGCTGAAAATAAGTACACACCTCAGGCTGAGCGACCCGCAGAAGGTTTGGTTCTCATTGCAATCACGCGAGATGGGCGTGGTGGTTTGGATGTAGAAAGAAAAAATCTTTAGCCGTTATTAATTGGCTGAGGTCCAGGATAGATTCCGATCAGATCAGGGTCGATCTGAGAGTTTGAACCGTCTGGATCGTCTTGACGTTTTGTTTCTTTGCGAACATTGCGCGCTTCACGCTTTTCTTGCTGCTTTTCTTGTTTAGCTCGTTCGCGTTCTCGTTTTGCTTGTGTAGCTCTTGAGGGTTTGCCCATTTTTTGCGCTCCCCAAGATTAAGCTTTTTTACGTTCTACGTTTTCGCGAGTGGTGCGCTCGCAAGACATGCATAGATGAACTTGCATGTGGTCCCAGTTGAACCAATTACCTTCCTTAGCGGCATAGACTCGTCGGCAATGATAACATCGAAACTGACCTCGCCCAATTTTGCTTACAGTGGCGGCGGAGTCCTGGCTTAAGGTTAATAGGTATTTTTTGATAAATGGCTCCCAGGTTGGATGTTTAGGGTCAGAATAAGGTTGTCTAAAGTTAACACATCTAGGTGTTAATAGATAGGTCAATCCCGGACATGCGTTATTGAGCAATAACAGTGACCTATCCTGTAATTCCGGAACTCAGCATCGTCTTAATCTGAAATTCAGGCAAAAACGGTCTAATTTCTTTGACGATTAAGCTGATTGATAAGCCGTCTCGCTGGATTGGTCCTTTAATGATCAAGAAGCAGTGCTCTAAGATCATATCGCGATATTTTTCAAAAACGGCTTCGTGAAGAATCAGATCTAAAAAGCCAAATTCATCTTCTAAAGTAGCGAAGCAGGTCCCATTTGCTGTAGGTGGGCGCTGCATAACAATTGATAAGCCGGGAACGGATACGACTCTTCCATGCGGAGCAGCACGGGCCTTTGCAGTACTCATTGAAAGCGCTGAGATGTGTTTCAGCGTTTTGCGTACAGCCTGCATAGGATGTCCGCGATGAGACAGACTATAAACCGAATAGTCCGAAGAGATCATCTGATACTCAGATAAGACTTTGAACATGGGGCTTTCATGTTGATGGGCAGAACTCAAATCTGAATCAGAGAATAGGTTAAGTTGATCTTGGGTCTGAGCGCGAATAATCATGTCATGTGAGAGAATTTCCCAGAGTGCTTGTCTCTGAGTAAATCCAAAACAAGCAAATGCATCTCCTTGAGCAAGTCGGTGCAAGATATTACGACGAAGAGATACGCGTGCCAAAAAGTCGCTCAAATTTTTAAAAGGTTGCTTTGTTCTTTCGCTGAGCAATAGATCTACTTCGCCGCGACTAATCCCAGATACAAAACGCCAACCAATACGAATGGCTCCATCATTGAGCTCGCAATCCCAACCTGATTGGTGAATATCGAGCGGCAAAACTTTTACGCCATGTCGTTTGGCATCATCAACTAGAGTGTGCGGTGAGTAAAATCCCATCGGCTGTGAATTAAGCAGAGCGCAAGTAAACTCAGCTGGATGGTGACATTTGAGGTAAGAAGATGCGTAAGCCAAAAGCGCAAATGAAGCCGCATGTGATTCGGGAAATCCATATTCAGCAAATCCTTGGATCTGTTGAAATACGAGATCTGCATATTCTTTTCTAATGCCTGCGCTGAGAAGACCATCGTAAAGACGCCTTCCCATCTTATCGATAGCCCCACTGGATCTCCATGCTCCAATCGCACGTCTGAGCTCGTCGGCCTCGCCTGCCGAAAATCCAGCTAAGACGATGGCCATCTTCATGACTTGCTCTTGGAAAAGTGGAACGCCTAGTGTGCGCTCTAAAATCGGAATGAGTCTCGGATCAGGAATATCGATCGGCTCTAGTCCGCGACGTCTTTTGAGATAAGGATGAACCATCTTTCCAACAATTGGTCCTGGTCTCACAAGTGCAACTTCGATAACTAAGTCATAGAAATTAGAAGGCAGTAAGCGCGGAAGCATTCCCATCTGTGCACGAGACTCAATTTGGAAAACTCCGATGGTATCCGCGCGATGAATCATCGCGTAGGTATCAGCGTCATCTGGTGGAATAGTTGCAAGAGTAAGAGGTTTCCCGTTTTTGCTTACAGAGTCTAAAGTCTTTCTAAGAGCGGTAAGCATGCCTAAGGAAAGTACATCGATCTTAAGTAATCCAAGGGCGTCGAGATCATTCTTATCCCATTGAACAATCGTGCGGCCTTCCATACGTGCAGGTTCAATGGGTACTGTCTCGATCATTGGATCAGCGGATAAAGTAAATCCACCAGAGTGGATCGAGAGATGACGAGGAAAACCTTTGAGTTCTTCCACTAAGGTTCGAATCTTTTTGACGGTGAAGTTTTTCTGAGTAGGGCGTTGATCTTCAGCTTCTTCTATTTTTTCGAATGCTCTTTTGTCCACCTCCATCCCAAATGCCTTGGAGACTTCTCGAATTGCCGATCGTCCGCGGTAGGTGACGACAGCTGCAACCATGCCTGCTCGGTCACGACCATACTTTTCATAAATATGTTGGATGACTTCTTCGCGGCGTTCATGCTCAAAATCGACATCAATGTCGGGTGGCTCACCTCTTTCAGCGGAGATAAATCTCTCGAAGAGTAACTTCATCTTGACTGGATCAACTGCAGTGATCTCTAGACAATAACAAACAGCAGAGTTAGCTGCCGACCCTCGGCCTTGGCANNCAAAATCGACAATTTCCCAAATGGTCAAAAAGTAGTCTGCAAACTGCAGTTCATCGATGAGTTTGAGCTCATGTTTGAGTTGGTGTTCTACATCTTGAGGTACTAAGCCTTGATATCTTTTGTTTGCACCTTGCCAAACAAGCTCGCTGAGAAAACTTTGAGCCGTATGGCCTTGTGGGATCCACTCAGATGGATATCGGTATCTTAATTCAGCAGGAGAAAATGTGCATTGTTCAGCTACTTCTAAAGTATTTGTGATCGCTTCGGGGAGATCTAAGAAGAGCTTGGCCATTTGTTCAGGCGACTTTAGGTAGCGCTCTGAATTGGAAAAGATTTGGTAACCTGCCTTTTCAAGTGTGGTTCCTAATCGTGTGCATGTGAGTACATCTTGAAGTGGCCTACGCGCCGGATGGTGATAGTGCACATCATTGGTCGCTATGATCTTAGCCCCATATTGACGAGAGAGGCGAAAAGCGAGTTTGAGTCTTTCGGTGTCTTGTTCATCTAAAAATCGAGAGAGAGGAATGTAGATGCGATCTTTGAAGATATCGCCGAGCACTGGTTCGTAGAGGTCTCCTTTTGGAATCGCAATCAGATCTTGAGATGCCGGATGGTCTAAGAGTTGGACGAGCTCATTCATCTCAAGAGCGGCGGCTCCTTTATCTTTCCCAGCATGAGCAGCGGTAATGATGCGGCAGAGAAGGCCATATCCTTTTCTTGTCTTTGCGAGAAGGGTCAAGGGAGGCAAGGATTTTAAAGTAAGTTCAGAACCGACAATGAGCTTTGGTGAAGAAGGATGCTCCTTTGTCGCTAAGTAGGCTTTTGGAATTCCATACACACCATTGATATCGGTGACGGCTAGAGCCGATAAACCTAAATTTGCAGCTTGCTCGATGAGCTCTTTGGGATGTGAAGAACCACGTAAAAAGGAATAGTGGGTGTAGCAGCTGAGTTCACAGAAGTATGCCGTACCTTGGGGTAGCGCATACGCGTCATTTTTGTTCGTCGTCGTTTTGTGGGGCATTTTGATGAGCCTTCAATCAGTCAAAAAATCCATGAAGATAGAGAAAGCCGGGCGCAGTGGTGGATTGTCGTTCTTGGTACACCCAAAGTCTTTCACCCGTTTGAGTAGTGATCTGAAAATAATCCCGGGCAAATGCTTCGGTCTTGCTCCACCACTCTCCTATAAGGCGCTCAGGACCAATCCAATTTTTTATTTCCCACTGAGCTCCTGTGCGAGTTGTGAGAAAGTTACCAGATTTTTGAAGGGGTTCTGGTTGAGGTAGGAGACGCGTAGGGCGAGGGAAAATCCGAGGACGTTCTGTTTGAAGTGCAGCGCAGTCAATCGATTTGCCCCAAGCTTTCTCAGGCAAATATCGCTCAAGAGATTTTGCATAAAAGACATTGTCTTTGCCAATCGTAGCAATAAGGCGACCTAAGAGAGATTCGCGGTTTTCTGCATTCTCTTCTTTTTGAGTAAAAAAATCTCTTTGCGCATCTCTTCCTGGCGCAGTTTCAAGAATTTCAATCGCGATGAGGTGGAGTGGCGCGCCTAGCGGAGTTTTATTGAGCGAATGGTCGAGTTTTTCTTTAATGATGTTGAGGAGTGACGTGACTGAATTTTGAGGAACTGGAAATTCAAAATTCCATTCGCGATGATGAGTTTTGAGTGTGGACCATTTGGCTAAATCAAAACGGACTTTTAAAATAGAAACTTTGCGCCCTCTTCCTCTCAGACGACTCATAGTACGCTCAAGCATTCCTTTGATGATAAAAGTCAAAGGCTCAAGATTAATGCTGAGTGAGTCTTCCATGCCCGAGCCCACGCAATGATAAGTCTCAGTAATCTTTTCTGGTGGAGTAAAAGCAGGCCACGCGGACTCAAGATGGTTTTGAACTTTTAAGCTGAGATGAAAGATCTCTTGTCCAAANNAAGTAATTCCTAATGCTTTGAGTTTCTCACTGGCCTTTCTGATCTTGTGATTGAGATCAAGGTCACTTTGAAAAGGAGATGCAAAAAGTGGAAGAGCCTCAAGAGGTAAGAGCTCTAGATGAAGTAGGCCAGACTTTTTCGCCTCTGGAAACCGATTAAGGATGATTGCTTCTGAAGGTGTATTGGCAATATTGATTTGAGGTTTAAGTTTAAACCTCTTTGCCAAGACATGAATTCTCGCCTGCAACGAAACTTCAGAGAAGAGGCCACGACACTTTCCAATCTCCAGAAAAATAGATTCTTGATCACGAAGANNGTAAATCTTAAACAAGCTTCAGCAAATGCGAAAAAAGCGTCAGATAATTCTTTCTCGGCGGACGCCCCTTCATACTCATGAATCCTTTGAACATCAATGCAAGCAATACGGTTTCTTGTTTGATTCATGTTCATAAGCACCCCTTCGCTTTAATGATTTCAATCTCGGGTGCATCGGTTTGAATGCATCGTGATACATGGATTTGTAGAGAGATCGGCCAACTCTTTTCGCGCGTGGGTTCTTCAGAAATCAAAATAACCAAAGCTTGTGATCGTTGTGCGAGAAGTTGAAGCCTCCTCAATTCGGTTTCATCAAAGAACTGTGAACTTGAAGAATCCTGAAAAAGAGATTGAGAAAGCACGACAACCTGAAAAGTTTGGCTGCGCAAAACTTGATGCGCGATCCAAAGTGCGTCTTTTTCTTGCGTGGGTACTGCAAAGAGAACTCGTTCTAAGGCGATATTCTTTTGCAAAAAAGAGCAGGGGTAAATGGTGAGTTCTTCTTCAATCCAAGCCACTTGCAAAGATGGGTTCTCTTTTAAGCACTGCAAAATGACTTCGGTTTTTCCTGATCCCAAAGCGCCGCTGACTTCAATCAGAGAAGATTTTGGAAAGCCTCGATTTAAAAGAGAAAAAGGAAAATGCTCTGGAATTGCACTTGGCTGAATTAAGCCAGGTAAACTTTTAAGCGCAATCAAAGCAGAATTCATGGGGTAAAACCTCTTCAAATATGATAATACCATACATATGTATGGATACTAGAAATATCAAGCTGTCACCGAAGCAAGCCAAGATTCTGGAGTTCATTGAGCATCAAATTTCGCATGCAGGACGACCCCCTACTCTTCGCGAAATTGCTCATTATTTTCAGTATTCTGCAGTTGGAACCGTGCAGGATCACATCCAGGCTCTGATTAAAAAAGGGTATCTGGAAAAAGATGAGGGCTCTGCTTGTGGTATCCGATTGACGTATCGTTCTAAGTCCGTGACCGTTCCAATTCTCGGAATGGTTCCAGCCGGAAAACCGATTGAAGCGATTGAGTCCTCTTCGGGTTCCCTCACCGTGCCATCTCGGTACCGGGGGGATCTGTATGCTCTCAAAGTCCAAGGCGAGAGCATGATCGAGGCAGGCATATTCGATGGAGATTATGTCGTCGTCAGAAAGCAGAGTGATGCCGAAGATGGTGAGATCGTTGTCGCCATGATTGATGGTGAGGCGACTGTGAAATATTTAGAGAAGAAACGCGGTAGGCTACGACTTCTTCCTGCTAACTCGAAATTTAAACCCATTGAGCTTGAGTCGGGGCGAGATAATCGGATTCAGGGAAAAGTGGTGAGTGTGCAGAGATATCTCTGAACTGACAGGAAGTCAGGTCAACTTCTGAATTGCAGTCAATACTGTTACGGCTGCAGCGAGCATGGTTCCCATACGAACTGTTAGGCGTGTTTCGAGTTCTTTCATTTCTTGTTTTAGAGTCGATCCAAGTTCTCGCATGTCTGAGCGCAAACTGTTATCTAGATCTTTCATCTCAGAACGCAGATTTGTTTCTAAGACCTTCATGTCGGAACGTAAGCTAACTTCAAGCTCCTTCATGTCGCTTTTAGATGCGAGTTTGTCTTCCATAATATCCACCAAAATCTTAACTGAGGTTTCCGCCTGGTTCTGCGAAAAGCCGGCTTCTTGTAAAATCTTAGCATATTTTAATGTGTTAAACATATGAGCTCTTTCCTAGTTTGTAGTGCACCAACAAAGAGCAAAAGATCAGCCATAAAAGGCTAGTCGAAATAAGTACTTATAAATTCGCGTTGGATAAAGAACGGACGAGTAGTCTGGATACTGGACTTATAGAATATCCAGAGCCGAGAATATTTTCTCGGGATTGCTAACTTAGATAACGAGATGCATCTATCACTTAATCCGATTCGGCGCCATAAACAACTCACCCCAAGACAAGCCCACCTCGACCTATCTTAGGGTGAATTTTTGAAAACACTATTTAGACGAACAATTACCAGTTCTTTTTGTAGTTCAAAGACTGGAAGTTGACTTTGCCAACTCCGTTCTCTAACTCGCTAAATAAGATGGTGTGTCCTTGATTGGACTCGTCTGTATAAGTGAAACTCAAGCTATTTACAGTATTGAACTCACCTTCAACGTCAGATGGAACCATGATAGATACCAACTTAACGTCGGTTCCAATCATTTGAGAACTCTTGTATCCGATCGAGTCTGAATCACATTCAAATTGGTCATATTGAAACTCTTCGAAGATCGCTTCAGCTGGCTCAACAAATGTCAGACGTCGTTTAAAATATTTTCCACCGATATCCAAGCAGTCAGTTTGCCACTCGCCGTTGAGCTTTGCGCGCTCGATAGCGTCTCCTTGACCATTCACAGACTTGATCAAAGCGCTTGAGTCTTCGACTCCAGATCCGCCTCGAATTTTTCTTTTTGTAGATGTCTGCTGGCCGCATGCGACAGCCACAGAGGCTAAGGCCAACACAAGAGAAATCTGAACAAATAAATTTTTCTTCATTATACACCACTCCACTTTCAACTCAGTTAGCGTCGACTCTCAGTGACGCGTTTCCACTTCAACGGAGTGAGAGATTGCAACGCAAATGCCTGCGGTGCGCAAAATAAATGATCAATATTTACTTGTAGTTGTGCGTCTGGGGCGACCTAAAATGATGTAAATCACCGACTCCGAGCAGACAGATGTAAATAAGTTGGACAGACTTGTCTAAGATAGTTTTGCCTGGATTCAGGCTTTGAAACACAAATAGTTCGTAAGTTGCATAACAAAAAGTCAAACCTCGGGAGGTGACTATGGTTCGCTTTATGACTGCACTTTTGATTATTGGAGGCCTAAATTGGGGCCTTGTGGGACTTTTTCAATTTGACCTCGTAGCTGCTATCTTTGGTGGTCAAGCGGCTTTAATAAGCCGAATCGTATATACGTTGGTTGGTGTTGCCGCACTCTTTGAAGTGTTTGCATTCGGTCGACTTAAACGAGCCGAAGTGGATACCACGACAAATAAAAATATCCACCGCATTGATCGAGCTGCTTAATATAAAAAGAAAAGGGCCCAACTCCAGTTCTGGAATGGGCCCTTTCATCGACTATATCACTGAAAATCTCTTAAGCGGTTCCGTGTCGTTTAGGTAATCCGCGACAGAAGGTAATAAAGTCGTTTACCAACCCTGGATTTTTAAGGGTGTAGTTGATTTTGTCTAAGAACTCGCGAAATCCAATAAAGATAAACGAATCCTGACGGGCTGCGATTGCAATCTCTAGTCGCGCCAGATGTTCTTTGGCATGTGACAATGCTGGTAGACATTGAGCGACCATTTTACGATTATCACTGAAGCGTTGCGGTCCTTGCACAGTCAGAAGCGCAGCTTTCAATGCAGGTGGAATTAGAGCAGTATCAATATATTGAGCATAGAAATAGGCTTTCTCTAACGGAGCTAAGTCAGTATTTGCACCGTGATAAGCCTCCTTAATTCCAGCCTTCAATACCTGGTTTGAATCCATTCGATAAGTTAAGAAACCGATCTCTTCAGAGCGGTCTAAGATCTCTTGAAGCCCAGAGAAACGAGTGCGCTCCGGGATATGTATGAACTGAATATTGTCAGCTAGACGCTTCAGATCTTTGATTCGAAGTTGGTAAGACTCTGCGATCTTAGTGAGCTTATCCTTCTGAGCGGAAATCTGATCAACCAGTTCTTCGACTCTTGCCGCATCATAGAGATCGCCTTCTTTGCGGCCAAAGCTGGTAACGAGTGCAAGTTTTTCCGATGACGCCTCAAAAATATAAGATGCCCACTCTGGAGAATTAAAGAGCTCGGAGCGAATACGCGCGGCCCACTGACTCGCCTCACAAGCTGAACTGAAATCTGTATCAATTCCCTTAAAGTGTGGAGAAAAGAATAGCTGGGCATCACTATTCTTGGAGAAAGTCTCAGACTGTTCCCGATAGTTAATCCAGTTAGTGAGATGTTCGATCATCTCTAGTGGGGTTTCTTTGCGAGCCTTTTTGCTTAGCTCTGGCTTAATCAGTTTACGATACTCTTCGACTGCAATCTTGTACTCAGCCTTGAACGAACTGAATATCCCGGGGGCTTTAAATACTGCAATTAATTTGTATAAGCGATCCACGTCGACCTCAGAGTCAACTTGGAAGCGGTCTTCGATCTTTTTCCTCAACTCAATGATGGGTTTTGCACGATCTCTCCATGCTTCAAGACGAATTTTTTGAGCGGGATCCAAGATTTGTTTTTTTCGCCAGATGATCACATTTTCTGGGATCTGATTCATGCATTGGATTGCCTTAAAAGCCTCTTTCGCTTCACTGGCGTCTTGCACCGAAGGAGTCCCAGAGATGGATGAGAGCTGGATAAAGAAATTTCGAATCTGTTGTGTTTCGCGGAGATCTTTTTCAATGCCCTGAATCTTCTGTTTCAAATCAATAGAGTTGATCTCCTTGATCGAATATTTGTCAGCAATTGAAAGCGATTCTTCGAGTCGATGAATCATCTCAATGATCTGAGAATGTACTGACTCTAATTTGAGCGGTTCACTGAGCTTAGTGCTCAGCTCTTTGCAGATGGTTCTTACGTTTTTGACATCTCGAAAGAACTCGAGGAGATGCTTTCGTGTCGCAGCCTGACCGAGAGCTGGCACAAACTTGGCGTCAGGTACTTGATCTCCCCACGATGGACTTCCTTGTAGCCAATGGAGGATTTCTTCAATATCGTGGATTGAGGAATTTTTAAGAACATCGGTTGCTGTTAGAAATAATGGGAAGGATTGAACCTCCACCCAAAACTGCTGTAGGGCAATAGATGTGAATCTAATTGTTCTTAAAAGGGATTCGGTATCAAGTTCGTGCCTAGGTTGTCCTGTCGTAAGATCTCGTTCCATAAAAAAAAGGTAACATTAGAATTTTGATTTGTCGAAATCTTGACGGGAAAAGTAGTCGGCTGGTACATGCGGGCCAGACTATCTGAGGTAGGTGCAACTATTATAGATGAAAAATGTTTTAATCGATGTTCAAATACAAAGAGGCGGGGAACACAAGGATGTGTAAAATCGATCGAATGAATTCGGCTCTGCTCATGAGAACGCTCATTGCCGCTTGGATAGCAGTGGGTTTGACAGGATGCTCTACATCGAAAACTTCGATGAAAGGCTCTGATGGCACTCAAGAGCGCAGTCCAGCGCGTAAAAAAGAATCACGAGCAAGTAAGGGTGAGCGGCCCATTTCTATGACAAATGCTCATCCAGTACCGGCCCCTGTGTCGGTCGCGGATATTATTAGCAATGAAGCTCAGCTTGAGCCTATTGAAGCCGCTAAGGAGCCTGCCGGCAGACGTTATATTCAGTCTGTTGAAGGATCTGCTTCATCCCAATCTTCAGAGGCGTCTCAGACCCCGGCTTCAGCCAATACAAGTACTTCTACGACCCCAGCAGTGGCAACAGAGTCAGTTTCGCGAGTTTCAATTCCAGTTGAGATGAATGAAGCGGTGAATAAATGGATTAAGTACTTCAGCGTGAACGACCGCGAACGCTTTTATCGTTTTTTAAAAAGAGGCGAGCAATATAGACATGTGGTGAGCGACGTTCTAGAAGAACACGGTTTACCCGCTGAGCTCTATTATTTAGCCATGATTGAGTCAGGTTATCAGACCCATGCCGCATCTCATGCGAGTGCAGTTGGGGTTTGGCAATTTATGCGCGGGACTAGCGTAAGATATGACCTGCAGACGGATCGATTTGTAGATGAGCGACGCGACCCGATTCGAGCCACTGAAGCGGCTGCAAAGTATCTAACTGATCTATATAANNGTCTTGGCACTTGGCGATGGCAGCATATAACGCTGGCGAACATCGTATATTAAATGCTGTAATGCGCGGCAAAAGTCGCGACTTTTGGACGTTGGCTAAGAAGGGTGTACTTCCAAAAGAGACAATGGATTATGTTCCAAAGTTTTTGGCTGCCCTAGCGATTGGAACTGAGCCCGAAAAGTATGGATTTAATGAAATCGAAGCGGAGAAGTACCCTAACCTAGAGGCCGTAGAAGTGCCGTCCCCTATTCGTCTGAACGACGTGGCTTCAGTTACGGGTATACCGGCATCGCTTTTGATGAAGGTTAATCCTCATATCAAGATGGGCTTTACTCCTCCTAATACGGGATCATACGAAATTTGGGTTCCGGCAGAGAAGGCTGAAGAAGTTGTTAAGCTCAAGCCTCAGTTGGCTAAGTCGATTTATCGAGGCGTTAAACCTTCGGTTAAGATGGTTGAAGCCAAGCAAGATTGGCGTGTAACTCCTGCTCAACCGCGAGATCATCATAATTACTTGGTTCGTAAAGGAGATACATTGGCGGCGATTGCTCAGAAACATCACATTTCAATCGGTCAGCTTAAGCGACTCAACGCACTTCGGACTAATGATGTGTTTGCGGGTACCCGGCTTCGGGTTTCTGCTAAGTCCTATCGCGCATCGCTTCGCTACAAAGTGCGCCGCGGTGATAATCTGAATGAGATCGCAAGCCGCTTTGGTTTGACCGTTGACGCGATTAAGAAACTCAATCAACTCAGACAAAATAAGATCTATATTGGCCAAACGCTAAAAGTTAACTAACTCGAGAACAGAAATAGCAAGTCTTTGTCTTGACCAGTTCATGTCGAGGTGGGTTATGTGCGGCAGATATACTCTTACCGTTAAAAATCTAGACGAGATTACAAATCACTTTAAGGTGGATCACGTGGAGGAGTCTGTTCGTACGCAGTCCTGGCGGGCGAGATATAATCTTGCTCCAGGGCAGCTTGCGCCCGTTATTATCCAAAAAGAAGAGTCGAAAGGTCGAGAGTTACACCTGATGCGTTGGGGTTTGATCCCATTCTGGGCCAAAGATCCAAAGATCGCGTACAAAATGATTAATGCTCGAGCTGAAACGGTAGACAGCAAGCCTTCATACAAGAAGGCTTTCACGTTTAGGCGCTGTATTATTCCAGCAGATGGTTTCTATGAGTGGAAGAAGCTTGCCATAGGCCGTAGTACCAAACCCAAAAAGATTCCTACACGAATTGTACTGAAGAGTCGTGAACTTTTCGGATTTGCTGGGCTGTGGGAAACTTGGAATTCACCCGAAGGCGAAATTATTGAAAGTTTTACGATCATCACCACGTCAGCCAATAAGGTCGTGGCGCCCATTCATGATCGTATGCCGGTCATGCTACTGGAAAAGCAGGCTGAAGAATGGCTTAACCCGGAATTGCGAGATCCTGACCATCTAAAAGATCTGCTAGGCCCACTAGCAGCGTCTCGCGTGGAAACTTACACAGTATCAGATGCTGTAAACTCGAGTCGAGTCGACCAAGAAACGTTGATCCTGCCCTACGAAGAAAAGCGAAATAGCGCTTAGCTGTCAGAAAAACCTTGGCAAAGAGTCGTTAAAGCAAAATAATCTAACGATAATGCTTAATTCGCTACATGGAAGTAGTGTAGAAATCACACGTGAACGTCAAAGAATTGGCACATGCATGCGGACGGTTCTGCTTGCGATGAGCTTAACTTGGGTTCAATCGGCTTCTGCACAAGATATACAGCGTGAAAATTATCGTCCACGCGCTACTATACCCCCAAGACAGACTCCTTTGTCTGGAGGTGTACCGTCGTCAGCTGGTCAATCGATCAGAACGGCGCCGTCTCAATCAGGATATCCAGCTCGACGAGCTCCAGCGCCTCCGGCGACAAGAGCGACACAGCCTAATACTTCAAATTATCCACGTCGAGTAGGAGCGCCTACAGCCCCAGCAAGGCCTTCCTATCCAACTACTCAGACCGCGCCAGCGCCAGCAACTGGAGGTGGTGAACAAGCCGTTGACCTCAGTAAGCTCAATGCCGAGGGTAGTGCTCCTGTGGGTTCACCTACGGGGGGGCCATCTGGTCCGCCGAGCGGTTTTGGTGGTGGAAAGTATGGTGGTGCTTCTTCCAGTGCACCGAACTTTAAACTCTACTTTGATTTTTGGTACATCAATAGACCTGGAGTGACTCAGAGTACTTTTGATACGTGGCATAACGTATTCATGTTTGAAGTAAATCCATCGCCTAGGCTTTCATTTAGCGGCGAGATTTCAACAAGTCCTAGATTCTTTGAAACCTCCTATCAGTTTACTGACAAGATCCAAGTTCGTTGGGGCAAAATTTGGGTTCCGTTTGACGACCTGATTGGTCCACACAACATTTTCGGCGGACGAATTAATACGAGCAAGTTTTTTCAAGGTTCGAGTCCATCGCAAGCTTTTTTGCCGAAGGTTTGGGCAGATCTTGGTATCGCGATGAAGTACCAGTGGGTCGATACTTATCGATTAGCAGTTGAGAGTCAGGCGTACGTGATTAATGGAATCCCAGACGGTGGTGGAGCTGATCCACTTTCGACTGTTGGTGCAGGTGCATCTAACCCGTACCCGGACTTTGGAGATCAGGGAATTGAAGCCGACAACAACTCTAACAAAGCCATCGGAGGACGAGTTCACGCCAAGTTCTTCCAGCGTGTAGGAGTAGGCACCTCTTTTTATCATGGACGCTATACTGCTGATTCTGCCGAAGCTCAGTCCATCACAATGCTTGGATTTGACAGCCAGCTTAAACTCACCTCGACCACCGATATTCGTGCGGGAACGGTGATGATGAAAGTGGGCTTAAATGCTCCTGCTACCAAGAGTTCATTTTCACGTGGCGGAAATTATGTNNTATCGTTACAATACAGTAGAGATCTTAAGAGAGTACCCCAAAAGGTTAACTATAGTTTCACTGCTTTACGTATCGTTACGGCCTTTTAGGCCGTGTCATATTTGACAAATTACCGACCCAGCTAAGCTCGACTACACTTTAATTTACCTGTCCAAAGTATTTAGGGGTTTGGATAGGCCGGGGGTCGTCATGCTAAACAAAAGATCGAAGCACGTCTGGAGCTCGCTCGGAGTTTTAGCTTCTATTCCACTCATCACCACTTCTTGTTATGGCCCTACACTGGGATTAGATAAAAATGAAGACCGTGTTTTGAGTGATGATAGTTCTAGTGGTGGTCTAACCGCTTCCTTTTTTAGCTATCAATCTACAGCAAACTATTTTGATGTGTTCTTAGGAAAAAAGGACGTTAAACAAGTTAATTTTAGAAATGGCGCCTTGCCACTTACTCCTCCTAACGCCAACTCGATGGAAAATAAGACCGTGCGATTTACCGGTTATATCGTTCCACAGAAGTCCGGCTCGTATACTTTTGCCGGTTGTGCTGACGATGGGATCAGAATCTATATTGATGGAAAAGATGCTATTCCAGATCATTTTGCCGACTCCGGTGAGGCCACGTTCTGGAAAGGTGCGCCTATTAGCTTAGAGGCGGGAAAGAAATATCCTATTAAAGTCGAAGTACAGAATGGATCTGGTGAATATCAGTTTCGATTGCTTTGGACTAATAATGGAAGTTTTCAATTGGCTAGCCATTACCGAGATAGTCTTGACGTAAACGACGATGTCATCCCGGGATATACTCTTCCAGGCCGCCCATATGAACCTGTCAATGCTGCAAGATGTAATGGATATGTCATCGAAACTAAAGGTAGCTATACAAATCCTACTACTGGCCAAGTCGAGAACAACAAAACTCTGCGCACTGACCGCTACACAATTGGCAACTCCGATTGGCTCAAATATGTAGTTCCATCTTCCGTATTGAGACCAGAGTCCGAAGATGCCGACAGAGAACTTGCTGAGTGTAAAGTAGAACCGAAGTTTTTGGACCCAGATGCTCCGGCGGGCAGTGAGGCAGCACCACTCCCTGTTAGTGATGTCAATGTACGACGAGCGATGGTCCTATTTAGAAGATTAGCTGGTATCAACATTAGTCCACTAGATGTGCGTGTTAAGCAGATGGCGCGATTAATTAAACAAGGACGGGAAAAAGAAGCAGCCCATATAGCCACTAGCAATCCAAGCTTTTACGACATCACTGTTAGACAAATGGCATCACGCTTGTCTAATCGTGACGAGGTTCCAAATATTCCGCTCAATGACTTTATCGCTACTTATATCGGAGTGACTCGTGACGGAGTTGATGCACGAAAATTACTCACAGGTTCGTTTCTTTACCGACCAAAAGAAGTTTTTCTCTGGGCTGAAAATTCTGGCTCAGGTGCTTATGTCGATAGCAATGAGATCTACTCACAGGTCGATGCAATGAAACATCCTCTTGCTTGTGTATTAGAGCGGATCAAAAATCTAAATTACATTCCAGCATCGTTCAGACAAGATATTTATCATCCACTTTCCGGGTCAGCTCCGAACCCTGATACGGCTGGTGTACTCACCTCTCGAGCATTTGCAGAAGCTCATCTGACTGCCGGTACAAATCGACGTATGATCGAAAAGTCTGTCGAGCACTTTCTCTGCACTCCGATCAAGGAATGGCGAAATGCCAACGCGCCCGATGTGAGAGTACGAAGAGATGTAACTCGAATACCGTCGAGCACCCGCAATCAATATACAAATGAATGCAAACTCTGCCACTCCGTCATGGACCCGCTAGCCGGCTCATTTGCAAAATATGATTTCCATGCAGGCGTAATCAAATATGCTCCATTTTTTCAAGAATCTTCAGATAATCCAAATGAGACGAATATCAAAAGAATTATCGATGATTATCAGTTTCGTGACCCGTCCAATAATCCGGATACACGCCTAGATGTTCGTACTGGCGCAAACATTCTTAGAAAAATTAACCATAACGTATCATCTCGCCCATTTGATACTTCAATTGACCAAGCTGATTTGAACGCAGCAGGCGATCAGTTCGTGGTCCCTAACAAAGTGCTAATAGGAACTGGACCCGTAGCAAATCGCCTAGTGGTTGAAGGTCACCGAACGCTTGATGACTCCTGGGAAAATACTGCACAGCCATTTACTCAAGCTCATTTCGGATGGAACGGAACCCAAAGCGGATTTGGCGCTGGTAGCTTTGGAGAGCTCTTGGCTAATTCAGACCAGTTTGCAAGATGCCAAGTTCAAAAAGTTTATGAAACTGTCTGTAAGAAGAAAGTGAAAGTCCAAGCCAACACTGCCGGAATTGAAGGAGAACTTAACGGTTTAGCTGAGCAGTTTGCCAAAACGGGATACGATCTCAAGGGACTTTTTGAAGTCGTAGGAACACTTTGTATGGAAGAAGTGGAGTGATGACGATGAAAACCAAAATAAGTTTAGTAGTCATCCTCTCTTCGTTACTTCTTGCGTCTGGTTGCGGCGGAACCAATACGACTCGTGTAGCTGGTTCAAGATCCGCATCAAATGACGGATCCGCCTTGCATCGGGTGCCTGATAACGACATCAGTTTTAAACTAAATACCCAAGATAATTCACCAGGATTTGCTGTAAGCAATTTTAGACAAGCTGTTCAGTCTATGAATACAGTCGCAGGAATTACCTACACTACGAATGACTGCAAAAATATGGTGAGCGCACTCGAAGATTCGTTATCAAAGAGTGGTGACATTTCTGAAGTGTCGGCCAGTCACTTGGCCGCAATCGTGAGTTTAGCAGGTTGCACATGTGATCACATTTTAACGGCAGCAAAGTCTAAAGGACATGTCTTAGTTAAAGGTCTTGATCTCAAAGCTAATGCTCAAAATCAGGCAAACCTATTTAAGACGGAAGTGTTTCCTCGATTGGCGTCAGGAGTCTGGGGACGCCCTCAAACTGAAGTCGAAGTCGGCTATATCGATGCAGCGTTAAAGAAAGTATTTGGAGCCAGTTTGGAAACCACAAACCTGAATCAAACCGAAACTCGTAATGCGTGGCTATTGGTTTGTACGAGTGTGTTTTCGAGCATGTCAGCTCAGCTGAAATAATGGGACGTAAGGGGCTTAGAATGAAAAAAGATAAGAAGCTCAGAGAGCGGATGAAAGAAGAAAATATCCATGCTTACGACGATCACCCGTTGGTGACTCGACGTGATTTTTTGGCAGCTGGACTCATTAATTATACCGCGATTCTTACCGCACCTACAATTTTCGGACTTCTTGGCAAAAAGGCTTTTGCACAGGCTCTGGATTGCCCTGTGGTGACTACAACTGTAGCATCGTCCGTGCCTGCAGTAGTGCATTTACATTTAGCGGGCGGACCTTCGATCATGGGTGCGCTTCCGTGGGATAGAAACGGCGAGCGATTGGATGCTTCCGGCACAACTGGATATGGTCGTCTTGGATATGGTGTAAATGCTAAGAGTGAGTCCTGGTGCGGTATTGATTGGTTTGCGCGCAAGGATATGGCGGGTGCTCTAG
>DBAE01000285.1:23773-33367 GCA_002291495.1 Bacteriovoracaceae bacterium UBA1018 | reverse complement strand
GAGTATGGGGTCAACTCCAGAAATTACTATTCTTCCTGAAAGCTCGCTTGCCAGGAGACTAAGCTCAGTCAGTTCTCTCAGTATTTCTGCTGTCAGCTCGGATGCCTGTCCGATCTCAAGTACGATCTTGTTTTTTCCATCCGTTAAAAGTTTTTTTATGCCGGCTTTCAAGACCTTAAAGTTCTCAGAGCTAATGGGCCCTGAAGCAACTAAAATCTGTATGTCGGCTTTTCTTTTAAGGTCTAATTTCACGATAGCCTTGCTCGGTAATAGAAAACACGCATGAGATCTCGACGAGTAATAATTCCCACTAATTTGCCTTGAGGATCGACCACTGGAAGTCTTCGGAATTTGGATTCGACAAAACGCTTCATGACCTCTTCGATCGGAGTGTCTTCCTTGATGGCGTCTGCTTTTTTTGAAAATTGAATCTTTTGCTGAAATACCTCGGGCTTTAGGCTCTCGGAACTCGCGATTTGTACGAGGATATCGTACTCCGAAAGCACCCCTATCATCTTGCCGACCGGATCGACTACCGGAAGCCCAGTGACACGACTATTGATCAACACTTTAAGAGCCTCCTCAATAGTCATTGCTTCGGTCGCGTTTAGAATCTCGGTCGTCATGATCTCTCTAGCGGTAGTACTCATGCCTTAAGTATATCGGGAATCCTTCGTTGACTTCAACAGCTAGTATTCATTAACCTAGATTGATGGATGCCGTGAAGTTCTCAAAATTGACCGGCGATTACCTTAGGCCAGCAAAACAGTCGCCTTTGGTTCAACAGGTATTATTGAGTGCTGTCAGTCCAGAGACCACTGCCCATGATATGGGTGTAATTGTCTCAGAGAATCAAGCTTATCTTCATTTCTTTCAGAAACTCGACATCTTGCAAGTGCGCATAACTGAATGGCTAACAGAGCCTGAAGCGCCGGGTCAAAAGCGTGATTTAATCATACTCGAGCGAATCGTAAATCTACTAGGGAAGCACGCCGTTCGAAATGTCGTGGCGTGTCTGTCCATGAATCGGCTGGCAGGGACGCTTCCTAAAAAGCCCAATGACGTATTGACTGTCTCTTTAAAAAATCAGCTCAAATTTGCTTTGGCGACTGAAGGTTTTTGTCAGGACCATGCTCTCGCCCATACTGGATGGGCGTTTGTGGGTGGTTATCATTATGATGTCCTGAAAGTGATTCTGACTAAACGGAAAGCGCCAGCGGACGTGGCCAACAGTCTAGACAGCGTCTGGAGTCAGGGTTTAAAGGTAGCTCAGATTGCTTATGATTTAGGACGTCTGCTTAAAAATTTTAGCCATGACCAAAGAATCTTCTCAGCTGCTTTAGTACTGCCTATTGGAAAAATACTGATGTCAGTCCTTTTTCCTAAGGAGTTAGGAGCAGGGTCTTGGAATGCTTTTGTCACCGAAGCCGGAAAGCTTAAGGGAAGTACCCAATCTGTCTTTCTAAGTTCAGAGCGCCGTCGTTTCCAGACCTCACAAGCAGAAGTGTCTGCCCTTTATCTAAGCTTTTTCGGACTGCTCAGTCCGATCGAGAAAGCGGTCTTCTTTTCTCAAGAGCCTTACTATTTAAAGAATATTGATCGTGATTTGTTTAAGTTATCGGTGCTTTTATCGATTTCACAATCCATTGCTTCGGCAACCTTTGAAGCGGGAAAAGAGCCGTATTTGCCTCTAAGCTCAATCCAAAAAAAGTGGTTAGGTGAGATCAAAATTTCTGAAGTTGACGTAATGTCTATTGTCCGAGAAGTAGCTAGGAAAGGGCAAAAGAAATGAATACCCATCACATAACCGCGATATGTACTTTATGTGAGGCATGTGTAGCAATTTGTCCTACCGAAAGTATCTCCTTAGGCCTAGGACAATACGTGATCGACTCAGATGCCTGCCATAATTGTGGCATTTGCGCAAAAGTATGCCCAGTGGACGCGATTCAAAGCCCGGAGGGATATAAGGACTCGCAAGAAGGTTAGGCTTTTTTCTGAGTGGCAGTCCAAGCAGAACTTTTCTTTTTCGCAGCNNACCAGTGCCGACTTAGGCTGCGCTGACGTCGCAGCCATTTCTCGCATTTGATTGACTCGTTCTTGGCTAGGTGGATGGGTACTCATCGCATCGGCAACGCTTGACAGGATTGGAGTGTTGTTCTTTTTGTGGCCTTCTTCCATCTTAAGAAGTTTTGCGTAAAAGGTACCCACATGGTCTTTCGAATAACCTGCTTGGACCGCAGTTTTAAATCCAATACGGTCAGCTTCCATTTCGTCTTCGCGAGAGTTGGCCATAAAAGCAAATTTTTGAATGAGGAGCCCGCCACCCGCGCCTGCGGCTGCTCCGAGTCCAGCAGCCTTGGCTAGACAGATTTTGTCTTTAGGTGGACACATGAGTTTTCCTAACCCAAATCCGGCAGCTCCACCTAAGAGTCCACCAATTCCTCCATAGAGCCACGAGTTTCCTTTTTCTTTTTCTGCTTTGTCCATCCTCTCGGCCGTATGCCGAGCTTTGATGTGGCCGACTTCGTGGCCGATGACTCCTGCGAGTTCTGCCTCAGTCTCAGCCATTTCAATCAGGGGGGCAGTAACGAAAACTGTGCGTGCGGGTAAGGCGAAGGCGTTGACGTACGGTACAGCGACCACTATAAAGTTGTACTGATAGGGATTACCAATTAGTCCATTTGCCGCGACAATCTTATGTCCGAGGGTTCGGATGTAAGATTGTAATTCAGGATCGTTCAGCGCTGGGTACTCTTTCTGCATTTGTGGCATCACTTGCTGGGTCATGCGCTGCTCATCTTGAACTGATAACTGTGTCGACTGGCCAGAGTTATCTCCTTCACGCATTCGATGGCGGCTACCTCCGCCGCAAGCTGCGAGCAACAGAGGAAGGGAAGCTAAGAAAGCACGTCTTCCTGTGGGCGTAGCAACAAGTTCTTTAAGGATTGATTCGAGCTCTTGATAGCGCTTGTCCGGCCGATAAAATGGGATCATATCCAAATGGTAATCCCACTTTTTTATCTCGTCAAAAATCTAGTCGTGGTGTTGCGGATTAATCTACTGACGTAAGAAGTTCGAGTAGTTCTTTTCTCGAGAAAGCTTTCAATCCGATTGCAGATTGTTCAATTAAAGCATCAGAGAGCTCAACCTTAGATTGAATAATGCTAGCGATCCGATCTTCGATAGTTCCAGGAATCTGAAGTTTGAAAACCTGCACACCTCGAGTTTGACCAATACGATGTAGCCGGTCGGTTGCTTGATTTTCACGGGCGGGGTTCCACCATCGGTCTAAATGGATGCAGACACTCGCAGCAGTAAGGTCGATACCTAAGCTGCCTGCCAGAAGACTACACACAAATACTCGACAGTCAGGATCATCTGCAAAACGCTGTATCCTTGCTGCGCGATCAGGCGTGTCTCCACGGAGTTCAGTGTAACCTACGGCTTTTTCGCGTAGACTATGCGTGACTAGATCAATCATGCCTAGGTACTGAGTAAAGACCACCACTTTGAGGTTTGAGCCCAATGCTTCATTCAGAAGTTCATCAAAAGCTGTCCACTTTCCGCTTTCCCATGGATCCAGTGACTGAGCTTTTTTAACTTTTCCACCCGTCAGATCAGGAAGTCTTGGATGATCGCAAACTTGCTTGAGCCGTGTGAGCAAGGCCAGAATGTTTGCATAATTGATCTTCTTATCTCCCTCGAGTTCTTCACGCGCTTTTGCCGCCTCGTTACTCGATAAAAAGGCACGATAAGCCTTCTTCTGAGTCGCGGTCATTTCGCAGAGGATGACCTCTTCGGTTTTTTCTGGGAGCTCTGTGAGGACTTGATCTTTCGTTCGACGTAATAGGAAAGGCGAGATTAAGCGTCTCAATGCTTGAGTTTGGTTCTGTGATGGTTCTTCACGGCCTGATCCATAAAGTCGCTTAAAGCGAGGAAGAGAGCCTAAATAACCGGGGAGCAAAAATTCCATGATGGACCAGAGATCAGTCGAATGATTTTCGATCGGTGTACCCGTCATCGCAATTCGAAACTTGCTCTTGAGTACTCTCGAAGCGCGTGAGCTGATCGTGATAGCATTTTTGATGGCTTGAGCTTCGTCCAGGATGACCATGTGCCATTCACGTTCTCGAAGGGCAGGCTCGCGCTGCAAGATCCCATAAGTAGTAAGTACAAGATTAACGCCGGCATTTGGAAGGACTCGTCCTTTACCGTGAAAGACGCTCCACTTTAAGCCCGTGTCGTATTTCTCAAGCTTTTGAATCCAAGCAGATACGACTGAGGTCGGAGCAATGACTAAGGTAGGGAGCTTAGGTCTTGGTTTGCTCGCGTAAATGCTGCTGAGAATGGCTAAGACTTGATGGGTTTTACCAAGTCCCATGTCATCAGCCAAAAGTGCTGCCAAGCCGCGATGATAAAGACTCCAAATCCAGGACACACCATTTTTTTGATAGTCACGCAGTCCAAATCCGTAATCGACGTCCGGAAGCGGTGGAGTGCGTTTCTTTTCAAATGTTTTTTTCCATTCAAAGAACTCTTTCCACTCCGGATCAACGGTAAAAGTATCGACTCCTAGTTCGAGGCTCAGGCGATAGGCTGAGAGAGGATGAAGTGGATACTCTTCGTCGTCATGAATAGTCGAATAGCCAGTTGGTGCAACAGCAGAGTTTTTTGTCCCTTCATTGGTGGCCACACCACTTCGGTTGGCGTACTGAGAAAGGAGAAGGAGTGATTTTTCAAATCGGTAAAGTGTTTCGTCTTTCCAGACATAGTGCGAACTCAGTCGTCCAAAGACGGCCAGTTTTTCTAGATCTTGAGAGGTAAAAGTAGCTCGTTCATTCTTAAACTCATAAGTAAGGACGCGAGTGCGTTCTTTTTTGCTCCCGATATTGAGAGAAACCAGTCTGAGCGGGGTGGGATCGTATTTTACCTGCAGTGATTCGTGAAAAACGATCTGGCTTTTATGCTCGTGCGTGAGGAGCTTGGCCAGATGTTCTAATGCGCTCTGACCCTGATAAGTGACCTTAGGCGCATGGACATTATGAATAACTGGTACGTACTCATGTAGCAGCTTGAGGTACACGTGTTGGGTAGTTCTCCAAACATCCTTTTCGTGCTGCTTGATGAGTTGATTGAATGTATCGACCTGATAGGCGCTCTTTTTTTGATCAAGATAACGAAGCGCCGGTTCAACTGTGATCGCAGTCAGTACTTTATTTTGAAAGATGGCTCGAGCAAATGCGACCGGTTCTGCATTGAGAGTTTTGGGTGCGGCTGGCTTTTCTGCCACCAGGCCATTGTCATCATCTACTTCGGCCATGCCTTGTTCAGGTCCACCAATACCTGAGCGTAGTAGGCTTCCTCGCTCGAGGATCCAGTTACTCAGTGCTGCGACGTGACGGCAGTGTTTTTCGTACATCCCATGTGCAGAGCATGAGCAGTTAGAACTCATGATGGTCCCGCGCTCAACTAGGATTGCGGAATCGAACACTTCGGAATCGTTGATCTTACCTGTAACGAGATTATTTTTTAGCCGAACATGGGATACGCAGCTCTGCCTAAAGATGGCCTGCCCCTTTTTCCACGTGCCGGGCTGAAAATCTCTTTTAATTTGGTTAAAGAACAACATAACTTTGGTGCACAACCATATCAGGCTTCAGTCGTTTATGCTAATGTCTGATCAATTCTAGCTAATTTAATCAGGACCGGGGTCAATGAATCAGTTCGCAGCCAGTCGCCTCGTTAAAAATCGTAATCTCAGATACCTCTATATCGGTTGTGGCTGGCTTTCGTTAGTCCTGGGTATCATTGGAGTATTTCTCCCTCTGCTTCCGACAACACCCTTTATTGTGTTGGCCGCAGCTTGTTTTGCTCGAGGCTCAGAGCGGTTCTACTCTCAGCTCCTCAGTCACCCGATCTTTGGACCTCATCTTCATGATTGGGAGCTCACCCGAAGTGTTCCTATGCAAGCCAAGGTAATCGGTATTCTAAGTATCGCCATTAGCATGGGAATATCTGGGACATTCTTTTTGTCGTCCACACGTGCTCGACTGATATTGGCTTCGATAGGTTTGGCAGTCAGCCTTTATATTATGAGGCTTCCTACTCGGCGGGCACTTCCGAAAGTACTCAAAAATCTATCGGCAAGATGTCAGGCGTTTCAGGAAGTTTCAAAGCAATGTTCGTTTGCGCTGGCAGAGTTCGAAAAGTGGAAACAGTTTTCCTCGATGAGTATTTTTCGTGTGATTGGATCTGAGGGAACCCTTGTTGTAAGTGCAGGCAAGCCCATGAACGTCGCTAGATTCGAAGTGGGAATGGGCCATTTGGGTAAATGCGCTGAAAAAGGTTCCATTCACTTGCTGGAAGAAGCTGAGGAGATGTCCTTTCCAATTCTAACCCAGGGTAAAATCATCGGTGTACTATTGCTTCAGGACATTGCAACTCGATCGATGGGATCTGAAGATCAACTCATTATCGCGACGTTCTGTCGTGAACTCGCCCCATTACTTCAAGAAAAAGACTAATTCAGAATCAGGCTAGGGTCCAAGCTCCTCGCAAAATGAAAATAAGCCCTTCAGGTTTTAACGCCTGAAGGGCTTATTGAGAGAGAGGAGTTAGTATAAGTGCCGCATCTTGCGGACGCTGGCCTAAATGCATGTCGAGTGCCACGAGCTTAAAACCACGAACTGCATGATCGAGCAAAATGGCTCCAGAGGTTTCAAATACATCCGCTTCAAGCGCAGAGAGCCTTCTGTTGAGCGGTGTTTAATACCTGGACACCTGTTTAGGCTCGTCCGTCACTTCGGCGGAGTAAGCGTTACTTCTTAAGAAATCATTGGCTTTTTTGGCCTTAGGTTTCGATCCTTATGGCAGACTTTTTTTATCGGTTTTTGGTAAGAAAGTCTTGTTTCTATTAGAGTTTGACAGATTCGGAGCGGGAAAGTACGTCTGAAGGTATGAAAGACGTGTCTTTCCTTAAGCAACGAGCTTTGGCTTTATGGAGCGAAGCCCAGCGGTTTCAATCAGAAGGGCGTCTTGATAAAGCGATTGATCTCTATACCAAGTCAATTGGGATCTATCCTACTGCTGAAGGGTATACGTTTCGAGGTTGGGCCTACAGTTTCCAAAAGCGTCTTCATGAAGCAATCGAAGAATGCAAGAAGGCCATCGAAATCGATCCTTCTTTTGGCAATGCCTACAACGACATTGGCACTTATCTTATGGCATTGGGCGAGCTCGATGCAGCAGTAGAATGGTTTGAAAAAGCCAAAGTAGCTACACGCTACGAAGCTCGGCATTATCCTTATATGAACTTGGGTCGCCTTTTTGCATTTCGTGGAATGCTTCTCAAAGCCATTGCCGAATTTGAGGCAGCACTCATGCTATGTCCAGGTGAGCCGACTTGCCTTGCGTCTCTCAATGAGCTCAAGGGTAACCTTCACTAACTAGGTGCTTAAGCAGTAGGGCTTGGACCTTGAGAGCTTGGTATATTTAAGGATGCGTAAAGATCGCGAAGCGCGTTGGTGGCTTCTTCGGTAGGGCAAAAGTCTGTCTTCCGAGTATAGCTCTTTTGGATCTTTAGGATCTCAGTCTCAGCCTGTGGAAACTTCTTCTTGATAAAGAAGACCTGTTGGTTCCAGATCTCTAAAAGTCTCTCTTCGACTGTAAGTTTTCGTTCGTTTTCTTTCTTCCGTGAAAAGCGTGCCATAGATTCCCCCACTATGAGTGTAAGTAAATTAAACAGAAAGACCAGAAAAATGTTTATTGCTTTGAATTGAGGGTCCGCCATTTAGATGACGATAGTTTCATTGTTTGAAATTGTGCTAATTTTTAGGGTGGGAAATTAATGCACTCGTCACTCATAGCCATTATTTTATTTACGTTTAGTATATCGGGCGCCTTAGCGGGAGATTGCACTAATGACACGAATGCGAAATCTCTGAGTGCCATTAATATTGTTTTTGATTTTAAGAATCAAAAGTCAGAAGCCACCTTCGCAGGCACTCAGAAAAATCTTCAGGCTATCGAGATCATTGAAGAAAAACTCTGGGGAATTCCAAAATCAAAACAACACCTGATCACAGATCAAGAAGTATTTGTTCTACAATTTCAGTCTTCTCATTGGGCACTTGCCAAAAAATATTATGAGGCTGTTTCTGAAGATCCGTCTCGATCCAAGGAGTTTTCAGAAGAACAAATCAAGCAGCTAAAGAATGCTCGCCAACATTCACCTCGCGAAGCTTTCTTGGCCGCGCTTGATGAGAAGTTAGAAGTAGGACAAAAGACGATGATTTATCTCACGTCTCATGGAACGACTGACTCATATTTAGATCATCTCAAGATATTAGTGCCGATAGATTTTCCAGAGCTACAAAGTAAGTCAATCGACGACAATGCAGTCAGTTTTAAAGATCTGCAAACTTTTGCAGATCGGGCACCAACCGGATGGATCATCGATGCTTGTGAGAGTGGAGCAATGGAGTGCCGGCTTTCTGAACGAATGACACAGAAAGATTTTTTCTTAATGGCTGCATCCTTGCGAACGCAAAAAGCAGTAGATACCGAACACGGAAGCTTGTTTACAAAAGCTTTGTTAGATGTCGCCTTAGCTAAGGCTCCGGACATTTGTCGTGCAGATATGGACAAAGATGGGGAGATGAGTGAACGTGAGCTCGCTCTACTGCTCTTTCTTAAGTTTTCAAATGTAATGAAATTGCCCGCAGTTACTTCCGAGTCGGGCCTGACAGATGAGCAACGAAACAAAGAGATTAACGAGCCGCAGCTTCCTTTTTCTCGCGTCCGAAACCAATGCATTATTCGTATAAACGAACACTTCGGTTGCCCGAAACCTGTCAATAAAGCCGAATCTTTAACTTGTTCAGATTTTCGATCCAAGGCTTCGTCTCTAATTCAGAGTATTTCTCAGTTCCGGAAAACTCCTGAGAAACTTCAGTTCACAAAAGATACTCGCACTACCTTGGTCCCTGTTAGGGAGAAACAAGCGATTCGAGACATTCGAAAAACTGCTTTAGATTTTTTAGGCATTTGGCTTACAGATCTAAAAGCAGAAGCTGGACGGGTCTGTGGAACCTCAAATAATGTTGAGGCGTGCCATGATCCGAATGCAATTGATGAGCTGTCGAAGTTTTTTGAAACCACCAAAGAAAGTATTAAAAAATACTAAGATCTAAGTCTAAGACTGATTCAAGAAATCCAGTCTTTGGCCAGAAACCGTCTCGAGCTGGATACGATCAAATTTTTCAGTGAGCTTAGCTCGATCTAGAGCACGTTTACTCGATTGAAACTGAGTCAGAGACTGAACAACGTCGATATTGGTGGTCAATCCCAGTCGATAGTCTCGAAGGGTCTGCTTATAGTTTCGTTCAGAGATTTCATAGGCTTTTGTGAGTGTTTTGACTTGAGCCTGATCGGCCTTCAGGTTTTCAAAAAAGATTTGCACTTCTTGCGATGCGAGTCTGCGAACTTGCGCTGTATTAAAGTCGGCCTGTCTGCCAATTGAGGCAGCTTCACGAACTCGGGACTGGATCACTCCTCCTGCAAACAGCGGTAAAGTAAGGGCTACCTGAGCAT
>DBAE01000285.1:0-23752 GCA_002291495.1 Bacteriovoracaceae bacterium UBA1018 | reverse complement strand
CCACGAGCTATAGACACGGACTCTTCTGCCGCTTCACTGCGAATCTGAGCAGCCTTGACATCAGGGCGTGCTTCGAGCTGTTTGAGATAAGCGTCAGTCGAAGGATCGGTCGGAGTAGCCTCAGCTTTTGATGTATCATCCAGTGGGATTTTTGCATCAAGCCCTGTTAAAAACTCGAGGCGTTCGCGCGAAGTTCGGAGTTGCCCGAGTAGAACCTCTTTTTGAGCCGTGAGATTGGTTTGAACAGACTGTACGTTGAGCAATTCGGTGGGGCGAGAACGGCCGATGCGTACACGTTGATTGAGTTCTTTAATCAGGTCTCCGTACAGACCAATTTCAGTTTCAAGATTTCTAATATCTTGTTCAGTAATTAGGATTGAAAAAAAGATGGAAGTGACATCCCGATAAAGCTGAAAAGTAGCAGTATTTAGGTCTTCCTTCTGGGCTTGCTCTAGTTTTTGAGTTTGTCTGATTCCGGCAAACTCTCTTAGGCCTCGAAATAGAGGTTGAGAGGCGGTCAAGCGCGAGTTGGTTTGAGATTCGGGTGAAACACTCCGGCCAAGGCCTGATCCAGGTGTGTCTTGACGTAAGTAAGAAGCATTAAAATTAACATTTGGGAGTAAGCCACCTTGCGCTTGCTTTGCTCTTTCGGATGCCTGAACGGTCAGCTCTTTTTGTTGAGCCAGAATTTCACTATGTCGAATTGCTGCTTCAAAAGCGGCCTGGAGATTGATGGGTTGTTGAGCACCGGCTAGTGAAAAGTTGAAGACCGAGCAAGCAAGGAGAAACGCAAACAGGGATGCAAATGATTTTTTGCGCATGAAATTTACTATATCAGTGGGACCCAATGGCCGACCAGTAACTAATTGTATCGGGTTCGTAATATGACGCGCCGCAGTTGCAGTGTTTGCTAAATGCGGTAGACTCGAGCCGTGTTTTTGAAAAAGCTGTTTAGTAATCTGTTTGGCGCATGGGGTTTACGTACCCATGTTTTTATCATTTCAGGTTCCCTAATATTCCTAACCGTCATTCTTGGAGTACGTGCTTATTCCGTTGCGCGAAGTCAGTTTGAGGAAACTCGTGATCTCGTGACCTCTGACCTACGAGCTCAACCGATCTTTGTGCAGATTGAAGCTGCTTATGATGCAAGGACAGAAGCTCAGAAAAAGTGGAACCAGTCGCTCAATCCAAAAGATTCTGCTTCAGTCGCTCACGAAGAGATGATGCTGCGTTCCTTGATCGAATCTTTGCAACAAATCTTAGGAGCCAATAATGCCAAGACTGGCCAACAAGCAAATGCGCTGAGTTACGAATCACCTCAATTTTTGAGCGATCTGCATATCTTAAAGAAGGAAGTTGAGAATCTGCGAGAAATTAAACTTCGCCGAGCCCATGATGCTTCGCGCGGGCTTCTCCATTTGATCTTGGTCGCCTTTATACTTTCTGCAGCAATTAATACTTGGCTGATTTTTTTCTTCCGTAAAGGATTAATTGAACCTTTAGGATCCCTAGAGAAAGCTACCGCCCAAATTAAAAGTGGTGATCTGCATTTCCGGCTACCCGATCAGCATGGTGTGCGTGAGTTAAATGAACTTTCACGCGCGTTCAATTCTATGGCCGCACGGCTTGAGTCACTGGACCGAGCAAAGACCGAATTTTTGGAGACCATCTCTCACGAGATCAAAAATCCTTTAGCTGCTTTGAAAGAGGGTTTAAGTCTATTATCGCATCAGGACACCTTATCGGAGAGTGCTCGAAAGAAGGGCTTTAGTGCCTGCTTAATTGCCTCTAAACGTGTAGAGCTGATGATTAACAATCTTCTAAATTTGTCGCGCGAAGAAAAGGGCCTCTTTGATTTTGACCTGAGTCTGAAAAATCTACCGTCAGCCATTCAGACGGCAATTGATGAAGTAAGGCCTATGGCTGAAAAGAAGGGCATGCAGATCCAGCTTCATGCTCCTTCGGAGCTCAGGGCATCCTTTAACTGGGATGGGATGGTTCAAGTCCTTGAAAATCTCTTTTTGAACGCGATCAAGTATGGGCAAGAAGGCACTCTGATCGAAGTCGAAGCTTTTTCTACTTCGCGACCCATCGCGAATGATCTCAAGCTTGAAAACCAACTTGAGAACAAGAAAGAGATGGTCATTTTAGACGGTGAACTGATCTCGGCAGAATCAGCTGAGAGTAGGCGAACTAAAGTGCCTCATGTTGAAGTGTCAGTCACCAACCAAGGTAAGAATATCGCTTTGAGCGAGACCATCAAAATTTTTGATCGATTCTACCGAGGTTCAAATTCGAGTCGGCAGCAAGGCTTAGGAATCGGCTTGCACGTCGTTAAACAGATCATTGAAGCCCATCACGGTACCGTAAAGGCTTTTTCTGACGCAGGAAAAACTAAATTTTCATTTTGGATTCCAGGGGAGTACGAAACAGTATGAAGCAAGCACAAATCTTAGTGATCGATGACGATGAGCAAATCACAGATATTCTCTCTCTGAGTTTACAGAGCGAAGGTTACGAAGTCTTGTGCACATCGATTCCCGAACATGCAGTTAGGCTAGTTCGCGAGCATCAGGTTGATTTGATCCTGCTTGATCTGCGACTCGGAGAAACGAACGGTCTTGAGCTGCTTCCTAAGTTAAGAGAATACGCTCCCTGGGTGCCTATCTTTATGATTACAGCACACGGAGACGTCGAATCCGCTGTGTCGGCCTTTAATCTCGGAGCAAGCGGATATATTCGTAAGCCCTTCCAAGAGGGGGGGCTCAAGCAGCAAATTGCTCATGCGATCGATCAGTACCGACTTAAAACGGAAGTTTACGAGAGCGCAGAAGCTGTATCAAACGAGGATGTCAGAAAAATAGTACGGTCTCGGGATCCCGCGATGGATCCTGTTCTCAAGCGGATCGCAACTGCAGCTCAAGTGAGCAGCAATGTGGTGATCAGTGGTGAGAGTGGTACTGGAAAAGAACTGATTGCAAGGGCATTACATCAAATTAGTCCGCGTCGTAATGCTCCATTTGTTGCCATTAACTGTGGCGCGTTGCCTGAGACTCTGCTTGAGTCCGAGCTTTTCGGATATGTCCGTGGTGCTTTCACTGATGCACGTGAAAATAAACAAGGACTCTTCGCTCGAGCGGACCGTGGCACGCTCTTCCTGGATGAGATCGGCGAGATGCCGCTGGANNCTTCCTGGATGAGATCGGTGATGCCCCAGTTTCTATACAAACTAAGTTGTTGCGAGTCCTCCAGGAACGCGAAATCCTTCCGGTGGGTGCGACGCAACCGATTAAGGTAGATGTGAGAATCATTGCAGCTACACATCGGTCACTTCAAGATGAAGTCGCTCGCGGTAGATTTAGGCAAGATTTGTTCTATCGTTTGCACGTCATTCCGATTCATGCTCCTGCGCTGAGAGATCGCCCACAGGATATTTTGTATCTTGCCTCTCTCTTTGCTTCACGCCTTTCTCAGAAGTTAGGTAAGCCTTTTGCGGGCTTTACTCCTCATGCTGAGAAGTCTCTCCAGCTGCATAGCTGGCCGGGTAACGTGCGAGAATTAGAAAACCGTGTTGAGCAAGCGCTCGCTCTCAGTGATCAAAAGGGCTACCTTACCGCGAAGAGTTTATTCCCGGATTTGATCGATGACAATGAAGCTGAGCCGGCCGAAAGTGATAAGCTATCCAGTAACGTTCCGACTTTCTTTGAAGCCAAAATTTCATTTGAGAAGTCTTACTTAGAGAAAGTTCTCTTAGTGGCTCGTGGAAATATCTCTCGTGCTGCAAAACTCGCTTCTAAATCACGAACAGAAGTCTACACTCTGATCCGAAAACATGGCTTAGCTGCGGGAAACTTTAAGAAGTAAAAATACAAAGGCCGACTGAATCATTCCTTGATTCAGTCGGCCTTTGTGTGGCTGGTTTGGAGGAACAAACTACGAACTAGACTCGAATACCGTGCAGGCCTTGATTTTGATCGGCTAACATCGCTTTATTGCGAGTTCTCTCAAATGCACCGGCATTTGAGAAACCGGATGTAAGTCCCGAGTTTGCTACTCGATCTTCTGGGATTCGAATTGTAAACTGAATGCCGGTTCCGGCAACACCTGCTGCAGTGATGCTTCCGTTGTGTGCTTTGATGATTTTGTGGGCGAGGGTCATTCCAAAGCCATTTTCACGGATCCAGTGCTTTAAGATATCTTGCTCTGGACCGCTGGCTTTACCGAAAATAAGGTCATTACGGCCGCCGTCTTGGACATAAATCTCAATTCCACGGAATGGCCCTGAGGTTGGCTTGCTCATCGAAATCTCGATCTTACCGCCTTGAGGGCGATGAAGCATGAGTTTTGAAGCCAAGCTGATCAGGACGCGTTCGAAGCGCTTACCGTCGATCAGAGTCCATACTGGCTCGTGATTAACGGCTGCAGTAACTGGATGCAGAGTCTCTGGACCACCCAACATTCCGCAGACGCGTTCGATGAGATCTCCAAGGTCGACAATGCTTTCATCAAGTCGGATATCGGTTCGATCGATATCAATGATATCGGTGAGATCATCGAGAGTTTTTGTTAATCGAAAGAGCGAGCGCTTGATGGCTTCTGCTACTTGTACTCGCTGGGCGGAGTCAAGTCGTTCGCCGATCATGTTAGCTCCAGCTTGGAGCGAAACAAGCGGCGATCTCAAGTCACTGGCCACTGCCGTTAAGAACTGGTGACGATCTTTGCGTTGTGCTTCAACAGTTGCGGCAAGATCATTGAGCGTGCTTTCCACTTCGCCGTAAAAACCTTTAAGTACGACATCGCCTTCGTGCACGACTTTTCCATCCTTGATGTCGGCAATACGCTTGGCGATTTGACGAGTCGGGCGGAGATAAACCATATATTGGCCNNCCAAGACCAATGTGATCATGAGAAGTGCAAAAACTGCCAATCCTGCGAGTCCACGTAGTGATTGATCAGCGAGTTGCACGGTTTCAGGCTCTACGAGTTTGGTACGCTCTTCAGACTTAGTTCGAATCGAATTAAGTGCGTTGATAATTTGAGTGTGGATTTCTCGAATGGGTTCTTTTTGGTAAACGTCACGTGTGAAGAGTTGAGGCTCAAGCTTAGCGCTTAAGAGAAAGAGCTCGGTAGTGAGGTCACTCACTTTCTTTCCGAGTGCTTTTTCTTCTTCAGTGGACTCAAGGCCATCTAATTTAGAGACGCCTTTTACGATCTTATCCTTGAGCGAATCTTTGATTTGGACGATCTCGCGATCAGTCAATTTCCGAAATCCGCCATTCAGTCTTCGGTAGCGCTCCATCTCGAGCATGAGGTCGCTTGTGATCTTCTGGCGTTCGGTTAAATTCTCAATTTTGACGATGCCTTTTTGAACTTTTTTGTAGGTGACCCAGTGAAGGCCAACCATCAAGCAAACAGCAACGACAAAACTCATTACGATCCATGTAACAAATTTTTTCAATGTAACTTCCTCTCAATCAATCAAACTGCCAGTCACATCCTCGTAACTATGCGGCAGTGTTAAATCTCCTGGGCGCTTGCCCAGGTTCCAGCCTAATCGCAAAATGCGATACTTGTGCAGTACAGCAAGGAACGGGCCAAAGTCAAAGCATGATTCTACCGTTGATTTGTACCAAAATTAGTACAAACAGAAAGTCACACTGATCTAAAATTAGGACAGTTGGCCGTAAAGATTAGGATATTTCGAGTCGGTCTTTCCAGTACTTCTCCGCAGTAATCCGGGCGACGGTACATTGGTTTTCAGTTAGCCCTTGGGAATTGTAATGCACCACGGGATTCATGAGGTTTTGATAGTCTCGCTCGTGATCTAAGCCGAGATAATGCCCAAGCTCATGGGCACTCAGATTTGGATCATGTTTCGCTTTGCGCTCAATAATTGCGCCTTCATGATTGTCCCCTGGAAAGGAGGTCCAAGCATTGGCAAAGGTTTGACCTAGAGAGCCTCGTCTATTCCAGTTATCAGTAATAACCAGGAGGAGATTTCTGCCATCTGCAAATGCATCTCGGATAGGGTGGAGCTCGGAGAGATGAGAGGTTGTTTGTGGGAGTCGATATTTTTTTGGATCAACCCAGGCAAAATGCTTCATCTTAAACTGGATCCGACATGGCTCCCAAACCTTATTGACCTCGTTGATGATCTTTCTCGCGTCACTTCTTGCTTTTCGGGCGCTTTCGGAGTCGTTCTTGTATTCAACAAATTTCAAATTTAGACAGAGGGTTCCGGGCCGATCTGATTGACATCTGCCTGCGGTTCGCCCAGCTAGTCCGGACTCGATATCATCCATGTCGTCATCTATGTTCTCATTCATGACCGCGTCTGCTTCTTGGGGATCATCAGGTAATTCGATCTCGATCGGATCTTCGGGATCTTCTCCGCCTTTTTGTGACACATCTACATATTTTTCCTTATCATCAAACCCGAAGTCGTCGTCCTTCTTACCTTTATCTTTTTTGTCGTGGTCAGGTTTGCCTTTGTCCTGATCAGGCTTTTTAGTTGGGCTAGAAATGGCCAACGCAGACTGCGTTCGAAAATCGAGAGGCTCACACGCCATAAGCGCTGTTGCTGTCAGGGTTAACATCACAAGCGTTCCAACCTTACCGATTTTATTTGCAGGCATGGCCGGCATGTTTGCAAAACTAAAGCCGTATTGCACTGTGGTTATGTTACACATTGCATGAATATATATTTATAATAATTATATATATCGAATGTATGCCCCAAGTTACGGTTCTTATCCAGTTGGTACTGATGAGGCGGCGTATTGTTTGAGTGTCTTTTCCTATCACTAACCGATTGTGAGCTNNAAATACTAAAAGGGCGAAAAACAAGCATATGATTGCGTTTGTTTGGGTGACAAAAACGGGTCGAATCAACAGCAATGCTGCTCCAGATAACAACTCAATCGCCATAATTGGAATCACAATAAACGAAATCAAAGCGCTGTGACGCCTGTGGAAGACTGCAAAATGCTCGTGCGCGATCTGTGCAAAAATGAGGATAATGGACTACTTGAATCAGCCAGATGAGTCCCGTCATAAAGAACGTAGAGGCCATGTGCGCTGTCCATATCCAAGTGCTCATAGTCGAAATTCCAATGCATCTTGAATAAAGTCTTTTGCACATCGATCAACGAGTTTTCGGGGGTCGCCTCCCGCATAACGAGATAGGAGATCTTTTACCCACGCCCAAGCCCAGACATAGTGAGCGTAGGTTGGCATCTGAGGTTGATAGAGCCTACTATTATAGAATCTTCCGTAATCTCCGTCTAAGGACTTAATCTCGGCGTGGATGGGTTGATCCACTGATGGCCCGTGCTTCAATATCCAGGTACTAAGATTTCTGAGACAGCGCAGCTCAATCCTTCAGAAAAGTTCGTGAGTAGTCAAAATATCGATATATTGGCCATCATCAAAACTTTCATCGACGCCTAAAAAGACTTTATGGTTGCCCCAATCAAACCTCGCAAATCCATCCATCGTTTCAAAGCTACCGAACAGCACAACTTCACCGGAGAGCGGGACTTCAAATAGTCGCTCGATATCCCGCATATGTTTTTTGAGACGGACCTCTTCGTGCTTAGGATCAATCTTTAACGCATGAGCTCTGTATTGGTCCCAGTCAAGTTCAAGCAAAGCCGAATAAAAATCCTCGAAGAAGTTACCAACCGACTGCTCCATTGGGACGGCATACTCTTCGATAAATTTTTTTTCGGTCGGAATCTTTTCCCATTTTTCCAAACAGCTCAGTAACAGGGGGAGAGTATTATGGATTTTCACGTAAGTCTTAATTTGTCACTTCTGTATGAGAAATCAATTTTTAAATCGGATTTGACAGATCGTATTTCAGATCCATTGTTTTAGAACTATGGAATATCCGACGAACCAACTATTGCCTGTACTACCGATAAGAAATTCAGTGATCTATCCCGGATTGGCGCTGCCCCTCCGAGTTGGAAGGCCTAAGAGTATTGCTGCTGTTCAGTTTGCGCTCAAAGCTACCGACGATTGGATCCTGGCGGTAGCTCAGAAGACGGACCTAGATGGGCAAGAACCTGTTGAGAAAGATCNNCAAAAATCCCGCGGTGAAGGAGACAAAGGGTTTCAAATCGTAGTTCGAGGGGTTGCTCGTTTTAAGATAAGTACCTATCAAGAACAGGGCGGCTTTATACAAGCCCATGCTGAACCTTGGCTAGATACTCACGATACCGATACGAAAACCGAAGCCGCTTTGGTCGACAGTTTAAAAAAAGTAGCTGAAGAAATTTTAGCTCTCCTCCCTACAGATACATCGCAGCTCTCTGAACTTGTTCAGGGGATTGACGATCCCGTGTATCTTACACACTTGTGTGCCGGAAACCTCGAATTGGCAGTGGATAAGAAACAAGAGTTACTTGAGACGGTTTCGATCAAAGACCGTGCTCTCATGTTACTCGACTTGATGCAAACCCAGAAGGATGCATTGCAGATTCAAAGTCAGATTCGCGATAAGCTTTCCCACAAAATGGGTAAGATGCAGAGAGAAGCGCTACTCAGAGAACAACTCAGAACCATTCAAGATGAGTTGGGCGAAGGGGACGGTCCTCAGCGTCGAGATGACTATCGTAAGCGCATCGATGACGCACAAATGCCTGAAGAAGTGAGAAAGACGGCTCTTGAAGAGTTGAATCGGCTTGAAACGGCTGGCAACGCTTCGCCCGAATCTCATGTCATCCGAAATTATTTGGACTTGCTCTGTGCAATGCCTTGGAAAAAAGCATCCCCCACTCAGCCAGAAGACATTGATCTGCGCGCTGCTCGAGAGAGTCTCGATCGAGATCACTACGGGCTGGATAAGATCAAACAGAGAATTATTCAACATCTGGCAGTGATGAAACTTCAAAAGAAAAATCGCGGTACAATTTTGCTTTTTGTTGGACCTCCAGGCGTAGGCAAAACTAGCTTGGGGCAAAGCATTGCAAAAGCATTGGGCAAAAAATTTGTCCGAGGAAGTTTAGGGGGCGTTCGTGATGACTCGGAGATCCGAGGCCACCGTCGGACTTATGTAGGTGCGCTACCGGGACGAATCATCCAGGGGTTAAAACGAGCAGGTGAAAATAATCCAGTCTTTATGCTGGACGAAATAGACAAGCTTGCTCGAAGTTTTCAAGGTGATCCTGCAAGTGCTTTACTGGAAGTCTTGGATCCAGAACAAAATGCTACGTTCTTAGATCATTATCTAGATGTGCCGTTTGATCTGTCCCAAGTATTCTTTATCGCTACGGCCAATACTCTAGAAACAATACCTGGACCGCTCTTAGATCGCATGGAAGTGATTGATCTTTCCGGTTACACAACAGCCGAAAAGCTCCATATAGCGAAGAACCACTTGATCCCAAAGCAACTCTCTGAGCATGGGCTTACTACCGAGCAATTACAGATAACAGAAGAGGCTCTTCTACGGATGATTACTCATCATACACGAGAGGCAGGGGTGAGAGATTTACAACGTAAAATAGCGGCTGTATGTCGAACCTCGNNCGGCACTCCCGGTTCGCGTCGAAGCAGATCAACTTGAGGATCTGATCGGACCCGAAAGGTATGCGTACGAGGTCGCGGAACATTTGGTATCACCCGGAGTTGCTACAGGACTAGCGTGGACCCCTCAAGGAGGTGAAATCCTTTTTATCGAAGCGACTCAAATGCCTGGAAGCGGAAAGTTAACGCTAACGGGTCAGTTGGGAGAAGTGATGAAAGAATCTGCGCAGATCGCGCTGAGTTTGACTCGGTCGCAACTTGCGAGCGTTATTCCTAATCTGGATTTCGAGAAAAAAGACATTCACGTTCATGTACCAGCGGGTGCAATTCCGAAGGATGGACCCTCTGCAGGTATAACAATGCTGACTACCATTGCATCGTTACTATCTAAGCGGAGTGTTAATCCTAAAATTGCAATGACTGGAGAAATTACTCTTCGCGGAGCGGTGATGCCGGTTGGTGGAATTAAGGAAAAGGTATTGGCTGCTCATCGTGCCGGAATCGAAAAGATCATTCTGTGTAAAAAAAATCAGAAAGATCTGCGTGATGTTCCAGATGAAGTAAAGTCACAGCTGAAGTTTGAATTTGTTGAGACTGCCGCAGATGTATTGAAATTGACGCTCGGGATCGAATTAATTTCTATAGATTCGACGCGACTGCCTCCCTCACAATCAGCGCCTGCTGTAGCTTAAACAGCGTCACAATAAGTGTCGAGACCACTTCCCCCCATTTTTAGGTCTCGACACTTTTGTGCCGTTCGAAAAGTCAGTTTTTCATTTATTTCGAACTAGTTTAAAGTGCTCGTCATGACAAAACTGGTGAGCTTTTTTAGATCAGATCTTTCAGCCGGTATAGTGGTCTTTCTGGTTGCACTCCCGCTCTGCTTAGGAATTGCACTCGCATCTGATGCTCCACTCTTATCTGGGGTTGTTTCGGGAATTGTCGCTGGACTGGTGGTTTCACTCTTGTCTGGCTCTGAACTGAGTGTGAGCGGACCTGCAGCAGGTCTGACCCTTATAGTAGCAGGCGCGATCCAAGCCTGTGGATCGTTCGAATCGTTTCTACTTGCAGTCCTGTTGGCTGGAGTCCTTCAGATCGTAATGGGAAGCTTTCGGCTTGGGGTTGTGAGCGCCTTTGTTCCAACCTGTGTCATTAAAGGGATGCTTTCGGCGATTGGTATCATCATCATCTTAAAACAGATCCCACACGCTCTCGGTAGAGATGTTGATTTTGAAGGTGACTTTGCTTTTAAGCATATTGTTGGAACTGAAAATACTTTCACAGATATTATCAATGCCTTCTATTCGTTCAGTCTGGGCGCAGTCATTATCTGTGGAGTTTCATTAGCGATCATTATTTATTGGGGTCGTGCAGCCTGGATTAAGCGTACTGGTTTAAAAAACGTACCGGGTGCTTTGGTTGCAGTNNAAACATACCAGGAGCCTTAGTTGCGGTAGTTGCCTCGATTTTGCTCAATCAGCTGTTCCGAGTTTCCTTTCCGGAACTTTACTTGAGCGGCGAGAATAGCCATCTTGTCACGTTGCCGATCAACGGTGGCCTCGGGGGATTTCTTTCCAATCTCCATCGACCTGACTTTTCCGCATTTCAGAAACCGGCAGTTTACCTTTCAGCGGTCACGATTGCCTTAGTTGGCAGTCTGGAATCACTCTTATCGATTGAGGCCACTGACAAGATCGATCCTTATCGACGAATATCGGATCGCAATCGAGAACTTGTCGCCCAAGGTGTTGGAAATATTACTGCCGGGCTTATCGGAGGCATTCCTATTACAGCTGTGATTTTAAGAAGCTCAGCCAATGTATATGCTGGTGCCAAATCTCGAGCGTCTTCATTCTTTCACGGTGTGTTGCTCTTGCTGACAGTGATCATTATTCCAGGAATCCTAAATCTCATANNTGTTTAGCTGCGATCCTCTTTGTCATCGGATACAAACTGACTAGAATCTCGCTCTTTAGGCAGCTGTATCGAGATGGCGCGGACCAATTTCTTCCGTTTATCGTTACGATTGTCGCAATCATGTTTACAGACATTCTGCAGGGCGTCTTCTTCGGCATGGTTGTGGGCGTAATCATGATCGTCAAAGCTAACTTTTATTCTGCAGTCAGTTTTATCAACGAAGGATCTGATTATTTGATTCGATTTACGAAAGATGTTTCGTTCGTAAATAAAAATAGACTCTCACGAGTTTTTGCCCGTGTCCCTTCAGATTCGAGAGTTTTGATAGACGGCAGTCGGGCAATGTTTATTGACCACGATATCTACGAGTTGATTGAGGACTTTAAGGAATCAGCTAAGTACTCAAATATTTCAGTAGAACTAAAAAACTGCGAACGTAAGCAATATCCAAGCTTCTTCAGAAAGTAATAAATTATGGAATCGTATAAAAAACTATTGTTGGCCAATAAGTCTTGGATTCAAGAAAAGCTAGTTCTTAAGCCAGATTATTTCGAAGAGTTGGCAAAAGATCAAAAGCCAGAATTTTTATGGTTGGGATGTTCTGATAGTCGTGTTCCTGCGGAAGAAATTACCGGCACTCAGCCGGGAGAGCTTTTCGTTCATCGCAATATTGCTAATCTCGCAGTGCATACAGACTTTAATATGCTCAGTGTATTGCAGTACGCCGTAGATTATCTCAAAGTAAAGCACATCATTGTCTGCGGGCATTATGGGTGTGGCGGGGTTAAGGCTGCAATGACCAACCAACATTTTGGTCTACTCAATAAATGGCTTAGAAATATCAAAGACGTTTATCGACACAATAGACAAGAGCTAGAGATCTATGGCGACCAAGAGAAAAAGACAAATCGTTTAGTAGAGCTCAACGTCATGGAGCAGGTGCATAACTTGGCTCGAACTTCTATTGTGCAACGGGCCTGGCATAATTTTCAGCGCCCGACTATTCATGGTTGGGTATACGACCTGAAAACAGGAGCCATTAAGGACCTGGTTATGGTTAAGCCGGGAACTCGCTTAGACGACATCTATATGTTTGATTTTAGCGAGTCTCCCTAAGGAACCCTAGAAAAGGATGAATATGAAAGTTTATTTAAGTTCTGCTCTGTTATTGGTCTTTTCGATGAGCGCTCAAGCTGCACTCATGGAAACCAAAGTCGGAAATAAAGAAATTGAAGATGTGAAACTTTCTGAAAGTGCGAAATTGACAATTGGAACTCGATCATACGAGATGAAACCGCTTGGTGCCGGTTTGAGATATAAAAAGGTCGCATTTCTTACTCCGAATGTTTATGTGGCTGAATTTTTTTCACCCGAACCCAACACGTTTTCTTATAAAAAATCTGAAGCTCTCGAGTCCATCGGCAAAATGAAAGCAGTTGGAGTTAAGCTCACCTTTCTGAGATCTGTGGGTCCGGATCAAATCATCGAATCATTTACAGAAGCTCTCAAGAAGAACGGAATTGATGTCTCGAAAGATGCAGAGATGAAGAAGGCTCTTGATGGCTTACGAGGCTTCCCTAAAACCGAAGATGGAAGCGTAATTACGGTGGTTGGAGAAAAGCTACCTACTGGTGGTGAAATTGTGGCTTACGAAGATAGCAAGGGGCAAACTTCTACAGTAAGTGGATCAAACGGATTTGTAGCAAAGCTCTTTTCAGTCTGGTTGGGTAATGATGGGGGCGATAAAGGCATTCAGAACCTACAGAAGATGGTAGGTCTCAAGGAATAGCTCTCAAGTTGGTTGGTTCGGTGTTTGCAATCGAGCACTCCCAGACGTTTTAACGTAAAGGAGATGTATATGGCAGATGCTAAATTAGGACCTTCCAGTGGATTTGATACCATGAAGTCGGCTTTCGAAAAGACTTCAACCGATGTTACCGATTTCTATCAAGATGTTTCGAACAATAATCGTTCATACATTCGCTATGGGGGTTATGCTTTGATTGCTTTTGGCGGATACATGCTTTGGAAAAATCGTTTCCGCATTCAACAATTCATCGAATCAAAAGGAGTGAATACTCCTCTGATGAATGGCAGCGTAAGCGAAACTATTCGCTCTGGCGTTGCAAAGGTAAGTGGTAGCTTGAGCGATACCTTGAATAAAGACACCGCTAAAACTGCTTAATTACTGAGTTAAGATCTATCGATCAAGTAGCCCTATGCTTTCAGGATGTGAATCTTGAATGCTTAGGGCTATTCTTATTGGATATGGTCTTTTCGGTAATATTATTGTCAATCTTACTTCCTGGTATTAGTGCTCGAGCTGCCGGCTTAGAGCATAACGCTCTTCAGATGCAAAATTCGCCGGCTTGGGTCAAATCTTCCCAAGTCAGTCGTGTCGTAGACCGGGTAGAGGCAACGTTAGAGTGGGATATCAGGCGTATTCGCGTTTACTGGTATCAAGACGAGGACAGGTTTTTCAAAGCGCACGCTTTAGGATCCCATTCGGTCGTTGCTGCCTCTCGAAAGTCAGACATGAGTATGCATCTTGGGCCACGAGTCGACCCGTCGAACTTTGAAGAAATTTTCGCCCACGAATTGGTTCACATCATTTTGTTTCAGAAGTATGGAGATGCCATACCCGTCTGGTTACAAGAAGGACTTGCTAACTTTGTGGGTAATCGAGGCAAAGTGGATTATAAGTGGCTGAATAATGAGCCTCTCCCGGCTGATATCCGAGCCTTAGGACATCCCTTTCGGACTGGTGGATCTACCGACGGGGGCACAAATTCAGTACGTCGTCATTACATGACCTCAAGGGCTATTCTCGAGATGATTGCTTCCAGATGCGACCTTCAGCAACTCATCCAACTGTCGGTCGGTAAAAAACTCGAGAATTATTTAAATACTTTCTGTGGGATTTCAGACTTAAACAAAGACTACGGCAAGTGGCTTAAGCGAAAAGCTTTAATAAAGTAATTTGACTAGTTGGGCCAAAGTAGACTATTGCTCTCTTTCTATGTCAAACGAAGGACGAAAACCCGGAGAACTCCAAACCCTTTCACATCTCGGTAGCCAAGGAACAAAGTACACAACTGACTACGATCCCAAACTCCTTGAGTTTTTCCCCAATAAAAACCCAGGCAAGCTTCAGTGGGTAAGCTTTGTGTGTACAGAGTTTACTTCTCTGTGTCCTTTGACGTGTCAGCCTGACTTTGCCCGCATTTTTATTAATTACATCGCGGCTGATAAGATGGTCGAATCCAAGGCGCTGAAGCTCTACCTCTTCAGTTTTCGCAATCATGGAGATTTTCATGAAGATTGTGTGCAAAAGATTTGTAACGATCTCACTGCTCTTCTTCAGCCAAAATATCTTGAGGTAGTGGGTGAATTTACTCCACGCGGTGGTATAGCGATCTTTCCGTTTGCTAGCTCATACGATGAACATTCAGCTGAAATGCGGGATCTCTATATGGAACGACTTAAGTCCTATGCACCCGGAAAGTATTCAATGACTCTAGGAAAACCCTATTAATTACAGGCTTGATGAGCGACCTGAGCTAAAGCTTCGAGATCGAGCGGTTTTTCCAATACGCTCATCGCGTCCAATCCAAGAGCCTTTTCTGGAATCACTGTCACAACTGCCACTGGAATATGAGCGCGAGATGGATCTTTTTTTAACGCTGAAAAAAACTCCCATCCGTTCATGATTGGCATGACTAAATCTAGAAAAATTAAGCCGGGAGTGGGGATCTTATCCAGAAGGTTAAACGCGTCCATTCCGTTCGTTGCAGTATAAATGTGGTAGCCTTCGCTTTCGAGAACACCTCTTATGCTGACACGAGTGTCATGATCGTCTTCGATCACTAAGATTGGTTTTTTTGCAGAGGGCAGTTTTAAGTCTGTCAATGAGCTCTCAATGCCACAATATGAAAGAGGAGTCGAAATAAAACACGCTATTCGACTGACGTGTTACAGTTATGATGAATTCTTCATAGGTCAATCAATACGGGGTTAAATATTTTGGATGCGTTTCGGTATTTCGACAATGAAAGTAGTGCCGCGACCTTCGTCGCTCTCTACTTGAATAGTCCCTTGATGGGCAGTGACGATCTGTCTGGTGATGTAGAGACCCAATCCAAGCCCGCTAATATTTCGGGCTGACGTGGCTCTTTCAAAACGCTCAAAAATCTTAGACTGACGATCTTTTGGGATCCCTGGTCCATGGTCTTGGATCTTGAACTGAACTCTTTCTTCGTCGCTGGTTAACGCGATTGTTACAAGCGTACCAGGCGAATATTTGAGTGAGTTGGATAAGAGATTAACAACGACTTGTTCGATGCGATTTTGATCCCAGTAAACTATAACATCAGCATCGATTTTCAGCTCTATCGTACATTTAGCACTTTGGATTTGATCTGAATGACTTTCGACTACATCCTTCAGGAGCTGGCTAAATTCAAACTCTTGAAATTTGTACTCGATCTTATTGGATTGGATTCGAGCTACGTCCAGTAAGTCCTCGACAAGGCGGGTGAGCCTCGTGACTTGAGTCATGGATGTATTGACTACTTTTGCTAGTACTTCTGGGGCAGGCGCCTCATGGGTCTCTGGTTTAATCCTTCGCCTAGCTGATTGAAGTTGCAAGCTTAAGCTGGTGAGCGGTGTTTTAAGCTCATGAGATGCAATCGATAAAAACTCATCACGTGCTCGAAGTGCATCTTCTAAATCTGAATTGAGCTTTTCGACAGCTTGCCTCGAAAGGACCTGAGCACTGACTTCGTAAGCAAAGATAATGAGACTTTCGATATTTTGACTTTGGTCGCGTGCTGGTCCAATAATAAAATTGAAGTATGCGGTCTCAGTTTTTCCATTTCGCGAAAGCCTAGCAGGATATTCATTTCCTATAAATGGTTCACCAGTTCGAAATACTCTCTCAAAAGTCTCGAACGTCTCTTCTTCAAGTTCTGGGATCGCCTTGCGAAGAGGTTGTCCCAGAATAGTAGAGTCTTTGCCTACAAGTTCAAAATATCTGGGATTGCAGATATCGAAAACAAGATCCGGGCCTTTGAGTACTGCCACTGAAGCAGGTGCTTGCATCAGTGTTGAGTAAAGTTTTTCACGCTCTGCCTGAAGTCTTTTTGCTGCTAGCACTTTCTCGGTTGTTTCGGCGAATGTGACAAGAATCCCACTCACATCACCGTTATCTGTACGAACTGGGCTATATGAAAAATTAAAATAGCAGTCTTCGGGATAACCATATCGTTCGATAGTCAGCATAAAGTTATCAAAACCGAACGACTTACCTTGCCAAACTTCAGCCCACATTGGGCCAATAGTTGGCCAAATTTCTGGCCACGTTTCTTGAACACTGATACCCATTGCAGCGGGGTGTTTAGCACCAAGAATTGGACGATAAGCATCGTTATAGAACTGAGTCCACTCTTTTCCCCAAGCAATGTACATTGGAAGTTTACACTCAAGAAGTGTACTAATAGAGGTTTTCAAGCTTTGAGGCCAGGTTTCAACTGGGCCCACAGGAGTTAAGCTCCAATCAATTGAGCGCATTAAAGCACCAGACTCACCACCGCCTGCAAGGCAGTAGTGAGTCGAGTTGATTGCTGCTATATGCGGAGACGAGTCTTTCGAGTTCAAGCCTCGTCAATGTAGTCCAAGTTAGGCCTTAGGTACAGACCTAGTCGTCACGTTCATTGCGCTGTGCCAAGCATTATTTGCCCGGATAGATGGCGGCTTTTCCTTCCATATCTCCAAACATAAACAATACGCCTGGGAAAACTGCACCAACTCCACCATAAGGAGCTCCCATCGGTCCGAATGCAATTCCGGTCGAAGGATATTTTATGGAGTTTGCTAAAAGCCGTTTGTAACCATCGCGGATATACTGGCTCTTGTAATACTGATTAGCGAGCGGAGCAAAGTAAAGATCTTGAACGTAGACTACACGGCTTGTTCCGCACTCGTTAACCAGATTGAGCACCTGACAGGCACCTGCTTTTTTAGGCCATGACCATTTGGTGGCACCAGTTATGAGTTTATAGTAGAGCTCGATATTCATCTTAAGCCCTTTAGATCCGCCCTGAGTTCCATGGAGTCCGCTCGAGGTTACGAAATTGAACAGCTCAAAATCTCCACGTCGAGCAAACTGATCTGCAACCATCGCGTAAGCTTGAGCGTTTATTGAGTTGTAGACTAAGCCTTCTTGATTGTGGCCATAGTCTCCGTTTCTTTGAAATTCGCCCACGGCCCCATCCGCATACATGCTGTATATGATCCATTCTTTAGCGTAGATCTTAGCATGTCGCTGAAGTTCGGCGTCGTTTAAGAAAAAGCCGACCATGGCAAATGTCATAAACTCAGAGGCACGACGATTGTTAAATACGGAGCTTAAGCGAGACATATTGTTACGCATGACCCCTTTCTCATCTGCATGAGTGTATTCGCCCCGAAGTGCACCGCTAGACGCATGTCCAACTCGAGTGTTGTAGTCTCCTTTGAGTCGGTTCGGAAAGTGCTTCGCTACATATCCATCGACATGATGGGCGTGTGTCCAGCCAGCGCGTCGAAAGAAATTGTTGAGATCTGTCTTTTGGGCGCTTGTGAAAAGGTCTTTTGTATAGTCATACAAAAACAACATGCGTGTTAACCATTCGGACTCAAACCAGCCAGTTTCACCCAGATAATCTTGTACCTTAATATAAGTGGGATTGTTTGAATCTCTAAACTTAGCGAGAGCTTGCTCCGTCCAATCACCGATATCTGCGTGAGGAACATCGATTTGCTTGAGGAGAAAATCTCTGGCAGCATTTCCCATTCGAGCGTCTCCAGTAAGAAGATAGACAAACGCCGCATCTCTAGCTTTGATGCCTGCTTGAGTAGGAGCTACTGCGCCTAAGGTTGCCGTGGGTTTCCATAACTGAGCATCTGGGTTAGAAAGAAAGCTTTGTGCATTGGCAAGAATTCGTTCCCAATCTCCTGGTGAGTTTGTGAAACCATTTCCTTTTTTATTGTAAGGTCCTGCAGCGATGCGGGACTTCCAAATCGCTAAGACTTCTTTATTGTAGTGAAGCCCCAAGGAAGCAGAGACTGGACCAGCGGTAGGAGCTGGGGTTGATGCGGGAGTGGGTGCGGGTGTAGATGATGGACGCGGCGTTGGCTGAGTCCCAACATTTCCACTTGGATACAAAACTGAAGAGGGGATGATTTGTTTTGCATTCGAAGGTCCGCTCCATGAAAGTGAAACTGAACCACTTGCTGCATTGTCGTAGTACTCGAGTTTAATAGCTACATCTTGATTTGCAGTCAGAGCAATTGCACTGCTTTTATTTTCAACCACGGCGTGGTTAGTCCAATTATTAATGACAAGTTTGTTGTTAACGTAAAGGCGTACTCCGTCATCGGACTTAGTGTAGAAGATATAGCTGCCGCCGACAGTGGGCCTGATCACTCCAGTCCATCTGATTGAAAATGTGTCGCCGTTGCTGATTGCTGTACCCGATGGTTTGCCACCGTTTGTTGTACTAGGAAACGAAAAGTTAATGTTTGCATCAGTGCGAGTTGTCTTCAGTGCTGTGAAATCTATATTGTCAAAATACTGACCCTGCAGACCTGTGCCGGCTGCTAGTGCTGCTGAGGAACCAAGCAATAGAATGGATGCTGGATAGAGATGCGAAATCAAGTTGACCTCCAATATTGTGATAAGTGTGTGAGTCACGATTATTGGGAAGATTGGAGGGGTTCACAAGAAATAAATATAGTTTATTTAAATTATCTAAAATTGGGCTAAAAAGTGTTCTAAATTTAGTGCAATATTAAAGTAATTATAGAGGCGATGGATCGAAAAATAATACTAATTATCGCCCATGATTTCCTCTTGGATTAATGCTCGATGCAGAGCAATTCCAGCGAGCGCACCATCTGATGAAGCTCCAGCAATGTTCTGTTGCATTCGTGCAATATCTCCGGCTGCATATACGCCTGGCACACTCGTAAGTTTCCACATATCTGTACGGATAAGCGGCCCTAATGGAGCGTCCTCAAATTCACAACCGAGTTGTTTTGCCAATGGACTTGCCATGCTCTGGCTTGCGGCAACAAATGCAGCACGAACTGGGATTTGGCGTCCATCCGTGAGGAGTACGCTTGATAGTTCCGGTGCGGTTCCTTCAAGGCGCGCAATCGGTGTGGACTCGATTTTGACTTTGCGATTTTTAAGAGCCTTCTTTGTTTCCTCATCCAATTCGATCTTACCGTCGGTAAACAGAGTGACATCTCCCCAGTCTGCAACATGTGTTGCCTGGTGTGCTGACAGTGGATTTGTGGCGATGACTCCTATGCTGCCACCACCAATTTCATATCCATGACAATAAGGGCAGTGGAGGACTGTTCGTCCCCAGCGTTCCTTTAAACCAGGAATTTCTGGGAGATTGTCAACAATACCCGTAGCAAGGAGTATCTTACGTGCTTGAAAGTCTGAAGATTTACTCTCTCCATTTAGATCGGCGATTACATCAAATGTGCCCGACCCCTTTTCAATTTTTTGAACCCATCCATTTTTGAAGCTTGCAGTTGGATAGGAGAGGACTTGAACACGAGCCGTCTCAATAAGTTCCGTTCCTGGCCTACCTTCGAGTGCAAATACTCCATGCGAGTGTGAACTAAAACGATTGCGTGGAAGACCGCCGTCTATGATGAGAACTTTTCGCCTCGCTCTCGCAAGCTGCATCGCTGCCGTCAAACCTGCGAAACTTCCTCCAACGATAATTGCGTCGTAGATCATTTGCTCTCCTTTCGGCTCTTTGCATGCTTATGTTTTGAATGATGTTCAGTCAGGCGTTTGTGAAAGTCGGCAGAAAGATCTGCCAAAGTAACTTCGTCAAAGCGTTTGAGGATCAGCTTTTCTGCCTGTTGATAAGTCGCGGAAAGTGCATTTTGTACGGATGCGGCGACCGCACATCCTGGATGAGGATAATGCTGTTCTTGTTGGATGAGTACGGGTTCGTCGAGCGCTCGATAGATATCTCTTAGGGTGATCTGTCTCAGATCTCGATTAATCTTCCAGCCTCCGCCATGCCCTTTTTCAGACTGAACCAGTCCCGCTTCGCGGAGGCCAGCCATTGTGCGACGGATGACTACAGGATTAGTTTTTAGGCATTCGGCCAAAAACTCAGAGGTAGAGGGCTCTTGACGCTCGGCCATGTGGAGTAGGAGATGGAGGGAAGTAGATAATCGTGAATCGCGTCTCATGTAACAAATACTATTACATATACAGCTGGAAAGCAAGTTAAAGAGATCTTTAATGATTTGGGGAGTGGCCGGGCACCTTCCGAGGAAAGAAGGGAGAGTGTACTGCCCGGCCTAATCAATTCTGTAACTGCTATTTTAGGTCGTGATTTTCTTGTATTTCAGCGAGCTCTTTTTGATCGCAGACGTGAGTTACAACCATGGAAGGATCTTCAGCTCCTTCCATGGCGCCATAGGTAAATAGCTCTTGCTGATAATAGTCGTAGTTATTGAGATACGTAGAACTCGACATGATAAGCGGATACATTATAGACGCGTATGCTCCACTCGAGAGAGTGGATGAGCGATGAGCACGATAGAGTACGCAATGTCCTAGTTCATGATGGGCTAAAAGTTCTTTTTGAGTTTCAGAGACTGTGTTCCAAAAGTCGGGATCGAAAGTTACTCGACGCTGACCACCGCCAGTTTCACATAGACCAATGACAGACGAGCCATATGAATCGAGCTTTGCAATTTGAATAGTGAGCTTTGGATTAGTCATGTCAGACAAGACATCTATTCCTTGAATTCTTGCATCCTCGACAAATTTAACGACATATTTTTCAACTTCCGCTGGTCCATTATAGAGATTACTGCCTGTCGGGATGGGTGAAGCAGAGGGGCTAGGTGATGTGCTTGGTGTAGGATGAGGAGTCGGAAGAGTAGAGTCGTCCGAGTTATGAATCCAATCAGGTTCGACATTGGCTTGATTGGATTCGTTACATGCCCCTAGAGTTAGGGCGAATAATCCCAGTAGTACGTGCTTAGATGATTTCATTCGTACCTCGCTTTCAAAAGGAGATACGTAGATCCGAGTCAAAAGGTGTCGAAAATATTATAACAGTTAAACAAGCAGGCGACGGGACCTATCCGACAGATATCTCATCAGAGCTTTCGGTGAGCTCTAAGGACGCGACTGCAGGGATTTCTACGATGAAAGTAGATCCTTCATTTGGTCTACTCTCTACATGGATTATACCTCCATGGGCTTCTACAATTTGCTTACTGATATAGAGTCCCAATCCTAATCCGCTAATGTTGGCTGAAGAAATTGCTCTTTCAAAACGTTCGAAAATCTTTTGATGCATTTCTTGCGGAATGCCCATTCCGAAATCACGCACGCTCATGACAGCATGATTGTTTCGCTCGTGGAGTGAGATCTGCACTGGATTGCCTAAGCCATATTTCATGGCATTAGCCAGAAGATTAACAAAAACTTGCTCAATCCGAGAACGATCACATTTGATTAAAATTGGGCCGTTTGTACTGAGCTCGAAGCTCCCGTTAGAGGACTTAAGCTGCTCTGAGAATCGATCGACAGTATCTCTGACCAATTCTGTAACGTCAGTATACTCATAATTAAAATTGAGCTTGCCTGCGTTGATGCGAGTGACATCCAGTAGATCTTCGATCAGATCGGTAAGTCGATTGACTTGAAAAGTAGACACATCAAGCACGTGTGCTAATCGCTCTGGGCTCGGACCAAGTCCTAATTCCGGTTTAACTTGGCGCTTAGTCATTTGGAGCTGAAGTTTAAGGGAAGTAATCGGCGTCTTGAGCTCGTGTGAAGTAATGGACAAAAATTCGTCCCGTGCTCGGATCGCTTCTTGGAGAGCATCTTCAACTCTCTTAAATTCAGTGATATCTAAGCTAATGCCAAGCATTCGGATTGGATTACCCTCTGAATCAAAATAGGGGCGCGATTTTCCCATGATCCAGTGAATACTTCCATCAGGCCACATCACGCGAAATTCACCGCTCCACTCACGCTTTTCTGTCATCGCAGCTTGGAGGCTTTTTCGGATCTGTTCACGATCCTCGGGTAGCATCTTTTCGAATATGGCACTGGCGTCGGATTGAGTGATGGGTTCATCAAATCCGAGTAGCTTCCATTCGACTCCGGCGTACTCGACCTGGTTTGTTGGGATGTTCCAATCCCATACGCCCACTTCTGCAGATTGCGTGGCAAGTTCAAACCGATCCTTAATCGTTCGTAGTGCTTCTTCCGATCGCTTCCGTTCGAATATACTTTCTCTGAGCTGCTCTCTCGCCAAAACTTGGTCGGTGACTTCGACTCCCAAGACCATAATGCCATCAATCATGCCAGAATCGTCACACCTTGCTGCGAAAGTGAGATTAAAATAACGAACGCGATCTGTCACAGTGACCGGGATCTCGTGGAGTTGTGCGGTCTTTCCTGTTTGGTAGACTTCATCCAAAATGCCATGGACTTCGACAGACTCGGGTTGAGCGTCCCGAACAGCTTTTCCGGTAGCATCAAATCCAAGGGCTTTGATGTGAGCTTCGTTCACAAACTCAAATACGTGATGAGGACCTTTGAGGATACAAACCATTTCAGGAGTCTGTTTGAAAAGGTTGCGAAAATTTTCTCTCTCATTCTCAACGGCTCTTCGGGAAAGAACCTTTTCAGTGACCTCGTATCCTTGAACTGCGATTCCACGGATCGTTCCATCAGCACGAAGTAAGGGCAGATATACAAAGTCTACGTAGCGTGTCCGCTGTTGGCCTTCGTCAGGATTATATAGGGTAAGAGACAGTTCGGACCCAAAATAAGGGCGACGGGTTTTTACCACTTCATCAAGTAGCTGTATAAATTTGTTTGCTTCGGCTTCGGGCAAAACTTCTCGGACGGTCTTGCCTGAAATATCTTGGTTTCCAACGAGCTTAAAGAGTTGGTTATTCACCTTCTCATAGCGATAGTCAGGGATACTTAAGAATGCCATGAAAGACGGTGATTCGGAAAAGATCTGATGTAAGACAGATTCGCTTTCTTTAGCTTGGATTTCGAGGTGATCTTCTCGTCCAATATGCTCCTGGATTTCGTTTTTAAGTCTTCGTGTGGCTAACTCGACTCTTTGATTTCGCTTATGAAAATCAGTGAGGAATTCGACCTTAGTGAGCAGAGTGTCTGCATCCAAAGGCTTATAAAGAATATCGGCTACTCCGATCATTCGTACTTTTCTTGTGTAGAGCTCTTCACGGT
>DBAE01000006.1 GCA_002291495.1 Bacteriovoracaceae bacterium UBA1018 | reverse complement strand
GGATTAAGAAGAGCTGAAGATCAAATCGAAAAAATTGGAATCGAGCGGACGCAAAAAGCCGCAGAGGCAGCTGATATCATTTTACTCTTAGTTGATGCTAAGAGCACCGCACAAGAAATGGCGCTTCTTGAGTCCGAGTGGAACAAGCTCAAGACGCCCGCGCATAAATCTGTAGGCTTATTTACCAAATGTGATTTGGCCTCGCCAAATGTCGAAATGATTAAATGCATTAGTGGCCATGACAAAATGAATTGGCAAGCGACTTCAGNNGCGCAAGCAATTGCTGACTTCTGCGAAAATTGGGTCAAGCGTGATAAAGGGGAGGTTTTGCTTACCCGACTAGATCACCTTCGGGCGGTCGAGGAAGCGCTTGAGCACTTGGATCGCGCAAAAGGAGCACCCGAAATTGATTTATTTGCCTCAGACGTGAGGCATGCCTTATTGGCTCTAGGGCCGCTCATTGGAGAGACGGTACCAGACGATATTTTGGGTCGGATATTCTCAGAATTCTGTATTGGTAAGTAGGCGTTAGAGCTTGAAATAACTCATTTTATAAGGCTAAGTGAAGCGTTCAATGGCTAATGAAAGGGGAATTGGCTCATGTCGCATGCGGGTCCGTCGGATAAATTGGCAGCTAATTTGACAGTAAAGAAGATCGGCGTCTTAGGTGCAGGTCAAATGGGTGCGGGCATCGCACAGACCGCAGCGATGGTTGGATTTGATGTCCTACTTGCTGACCGCGATTTGGCAACTGCGGAAAAAGGGAAATCAAAGATCGCTTCGCAACTGGCTAAGCAAGTTGAAAAAGGAAAGCTATCGGAAGCTGATTCAAAAAAGATCTTGGATCTCATTATTCCTGTAGACGGGCTCGTTGGCCTAAAAGCGTCGGACTTTGCGATCGAGGCAGTTACTGAAAATCCCACACTTAAATTTCAATTATTTAAACAGTTAGACGAAGCTTGTCAGCCACAAACCATCTTGGCTACAAATACCTCTTCCATCAGCATTACTCTTATTGCTGCTCAGACCAAACGACCAGAAAGAGTTGCTGGTATGCATTTTATGAATCCTGTTCCGGTCATGAAGCTTGTAGAAGGTATTCGCGCCTTACAGACATCTGATGAAACATTTCAAACCGTGCGTCTAGTTTCAGAAAAGATGGGAAAAACTTTTGTCGAAGTAAAAGACATTCCTGGATTTGCGGTAAACCGAATTCTTATGCCAATGATCAATGAAGCGATTCAAACCTTCTACGAAGGAATCGCATCAGTTGAAGATATTGATACGGCGATGAAATTAGGAACCAACCAACCCATGGGTCCGCTCACTTTGGCGGACTTTATCGGTCTCGACACTTGTTTAGCAATTATGGAAGTTTTGCATCAAGGTTTAGGAGATTCAAAATACCGCCCAAGTCCACTGCTTAAGCAGTATGTAGCGGCAGGCTGGTTAGGCAAGAAAGTAGGCCGAGGATTTTACAAATATGACACTTAAGAACATTATTTTAGAAACCATTGCTCCAGGAATCGGGATCATCAAAATCTCTCGTCGAGAAGCGCTGAATGCTCTCAACACTGAAACGCTTCATGAGATGAAAACTGCATTGCAAGACTATGCTCAGAATCCAGAGATTCGTGTTGTTGTGCTCACTGGTGATGGGGATAAGTCTTTCATCGCTGGGGCAGACATTGCTGAAATGAAAGACAAGTCTCCTGACGACGGAGTGATTTTCTCCCAGCTTGGACATGACGTTACGAAGCTCTTAGAGCTCATGAATAAACCGACGATTGCAGCTGTGAACGGCTACGCCCTAGGTGGTGGAACCGAAATGGCAATTGCGTGCGACTTCATATTGGCGAGCGATAAGGCTGTCTTTGGACAGCCCGAGGTTGGCCTTGGAATCATCCCTGGTTTTGGTGGAACTTTCCGATTGGCGAAATATGTGGGTTATCCTCGCGCTAAGGAGCTGATCTATTCTGGTCGTCGCATCAAAGCCGACGAGGCATATACGATTGGTTTAGCAAATCATGTTTATCCTGCAGCGGACTTTTGGACAAAAGTGATCGAGCTTGCTCAAAGCATTAGTCAGCAATCATTTTCGGCAGTATCTCGCACAAAACAACTGATGAACGAGTTTTCTGAAACAAGCGGACTTAACTTTAAACTCGATGCCGAGGCGCATGCCTTTGGACGACTCTTTGGTAGCGCGGACCAAAAAGAAGGAATGGGAGCTTTTGTTGAAAAGCGAAAGCCAGCCTTTCAAGGATTAAAGAAGGAATAAGTAATTATGATTAATGGCTGGCCAGAACAAGACGAGTCTAAGCAATTACTGATTGATCAAATTAAATCTTTTGCTCAGAGCGAGATTGCTCCAAAAGCAAAAGAGCTGGATGAGACTGGAAGATTTCCGAAAGAGATCGTAGAGCAACTCGCACAGATGGGTCTCATGGGCATGATGGTCTCTGAACAATGGGGCGGCTCAGGTATGGATGCGGTTTCATACGCAATGGCGCTTGAAGAGATTGCTGCTGCTTGCGCGTCCACAGCCGTAATCATGTCGGTCAACAATTCTCTCGTTTGTTATCCGATCGATGCCTTTGGAACCGACGAGCAAAAGAAAAAGTTTCTTATTCCTTTGGCTAAAGGAGAAAAGCTTGGATGTTTTGCCCTTTCTGAACCGGGTGCGGGATCTGACCCCGCAGGTCTTAAGTGTCATGCTAAAAAAGTCGAAGGTGGCTACAAAATCCACGGCACCAAAAACTGGATCACCAATGGAAAAGAAGCGGACGTTTGCGTTTTGTTTGCCACTATG
>DBAE01000066.1 GCA_002291495.1 Bacteriovoracaceae bacterium UBA1018 | reverse complement strand
AAAAGATTGTAGATATATATACTGGGTATGTTCAAACCACTTATGCTGAAGGCAAAGCCGCAGAGACAAAGACGCTTTCTACCGTTCTAGCAATTTCAGGAGTAGCTTGCCTCATATTGTTTGTACTGATGTTAACTTTGGCTTCTCGACTTGCTCAAGCAGTTGGTGGCGTAGCAACAAAACTATCTGACTCGAGTACACAAGTTAGTACATCAAGCGAACAATTATCATCTGCAGGACAACAATTGTCCTCGTCTTCAACCGAGGCTGCAGCTTCACTCGAAGAAACTGTTTCTTCGCTCGAAGAACTTTCAAGTATGGTCAAGCTCAATGCAGACAACGCTAAAGAAGCAGCTGCTCTGTCTCAAACAAGCAAGAGCTCTGCTGAACAAGGCGAGTCTGAAATTAAGAGTTTGATTGAATCTATGACAGATATCTCTCAGAGTTCGAAAAAGATTGAAGAGATCATTAATGTAATCGACGATATCGCTTTTCAAACCAACTTACTTGCTCTCAATGCTGCTGTTGAGGCTGCAAGAGCGGGAGAACAAGGTAAAGGATTTGCAGTCGTCGCAGAAGCAGTTCGAAGCTTAGCTCAGAGAAGTGCCGCAGCTGCGAAAGATATCACGACCTTAATTCAAGACAGCGTTACTAAGATTGACCGCGGCACCAAGATCGCCGACCAGAGCGGAAGCGTGCTCAAAAATATCGTAGCTTCAGTGAAAAAAGTCGCGGACCTAAACACTGAAATCGCATCAGCCAGCCAAGAGCAGTCGACAGGTATCAGTCAAATCAGTAAGGCTATGAATCAACTGGATCAAGCAACTCAAACCAATGCTGCCTCAGCAGAGGAAGTAGCTGCATCATCTGAAGAGATGTCTAGTCAATCTATCGCTCTTCAGAACTTGGTCTCTGAGTTGACCACCGTTGTGGATGGTCAATCTACACTCGCGACTGGGAACCTTGATACCAGTGAAGTAGCTAAGAAGAAACCTGCATTGCGCCTCGCCTCTACCACACTTACTCCACGTAAAACTCCGGTAACCCAACGACATGCGGAAAAGGTAATCCCTTTTGAGAGTAATGAACCTATAGGAAAAGTCGGAACAATTGACGGTTTCTAAAACGAGGTATCAAATGGAAACGAAATCACAACAAGCTAGGCCGGGGCAGTTCCTGACGTTCATACTCAAAGAACAGCCTTATGGTGTCCCAATCGGAGTGATCCGAGAGATTAATCGAGTAACCGATATTACGCACGTTCCTCAGACACAAGACTTCGTGGCCGGAGTCATGAATTTAAGAGGAAAAGTAATTCCGGTTCTCGACCTAAGACTGAAGCTTGGGATGGAGAAATCAAAGCATACCAAAGCGACTTGTATCATAGTGATTGAGTCTGAAGATGCTCAAACAGGCCAAGTTGGAATGATTGTGGACTCTGTTCAAGGAGTGAGCGATCTATCTGCACAGCAGATCGAACCCGCTCCACAACTTGGCAACAGTAACAATACTCACGTCATGGGAATGGGAAAGATGGATTCACAAGTCATCATTCTCTTGGATCTAGTGAAGTGCCTGTCTGAGATCAGCTTGATGAATCTCACTCCAGGTCAAGCTCCGAAAGCTCAAGCTAGTTAAGACCGTAGAGGCTCAGATGAAAAAAGACGGCGTTCTATTAATTGTCGATGATGAACCAGACTTGCGTGACGTTTTAGTTGAACATCTCAGCGGTGTTGCTTCCAGATGTATCACAGCAAAAAGCGGTAAGGAGGCGCTTAACCTTTTATTGTCGGAGAAACCAGACGCCATCTTGTCTGATATCACGATGCCTAGTATGAACGGATTGGAACTTCTTGCCGAGCTGCGTAAACAGGACATACCTACTCCGTTCATATTTCTCACTGGATATTCTGATAAAGAAAAAGTGACCCAAGCCCTAAGAATGGGTGCATTGGATTTTCACGAGAAACCGTTCGATCGCCATCGACTCCTAGAAAGTGTTAAAATCGCACTTGAAATTGGCGTTCAGCTTCGCAATCTCGAAGCTGATCTCGATGAGTTTGTTCGCCAGGCTGGAGTTGCACCACAAGACGAACCCAAGTATCGAGCGATTAAACGTCGCCTGCTGATTACGCAAACTAAAAATCACAACATCCTAAAACGTTCACCTTAAGGACTTTTTATGTCGAACAATAACGACTTTATTCTCGAACTCCGCAAGGACTTCTTAGAAGAAGCTGCATTTCTACTTGAACAGTGTGAAGAGTCTTATCTTAAACTGGAACAACCAGAATTGAGAACAGAAGAACTCGCCAAAATTTTTCGTCTGGCTCACTCTATGAAAGGCGGCGGAGCTGCAGTCGGATTTGAAGACCTTGCAGCTTTTGCTCATATTGTCGAAGATTGTTTGGCCCTACTCCGAACTCATCCGGAACATGTGGATACTCATATTATATCGACGCTTCTAAAGGCGGGCGATGCTTTTAAAATCCGGGTCAACATGCTCAAGAACGGGGATCCATCTGTTTGGGATGTATCTGAAGTGAGAGCTAATATTCAAACAATCGTAAGTCAGCTTCAGTCAGATTTATCAATAGTATCAAATGTGACAGCCAATATTTCTACCGTACCAACCACTACGGAAAATCCAGATGTCTTTTGGAAAGAAATGGAAGTGGTCACCCAAGCGGCCGTAAGCGAACTAAAAGAGAAAGGAACTCACCCAACGCCAACTCTTCCACCAGAGACCGTCATAACGCCAGTTGAAGCAGGCACGATTCCCGCTGCGGCACCGCCCCCATCCACTTTGCCTCCGGCCACCGCATCTAAAGGTGCAGGAAGCATCAAGGTTGATACAGACAAAATAGATTCCGTATTAGATTTAGTCGGAGAGTTGGTGGTGTGCAAAAGTCAGCTGCTCAATCAGGTGGCAAAATATCCGGGCGATACGACTCTGAGTACCGTGGTTTCCCTCATGGATAAGACAATTAGGGAGTTACAAGACAAAAGTCTAGGGATGCGGATGACGCCACTAAAAGGACTATTCTTAAAGACTCAACGTTTGATTCGTGATCTATCTGTTAAGCTTCAAAAGCCGATCGACTTTCAGATGACAGGCGAAGAAACCGAAGTAGATCGGACGATGGTGGAACTTTTGTCAGACCCACTTCTTCATATTGCTAGAAACTCTTTGGATCATGGAATCGAAATATCGGAGATCCGAAAAGAACGCGGTAAAACTGAAAAAGGAACGATTCATGTTTCTGCGCAGCAAGCCGGTGGCCGAGTATTAGTGAAGATAACTGATGACGGTGGTGGATTAAATAGACCGAGGATAGCCCAAAAGGCAGTCGAACGGGGTTTGATTGCTTCGCTTGAACTCGCCGATCAAATGTCCGACTCTGACGTCTTTAAATTTATCTTCATGCCGGGCTTTTCTACTGCAGAAAAGGTGACTGATCTCTCGGGTCGAGGGGTCGGGATGGATGTCGTAAAAACAAATATTGAGACCATTAAAGGTACTATCGAGATCGACAGCACGGAAGGTAAAGGCACATGCTTAACTCTATCATTGCCTCTCACAGCTTCGATCACTGACGGAATGGTCATACGTGCAGCAGGAGACCTATACGTTCTTCCGATTGATTCAATCTTGGAGCTGATCAACCTTGAAGGCGGCAAACTAGTCGACATGCAAAATAATAGAACCGTTCTCCATCACCGCGGTCGAATACTACCTCTCATCGAGCTTGACGAAATTTTGAAGGGACCTACATTCGACGTCTCATCAAAAAAGGGCAGCATGGTGGCTCTTGTTGCTAGTGGTGAACAGACAATTGCCCTTCGAGTCCAGCAGGTCGTGGGTCAGGCACAAGTAGTTTTGAAGCCATTAGGCAATCGATTTCAGCAGATTGAAGGGGTCTCGGGAGTTGCAATTATGGGAGATGGACGTCCAGCATTAGTGCTTCATCCCGAAGGCTTAGTAGGTGCTTCGATATGGGCTTCAGAGACTCAGGGCGCTGCATGAAAAGGCAACCGGCCTCCGGTCATCCCATTATCGCTCTAGAAAGATCTCAAAATCTTTTTGAGATTCTTCAAGAGGACGAAAGAGGGTTTTGTCAGCTTAGTGAAATTCTAAAATCATTAGCGGGAATTAACCTTCCAAATAATCCAAAGAATCGTTCTTTAATGGCAAGTCGTTTGTCTTCAATTATTCGAGATCTCGAATGTTCGGATTATTCAGACTTGATCGAACTCCTTACGCAAGTGGATAACCATCAAGCCACTCAACTGTTCATTACTTCACTAACCACTAATACAACGCACTTTTTTAGAGAAAGTGCTCACTTTGATCATTTAAGAGCTAAAGTAAATCAATTAGTTCGAGAAAACATCAAGGCCGGCAGAAATGAACTTCGTATTTGGTGCGCGGCTGCGAGTACGGGTCAAGAACCGTACTCCATCCTGATATCCGTACTCGAATCATTAGAGCCTACATTGCCAATTGAGATAAAAATTTTAGCGACAGATATCGACATTGAAGTGCTACAAAAAGCATCTAATGGAATTTACACCAAACAAGAAGTCGAATCGCTTCCCCCACTTTATCGTCAAACACATCTACTTCAACTCAGCCAAACCAGCAAAAGCAGTCCAGGTGGACTTTATCAAATTCAACCTCGATTGAGAAAATTGATCCGATTCGCGNNCCCTTTAATCTACTAAGTCCTTCCTACGCTTTCAAATTTCCGTTTGACGTAGTTTTTTGCCGAAATGTTTTGATTTATTTTGATCAATCGACTTGCAAAGATATCGTACAAAAATTAGTCGGCTCGCTTCGTATGGGCGGATTATTGTTTCTGGGACACTCTGAGTCGGGAGCTATGAATTCACCAGTCATGTCTTCGATTGCTCCCGCCGCTTATCAAAAGACGGGAAGTAGGCTCCTAAGGAGCAAAAAATGAATACTAAGAAGAAAATCAGAGTCTTGATAGTCGACGACTCATCGATTATCCGAACTCTCTTAAGTAAACTTCTATCGACTGATCCTGAAATCGAAATTGTTGGAACAGCGCCTGATCCGTATGTAGCTCGAGAAAAATTGATTCAACTCCGACCAGATGTCATGACCTTGGATATCGAAATGCCGCGAATGGATGGAGTGACTTTTCTATCCAAAGTAATGCACCACTTCCCTATCAGGACTGTCATTATTAGCAGCCTTTCGACTGCGGGGTCAGAAATGGCTCTCAAAGCACTCGAAAATGGTGCGATAGATGTAGTCGCCAAGCCGGCAATCGATGTCACACGATCCCTTGAGGAGCTTGGGGCGGAAATTATCATGAAAGTTAAGTCCGCAGCTCATTCGACGATTCCTCAACTCTGTGATCGTCTTCCTCGAGTCGTATCTGGNNCCAGTGGAAAGTCGGAATCTTTGGCTCGAACAACACACCAAATCCTAGCCATCGCATCCTCGACTGGCGGCACTGAGGCCTTAAAGCGAGTGTTACCCTGCATGCCTAGTGATATTCCTGGCACGGTTATCGTTCAACATATGCCTCCAGTATTTACAAAATCTTATGCTCAGCATCTCCAAAGCTTATGCCCATTTGAGGTGAAAGAAGCAGAAGATGGCGACAAAGTTATGCCTGGAAGAGTACTTCTTGCTCCAGGGAATTTTCACATGGAGCTGCGTCGCGAAGGAGGCTACTACCGGGTAGCCTTGCAACAAGAAGCCGCAATTCATGGGGTTCGCCCTGCCGCAGACATCCTTCTTTCCACAGTTGCAAAACATGCTGGCAAGAACTCGATCGGTGTTGTCTTGACCGGAATGGGTAAAGACGGAGCCAAAGGCCTACTTGAAATGAAGCAAGCGGGAGGTTTCACGATCGCTCAAGACGAAGCTACTTGCGTTGTTTACGGAATGCCAAAGACCGCAGTCGAGCTTGGAGCAATCGACCGGATCATGCCTTTGGATAAAATCGCTGAGACAATATTGCAACGGCTTAAATCTAAAGACGCCGCCTGAAGTAATAAGCAAGCGGTAAATAATGTCTCGCGTCACCATAAAATATAATTCGACACGTACGTCTTCCTAGTTCTTGCAAGCTACTAGAAGCACAAGGAGGACCATTCATGTCAAGACGGGGCGGCCGCATAGGCCAAGGAACTAATAAAAGTAAAGCAATCGATCAGCCTAGAGGCAATTCACAAAGAGTACCGCAGCGGGGTCCGCTCAAAGAAAAAAACGCCAAGCAGCAGTCGTTAACTTTTGATCTGAATCCGCATAAATTTACTCGGCCATCAGTGCCTCAACCTGAACAGCTAACCCATCACGCAAAGAAAAAGAAAGCAGCTTAATTGTAATCCAGAATAGGAGGCAAAGATGATTTGGATATTAGTTGCACATCGCTCTGATGCAAGACTCTTTAAGAGCACCGGAAAAAGAAATAGTCTTAGCTTAATACGAGAATTTGACTATCCAGACGGACGTCGTCAAAATCGAGAAATTGACACAGATGGAAAAGGTAGCCGGTATAGTTCCTCCGCGGGAAGGGGGAATGCTTCGCATGGAAATGCTCCCAGCTCCCAAATGAAACATGGTCTAGATCCACAACTGGAGGCTGCAGAGCACATTGCAGACATCTTTGCCAAAGAACTCGCCACTATCTTGCGAGATGGTCGCACCCATAATGAATATAACGAACTCATAATAGTTGCAGAAGCTGGCTTCCTCGGAAAGCTAAGAAAATTCATAGATAAAGAAACGAATAAACTGATCAGCGAAACGGTTAACCGAAATTTAAACGGATTATCCGAGAGCGAACTCGCTTCTCAGCTTGAAGAGTTAGTCTTTAGCACGCGCAAGGTGGCTTAACTTAGATGTACCTTGTTTGACTATGGGTCCACGAGACGCAACGGCTTCTACTTGCGGTTGCGTCTCGTCGACACCGTCACCACGGCCGGATAAATTAAACCAAAATTTTGAATAACTTCGCAAAACATTCGTTCTCATTTCTCAAAGGGTATGCATAAAATAATATAACAACCCCGGGGAATCAGAATGAACACTAAGCCTATTTATTTCGTCACTACTGCCCTTTGGGTAGCATTCACTGCAATTAATAGCGCTTTCGCTCACGAGCAGGTTAATTCAAAAAAAGATCAGTATACACTTTTCAATCCTACTCCTCGAGAACTCATGAGGTCGTTCAGTACAGATCGTCCCGACAAGACTGAAAGTCCAATGACAGTTGATGCCGGACATTATCAGCTTGAAACCGATTTGGTAATTTATAGCTATGACAAGCAACTAGATGGAACTGAAGTTAAGAGTGCATCCTTCAATAGCATCAATTTAAAGGCTGGACTTCTCAATGATGTCGACCTTCAGGTCATCGTCGAAAACTATGCAATCATTCATGTTAAGGACCCGGAAGGACAGAAAGTTAAAAGGCATGGCTTTGGTGATATTACCTATCGCCTCAAGTACAATCTCTACGGCAATGACTCGGGACCGAGTTCTTTTGGCTTGATGGGATTTGTTAAAACGCCAACTAGCAGTGGCGGAATTGGGAATAAAAAACATGAAGGTGGATTGATGGGTCTGCTGGGACTGAACCTTCCAAGAGAAATGTACTTAGGACTCATGTTACAGTATAGCAAGGTCGCAAATGAATTGAGCGACGGCTACCNNATGGTGAACTTGTCTCTAGCGCGGCTCTCAGCCGCACGCTTATTGGGCATTTGGCTGGCTATATTGAAATATATAGTGAATCAAGTAATGAGGTTGGGGCCGCTTGGGTGGCAACTTTGGATGGAGGTTTCACTTACGCTCTCACATCGGATATGCAATTAGATCTCGGCGTCAATTTAGGTTTGACTGAAGTGGCGGAAGATCTAAATCCTTTTCTTGGTCTTTCGATGAGATTTTAATAGGTAGCAATTATGAAAGAGTCATTTTGGGAGACCGCCGCAGAACCCTGGACAAAAGCAATTCAGTCCAATCTTATTGCAAGTCGAAAAGTTACTAATCCTGCAATTGTCGCCCAGATTTTGCGACATAATCCTAAATCGGTTTTGGATTTAGGTTGCGGCGAAGGATGGATCTCCGTCGAGATGTTAAATCGAAAAATTCAGTACACGGGCTTAGATGGATCCAATACTCTCATTGAACTGGCGAAATCATCGTATCCTCAGTCTACCTTTCTAGATCTTAGCTACGAAGATATTATCGCCGGGAAGTGGAATTCGAATAATCACTTTGACGTGATTGTATTTAATTTTTCTCTCTTCGATCAAAACTTGGTACCTCTGTTAAGTTCTGTAAAGTGTCATATGGACAAAACAAGTGCCTTGATCATTCAGACGCTGCATCCGTATGTCACCCTCAACCCTTATGAGGATGGCTGGCGGAAAGAAGATTTCAAATCATTTCCTGTTCCCTTCGAAGGCGAAATGAAATGGTACGGAAGAACTCTCGAGTCTTGGTCCCATACCATTTCTAAAAGTGGTTTAGCTTTGAGTGAAGTGATTGAGCCGAGAGATCCCACCACTCGATCGCCCCTTTCTCTGATCTTGATTTGTCGAAGTCCTTGATGCATTGCAACTCTAATGCTCCTCGCCTTGAATAATTTGCGTTTTGGAGTAAAGAAGTTCTTATTGTGAGAAGATTATTTGCATCGTTGGCAATAGTAGCGGGTGTAATAACGGTCGCGACGATTCATACGCAGGCCAAGGAGCAAACTCCAGCCGTCGCAGACGGACCGATATACAAGTGGCCAGGGGAACCCCCTATCCCAAAAGACAATCCCATGATTCCGCAGAAAATCGAATTGGGAAAAAAACTCTTCTTCGATCCTCGATTGTCTAAGGCAAATAAAGTTTCATGTAATTCATGTCACAATGTAATGAAGGCTGGAGATGATGGACTTCCACGCTCACCAGGACACGCCGGCAAATTAGGCGAGCGAAACTCCCCTACCGTGTTTAATTCAGCGTATTTTTCAGTTCAGTTTTGGGATGGCCGCGCACCTTCACTCGAAGAACAGGCCAAAGGTCCTCTCATCAATCCTTTAGAAATGGGGATGCAAGACCACAACGTCGTCGTCGATATAGTATCTACCGTTCCGGCCTACGTTCAAGAATTTGAAAAAGTATTTGGACCAGGCAAAGTTACAATCACAAAGCTAGTCCAAGCTCTTGCCGCTTATGAGCGAACTCTCGTCACTCCAAACAGTCCATATGATCGTTTTGTAGCTGGAGATAAAAACGCTCTTAGCGAAGCAGCAAAGCGTGGCTGGAGTAAGTTTGGACAAATCGGATGTACAGCATGCCATAGCGGACCCATGTTTAATGGTCCACCTATGCCCATGGGCACAGGATTCTTTCAAAAATTTCCTTTAATTCCTGACCCAGCTTTGGACAAAAAATACAAATTTACCGCGGATACTGGCCGGCATAGCGTGACTAAGAACGAATCAGATCGCCACATGTGGCGAGTACCTAGTTTAAGAAATGTCGCGATTACACCTCCCTATTTTCATACCGGAACGGTGTCCAAACTAGAAGATGCAGTCCAGGTCATGGCGAAGACACAGCTCAATCAAGTTCTAAAGCCAAATGACGTTTCGGAACTGGTGGAATTTCTAAAATCATTGACTGGTGAAATCCCTAAACAAACACCGCCAGAACTTCCACTAGGAGGTCCCATCAACAAAAAGTGACAAAAAAGGAGCCTGCTCATGATTCGTACTCACCTCACAGCGCCCATTAGATGTTTATTTGGGGTAGTATCCTTTTTGATAATTTCTCCTGAAAGTGCTCACGCCCATGTCAAATGGTTCAGTCACTTTCGATATGACCAAGCTCCACAAACCCTCGGGCAACTCAATCACGTAGCATTTTGGGGGCTCTTAGCGCTTTCGTTTGTAACCATTGCTTTGATCGTCTATGCCGATCGAAAACTCGAGTCTTGGAGTAAGTACCAAGATTTGGATCGTTACTTAGCTACTCTTGCTGATCGAGCACCAATCATTTTGCGAGTTNNCTCAATGATTGCCCCCGAACTGAAGATTCCTTCTCAAGCCGTAGGATGGTATCAATTTGCGCTATGCCTTCTACTTTTAGGTAAGATTACTACACCGCTCGCGGGCATAGGAATGATCTTACTGTATCTCTATTCAATGACTCAGTATGGGGTTTTCCACATGCTGGATTATTTGGTCTATCCAGCCATTGGATACTTCTTAGTCGCATCGAGCGCTAAAAAAACAAGCTTAAGAGACACTCGCATACCAGCACTTTATTTGGGCTTAGGCTTTTCTTTGTGTTGGGCCGCAATGGAAAAAATCTTCTACCCGAATTGGGGACTCGAAGTGCTGGAGCAAGCACCCGCCTTGACCATGGGATTAGACCCTCAGTTTTTTCTCCTTGCCTGTGCGTTCGTTGAGTTGAGTTTAGGTTATTTGCTGGTTATTGGCCTCATTCAACGACCCTTGGCGCTAACAATCACTTTGGTATTTTTTACGACGACTGCGTTTTTCGGGAAAACTGAAGTTGTCGGGCACACTTTGTTGCACGGAGCTCTCATCGTGTTCATTGTGCTTGGCACTGGCAGCTATTACCGCCCGCCTATTGCAATCCATCAGCGACTTGGATTACGAATGGCTTTTGCTAGCATAAACTTTGTCGTTGCGCTGTCCGCTCTAGTCTTCGCATATCACACGCTTTCACAGAATGCTTACGAGCGTGGCAAACTGAACTCCCACCTCAGCGAGCAAGCAGATCAAAGCCATTCAGAATAGACTTAGGTTTTACTTTTGCATTCCATATGTAATATGGGGCTTATTCAAAGAAGTACGAGCGTCGAAACTCTAGCTAATCCAAGTCGATTGTCGAGTCTAGCCAATACAGGATTATTGGATAGTCCAATTGAGGAAGCATTTGAGCGGCTGACAAGATTAGCTGCAAGAACGATTAATACGCCCATCTCTTTAGTGTCGCTCGTAGATCAAGAGCGACAATTCTTTAAAAGTGCATTTGGTCTACCTGAGCCCTGGCTATCTAAGCGCGAGACTCCACTTTCAAGTTCATTCTGTAAACACGTTGTTGCTACAGGGAAACCCCTCATTATTGAGGACGCGACTCAACACCCTTTGGTACGAAACAACATCGCTGTCACTGCACTGAAAGTATATGCATATGCCGCTATGCCCCTCACACTAAAGGATGGCCAAAGTATTGGTTCCTTTTGTGTCATTGATCATCAACCAAGAAAATGGACCGAGCAAGAAATTGATATACTCAAAGATCTGTCGGCTTCGGTCATGTCGGAGATCGAACTAAGATTAACGATGAAATCAAAAGAGGAGTTACTGGATGTCATCCTTCATGATTTGAATAATCCACTGTCCGCCATATTACTTAATGCCCAGATGATGAACAAAAGAGCCATCAATGTAAATGATCCTTTAACTAGCAAAATGGCCAACACTATTTTTTCTGGAACAGAACGGATGAAAAATATCATCCGAGATCTTTCTGATTTGCATCACTTAGAACTTGGAAATCTCGATCTAAAATTTAAGGAGTACGACCCAAGAGAATTGATCAATAGTAGCTTAACTACGATCCGACTTTTAGCTAAGCAGAAAAACCTCGACCTCAATTTGAAAATTGTAGACACAAAACTCATCTACTGTGATCGTGATCGTATAATACAAGCGATTAGTAACCTTCTCAGCATTACAGTCAAAAGATGTAAGGAAGGCCAGACTATTGACATCAATCTTACAGAGGTAGAAAATAAGCTTCAATTTGAAATTATCGATCGCGGAACTCCTCTAACCCCTGAAGATATAGATCATTTTTTTGATCGCTTCGTACAAACTCCCGCGCTTCCTAACAACGGAATTAAATTATCGATTTGCCTCACGCACGAAATAGTTTTAGCTCACGAAGGCTGCATTAAAGTAACTACTACAAATGATGGAACCAACTGTGTCAAAGTTGTTCTCCCTTACCATCAAAACCTTTAGAAATAGGAATCTATGACGCATTCATCTGAATTAAAGAAAATGCTCTCAGGTGAACTCTACCTCGCCACTGATCCGGAGCTAGTCGCCATGCGTACTCAAGCGAGACGACTTACACGACTTTTCAATAACTCTACTGAAGAAGAGGTCTCACTTCGCAATGAACTCCTTCANNGAGTAGGCTCTAAAGTTACTATCGAACCCCCATTTTACTGTGACTACGGTTCCAATATTTTTGCGGAAGATGAACTTTTTATGAATTTTGGTTGTGTCATTTTGGATTGCGCCGAAGTCCACATAGGTACTAGCGTCTTATGTGGCCCAAATGTTCAGATCTATACAGCAACCCATCCTCTCGATGCCGAATTACGTGCATCAGGTCCTGAGCTCGCAAAACCAATTCGTATTGGAAACCGAGTATGGATAGGCGGCGGTAGTATTATTTGCCCAGGAGTTAGCATTGGAGACAACTCAACCATCGGTGCCGGAAGTGTAGTGACTAAAGACATTCCAGCAAATGTATTTGCGGCTGGAAATCCTTGCCGAGTGATCAGGGAGTTATAAACTCATCCTGTAGCCATCCCCTCAATTTTACAAACAAATATTGACCTTGAATAATGACCCACTTTTCCGTTAAAATTTTGGTTAGCGGCCTCTAAAGCCGCTATCTTATGACCGCTTAATCCCGTCGAAATTTATCTATCTACGAAATATTCAATTCGGATCTTCCAGATTCCGAAGCGGGATTCCTATTATGTTAGCCTCCCTACATTCGTTGGAGTTTACACTCCCAAATGGTCGAACTCTATTTCGCGACCTCACATTTAATTTACCTTCGGGCAGAAGCGGCCTCGTCGGGCCAAACGGGGTCGGAAAAAGTACACTTGCGCGCATTCTTGCAGGTGATCTTGAACCCACGACTGGACAACTTTTTACGTCGGCACCTCCGGTACTTTTTCCACAACAAGAATATCGTCCCGAGATCTCTTTAGGCGAGTACTTACTCGATATCTGGTCATTCATCGATACGAGTTCTGTAAGTATGAGAGATAGGTTTCTTCAGGATTTAGACCTAGAGTGTTCATGTCGTAAACTTAGCGGTGGCGCATGGACTCGTGCGCGACTGCTCAAAATTCTTTCCGAAAGTTCTGGATTTATAATTTTGGATGAACCGACTAATAATCTGGACGCTTCAGGACGACAAGCGGTTCACGAGTTTGTTGCTACTACGAAAAATAACTTACTCATTATCAGCCATGACCGAGAGCTCCTTTCTAATGTGGACCAGATTATCGAGTTATCTAATCGAGGCTTATCTCTCTATGGGGGCAATTGGGACTTCTACTCAAGCGCAAGGGATGTCGAACGTGCTGCTCTAAACCGCAGTGTTGAGCAAGCACGCAAAGAAAAAAAATCAACTGAACGAGAAAGGCGACAAAATCTCGAGCGACAAGTAAAGCGACAGCAAAGTGGAGCTAGGCGCGCTCCTAAGTTAGGTATGCCTAAAATTGCCCTAGGAGCTATGAAGCGTCGAGCAGAGAGTACTACTGCACGACTTGATACGGAATCGCGAAAGCGGACAGAAAGAGCTGAACTTGCGTTCAAACACGCAACAACTGAACTCAAGTTTGATCCGGCCATATATGCTGAATTCCCCAAAGCTAGCCTTCCTTCTTCGAAACTATTAATGGAGGCGTCGAACTTTAATTTTAAATTCCCTGACTCTGAGAATACCCTTTGGGACATTCCACTCAACTTCAGTTTCAGCGGCCCGTCGCGAATTAGACTCCGTGGTCTTAATGCCTCCGGGAAATCTACATTTATAAGATTATTAATTGAAGGTGCCACTTCGAACGAACACACACAGGGAGTACTTCGTCTTGGCTCCGTCTCTTGGGCATACCTAGACCAAGACAATACTTTGCCAGATCCCGAAGTTTCGGTTCTGGATTGTTTTCTTAAACATGCGCCACAGAATCCAGACACTGCCCGCAGTATACTTGCGAGATTTTTATTTCAGCGTGAACAAGTTCTAAATCCGGCAAAAGCTCTTAGTGGTGGCGAAAGGTTACGCCTTGCCCTTGCAATTGCCCTTGCGGGAACTCCTCCTGCTCAACTGATCATTCTGGATGAACCGACCAATCATCTGGATCTATCGAGCACTGCGTTTCTAGAAGATGCAATTCGCAGTTTTCGAGGTGCATTACTTGTGGTTACGCATGATGAAAGATTTGCTCAGGTCCTCGGGTTGGATCAAGAAATACAGCTTTGAGTCGCTTGTCGTTTAGCAAATTATGCAGCGATAGGTTTAAACAAATTTTTCTCAAAAAGAATCGGTCCCAACGGAATACAAGCGATAAACCATGCAAATAAAACGCGGCTCATAGGCCATTTCAGTTGATGACCAACAACAAGCGCTGCAAAAACATACGCCAGAAAAAGTAAACCATGTACGGTTCCAACTACCCTGACAGCGTCCGGCATACCTGCGTAATATTTCAGAGGCATGGCGATCAGAAACAATGCCAAAGTGGAAGCGCTTTCAACTAAACCTAAGATGCGAAAGTATTTAACCATAATCTTTGCTTTCGAAAGTAACACCAAAACGAGTTATAGTGAATCCATGGGATGGGATTTAGCCGATTTTGTCATCGCGGGCACACTCTTAATGAGCTCTGCTCTCGTCTTCAGAATAGCAGTGAGGAGGTCAGGCAATATTGCCTACCGAGCTGCAGTAGGGCTCGCGCTCATAACAACACTCCTCCTGATCTGGATCAACCTAGCTGTGGGAATTATTGGAAATGAGGGTAATCCTGCCAATAAGATGTATATCGGAGTCATTGCAGTATTTATCGTCGGCACCCTAATCGCGCGTCTTAGACCTATGGGAATGGTTTGGGTATTATCAGTCACCGCGACTACTCAAACATTAGTTACACTCATTGCGATGACTTCAGGAATGAGCTCACCCGAGAGCCCACCACTCGAGATCTTGGCTCTCAACGTGTTTTTCACTGCGCTCTGGATCGGGTCGGCTTTTTTATTTAGGCGCTCGACAAGTACCCACGCAAATCAAGTTCCACAAAAAGTCTGATAGGGCGCTCCACCGCGAGGTGCTGGCTCGAAGTATTTAGCAGGTAAATCTGTCGCAGCACCAAAAGGGCTCTGCAAGACGGTAAGCAGATTATTAAATGGAGTCAGATCTTGCTGCTCAACTGCCGCCGAAAGTGCCGCTTCTACGAGATGATTACGAGGTATGATTCTAGGATTAGTTTTCTGCATGAGCTTCTGCGAATCTTCTCGTGAGATCGTTTGCGCTTGTCGACAAGCGTTCCACCGCGAAATCCATTCTGCAGGCAAATCAATTGATTCACCCTGAGTTAAAGAAACAAACGTATTGGTGAAGTCCATTTGACGTTCATGCATGAGGCGCAACAGATCAAGTATGAGTGTTCGATCTTTATCGTCTAACGACGAGATCCCAAGTTTTGCAGCCATCCCAGAAAACCAATTCTCTAGATATTTGGACTCAAAGCGATCTAAAACTTCCTTCGCAATCTCAATTGCACGTGACTCATCCTGATCGAACAACGGCAGCAAAGTCTCCGCCAACCTTGCGAGATTCCAATGAGCAATGGGCGGTTGATTACCATAAGCATAACGTCCGTTTCGGTCAATCGAACTAAAGACCGTGGCGGGATCATAGTAGTCCATAAATGCGCATGGACCGTAATCGATCGTTTCGCCCGAGACCAACATGTTGTCGGTATTCATCACTCCATGAATAAATCCAAAACACATCCACTGCGCGATGAGATTGGCCTGGCGGGTAATAACTTCATTTAGAAATGCGACGTATGGATTGGGATCATTTCGTACAGAAGGATAATGACGATCAATTGCATAATCAGCCAGCGCACGTACTGCATCTGGTCCATGAAATGCCCCTGCGTACTCAAACGTTCCAACACGAATATGGCTTGCAGCGACTCGAGTGAGAATCGCTCCAGGCAAAACCGTTTCGCGGTAAACAGGCTCACCAGTTTTAACAATGGCCAGACTGCGAGTGGTCGGAATTCCAAACGCGTGCATAGCTTCACTAATCAGATACTCGCGCAGCATCGGCCCAAGAGCCGCGCGTCCATCGCCTCTTCGAGAGTAAGGTGTCCTGCCCGAACCCTTAAACTGGAGATCCCAACGTTTACCTCGTGGATCTACGACTTCTCCTAATACGATCGCTCGTCCATCGCCTAAGCGAGTGAAATTACCGAACTGATGGCCAGCATAGGCTTGTGCAAAAGGAACTGCGCCAGCAGGTATTCGATTACCCGAAAAGATCTCGGCAATCTCCTTTTCCGACTCAAAGCTGTTTGGATCAATTCCGAGCTCAAGAGCGAGCGGACGGTTCAACAAAGCCAACTCGGGCGATGCAACTTTTTCGGGCGTCTGCTGAGTATAAAAGATGTCCGGTAATCTGAGATATGTTTGTTCGAGATTCATGCTGCATCCCTGCTTTTGCATAGTGTGTACTTACACCCTTGTGTGAATTGAATGCAACTCGCCTTCGCCGGTTTAAGCTCACCGTAGGAGCACTACCTTGCCCCGAACATGCCCTTGTTCTACATAGCGCATCGCCTCTGCCGCTTCATGAAGAGAGAAGGTGCGATCGATCACCACTTTCAGCTGACCTGCAGTCAGAAGCTTGTGAAGCGTTTGCATATCCTGAGCACGAGAAGAGTCATTGACCGTGAGAGCAAATGCGGATTTGTCGCTCCCTCTGAATTCCCACCGCGAGCGGAGTAGCGCCTCAAAAATCTGGCGATTGTCGCCGCCAATCATGACGTAACGACCACCGGGCTTAAGGCAGCGCTTGTAATCGGCAATAGGATGATAACCATTGATTGCTATGATTACGTCGTAGTGGCGATCTTCCCGAGTAAAATCTTCAGTTGCGTAGTTCATCACGCGCTCGGCACCGAATTGCCAAGCCAGGTCGGCGCTCTTGCTGCCACAAACTGCGGTCACATGAGCCCCAAGTGCCTTCGCGATCTGTAGAGCGAAAGTGCCGACTCCTCCACCTGCACCTTGAATGAGAATGGATTGACCTTGTTCTATTTTTCCTAAGTCGCGAACTCCCTGAAGTGCCGTGATGCCAGCCAGAGGAATGGCCGCAGCCTCTTCGAAACTGACTGACGTTGGCTTCGCACAGAGCATGCTTTCGCTGACACACACATATTCGGCAAAACTGCCACGTCCGTCGGCAAATGCATCTCCAAACACTGCGTCTCCAACCTTAAATCTCTTTACCTTTTCGCCGACGGCCACCACGACTCCCGCCACATCACTGCCGAGAATCGGCCACTTTTTTGGTTTGAAAAGCCCGTTGCCGAGTCGAGCTAGCCAAGGATCTGCTCGCATAAGTCGGTAGTCAGCCGCATTGACCGAAGCTGCGTGCACCTCAATGAGGACCTGTTCAGGTTTCGGCACAGGCTGCGGAACGTCACCGTACTCTAAAACTTCTGGACCGCCATAACGATGGTACGTAATTGCTCTCATGGGCGAAGTCGAGTTTTGCAATTTCGCCCTATGCAGTCAAGGACTCCTCGTCACATCCTGCTACTCGAAGGGGCTATGATCTCCGGTTCAAGCCTTGAACATGTCGACCGTTTTCCCAAGCTTATTTTCCCCGTAAACGAAGAAGCTGACGATAAACGACTAAAATGGACATAGAGGTCCATTGCAGGAGTTTTGAGGAAGATGATGAAGTTTACGGGGAAAATAAGCTGGGAAAATGGCGGACTCGACAGGGCTTGAACCTGTGACCTCCAGATTCGTAGTCTGGCGTTCTAATCCAACTGAACTACGAGTCCGCATGTGTTTGGAAGCCCCATGGATACACGAAAGGCGGGCGACGCGCAAGGTTCGGATTAAAAATTTGGGGCAGAAACTCCAATTTCTCGCCCAAGTTCCTTTAAAAACAACCTCATATGCTCCGCCCGCTTAGCTCCTTCAGCACGTCCTGCTGCAGTTTGAAGCGTATCGACAGTTTTAAAAAGCTTCACAAAGAAGTGATCGACTGTATTTTCTAGATCATCCAGTGGGCGACCCGATGCTCCAAAGGGATCTTCAGGCTGATAGAGCCTTCGCTGAAGGAGACCCGACACGGCAAAAACTCGGGCAATTCCGATCGCTCCTAAGCCGTCTAGCCGATCAGCGTCCTGAACAATTTTAGCTTCCAAAGTAGTCGGCGTAATGCGCGCACTAAAGCTATGGGCCTCAATGGCATGTCCGATTTCTTTAAAATTATCCGCTGGATATCCCACTTCTTGGAGAAAGCTCAGAGCTGCTTGAGCTGAAAGTCGAGACGCTTGTGAACGACGAGGGTCATTTTTAGGAACATTGACTAGATCGTGTAGCCAAGCCGCTGGCAATACAATCTCAAGTCGACCATTTTCTGCCTGAGTTAATCTCTTCGCAGTGCTAACCACGCGTCGAAAATGAGCCAGATCGTGGGCGGGATCATTGACTGCCTCAGGGCCTGAATATGACTCGATGATTTTTTTCTCAAAAACTGCTTCCCATTGACTCATCATTGGCTGGTTTATCCCGTCAAATTATGATGTATTTTGCAAGTGCCACTCATTCAACGGTTTATCACTCCACTCTTCGTAGCGCTCGTATTTTCTGCTTGTGGCAAAGATATGAGCTCCGATGGATTTGATTTGGCCTCTAGCAACTGTAAGCCAGGTGTTGCACAGATCCTTGTTCAAGATGGCTTTCTACAAAATCTCTGTGGATGTGATCAAAATAACGGCGTGATGGTCGTTCCACCCGCTACTCTGAATTGCACTGTCCCTCGTGGGACGACTGTATTTTTTCATTTCACTGGTAATCGACTCCGTCACCAAATCATCCCAACTGGGACTCAGACGTTTGTACCGAGTCCACAGATTAACCCCGATTCAGATACAAAATTGCGCGCCTATGCGATTACATTACAGGACCTGGGAACTTATCCATTTGAAGACGGCATCAACAGAAGCATGTCTGGTCAACTGATTGCTCGCTGAAATGCACATTTATTTTTTCTGAAATTTGCTCAGAATTTGGTCGGCTTCTTCAGGCATTATAAATCCTGGAAAGTCTAAGCGATAACGATTTGAGAGTTTAAGAAACCGATAAAGGACATCGTAATAAAATTTTGCGAGATCTGCCTGATCCGACTGGTGATCATACACCATCGCAGCTATCATCGCGTCTTCCATCACGGCCGCAGAAGTTATTCCGTCTTTTGCAGAATTTCGCTCTTCGAGATAGTAACTGAGCAATGATTCTGATTTTTTGATGATCTGTGCAAGCTTAACTGCTTCTTCCATCGAAATGGTATCGAGATCGACATATCTCGATAGTCCCACTTTAGTGGCAAGGCGACTCATGAGAGTCTTGATTCCTTTCGCGCCAGCATCGCGCATTCCAGGCATCGCCTTAAGACTGTAATCAAATCGCTCGAGCAACCTTTTCATTCGGGTTCGGATTAGCTCTTCACCCAGCTCTTCGAGACGATAATTCACATCTCTCGAGTAAGTTGAAACTCGCACCTGAGAGCCGAACTCTTTTTCGAATACTCTGTTTAGAGCATATCGACTTTCGGAGATATCCTGACTCGAGTTCAGCATATAAGTGGCGTATTGAATTTCTAGGCGATCTGCTAACTTTCTCGCAGGACTACCCAACAAGAGATGACGGTTATCTAAGTTTGCTTTCTTGGGGTTTGGAAAAAAATTGAGATGTTGAAAAGTCAGCGCCTGCAGTGGTTCCAATTCAAATGAAGAGTAATTCAACCAGGAAAAAATAAGATCGAGTCCCTGCTTAGCTAGCGCTTGATCTAATGAACTCATCAGCATCCAGCCGAGAGCAAACATGATGCTACGATCAACATAGTCTCGGATTACGCTTGTACGTTGATCAGGCGAAATTAGCTCAATTGCTCGAATCAAAGTTTCAGCTCGCACTCCAGTGACCACAGTGTGATTCATGAGCAGGTGAATTAAGAGTTGGTCGAGCTTTCTAGAAAAAGCCTTTTGATCAAAAGGCTCCTTAGCTCTTATAACTTCCAGAGATTGGAACAGGCCATCGATTGGACTAGTATCCTGAGAGTCACCTTTTGGATAAGTCTTGTACGTCAGAAGGATTTGATGCAGTTGAGCCCGAGCGACGCGTTCGCCTTCGGTTTTCAAAGTAATTGGATAAGTTTCCAATGCCTGCTTGAGGCGTATTGTGCCGGAACTATAAAACTTTGCCTTTTGATCTAAAAGAATATCCAGACATGCGCGCGGAGGGATATTTGAGAACAGATAATATCGGTGTTCAGCTGGTGTTGTCTCTTCTGCTCTCACCCGGTGCTCAGAACTGAGCAATCCTAAAGCGGTCAGAAATATCCCAAAAAATCTCATACTTACTTAACGGTTTAACGCGTCACGTCCTTAAAATAAAGCACTAATAATGGGCAAAATTTTCTCTGTTAAGAAGTTTTTCTGAGCACCGATAGGTCCTATGTAAGCGGCATGGAGCCACTAAGAAACAATCCAGGAGGGATTCAAAATGAACAAAACTAAAATCGCAAATCCAAACAGTAAATCAAACGAAACCGTTGAAGTTCTTTATCAAAAAATGGGTGATCGTTGGTTCGCTTTCTCTTTGATCGATGATGAAGTTTTTGTTGGATCCATTAGCCAGGAAGAAATTAATGCAGCGGAAGCAAACGAACAGAAAAAGTGTCCAAGCGCCTAACTCGACCCCTGCACCTAAGCCACGCCTTAGGTCAGTGCCAAATGATGCCAGTCGGGCCCGCATACAAGAGCTCCAAGATATGATTTCAGATTTAGTCACGGACAAGCCTGAAAAGGCCGCCACGATATTGACGTCCTGGATTAATCAAATAAAGAAAAAATAAAACCGGCTCTCACCACAAGAGTCGTTCCTCGATTTTCCGTCCACAACACACACGAAAAAGGGCGAAGCACTCAGTGCTTCGCCCTTTTTTGTTATCTATTTGTAATTCCGGCCCCAGCTGGAGCAGCCATATTAGCGGAAACATTCGGACTGTCCCACTCGTTGTCGTCCTTCACAGAGACCCGAAGACATTTATACGTTGCTGAAGAGCTCGCCCAATACGAATTTTTAGCGCCTTCGCTACTGATCCAATAGACCTTATTTCCGCTAATCAAGTGATCACTGCAGGCACCGACCTTAGGATAATAGTTTTTCACCTGCATACCCACATTTGTAAAAGATTGCTTTGCACCGTAAATCTTATTACCGATCATAGTGATAAGTTTGCTCCCACCAATAGCCATTCCGTACTGACCAGGATTGACTATGACATTAAATGAAGCATGAATATTGGTGCCCTTACCTCCGTCCCCTAACATGATCCCGCCTCCTGAGGCACTTGGTCCACCACCACGAATGTAGTTGTACTTAATTTGAAGAGGGTCTGCAGAAGTCCCCCCGCTTTGATACATACTGATCGCATCTTCAGCGTGGCTTTCACCCAATACATTGACGCCGTAATTATAATTGACCCTGTTTCCGCTTCCGAGAACGTTATTAAATTGGACAAACTGGCCTCGCGGCATTGGACCATTCATATTGAGAAATTTATTATGATTTACGTTGATGATTTTGGATTGGACCGCATTGACGCCGGTACTAACTTCGTAAATATAGTTCTGCTGAATTTTCACATTGGTACTTGTAAGAATATAGACCCCCTCATTCTTACAAGGTCCGATGTCTGAATTTTCGATCGTTACATTCGTACTATTTGTGATCTTTACACATGGGCCATTTGGATTTTTAATCTTTAGCCCTCGGATAACGACATTTGATTTTCCACTAATTACGACTGGTCCTGAGCTTTTCAGCACTAATGCCGAAGCTTCTTTGATCATCGAGCCAGTACCAATTATTAAACTTACAGAATAGAGAGCAATCGCTCTTACAAAAATGTTCATAGAACTCCCCCCGGAATCTAAAGAATACTATGGTAGCAATAATAGTGCACTGCGATCAGACCCCATTNNGCCAAGGATAGTGTCCAAAGTTTTGACGGTTGCCTAAGAAATCAGCAAAAATCGGTGGTAAGATTGCTTTGCTGTTTTTTTTGTTGTTAGACTTAAAACAGGACGCTCATAGGCCTCGAGGGCCAGGGGAAGAGCGGCCGACAGGCACGGAGGCCTTCATGATTCGCTTTTTTACCTATTCACTCAGTAGTGTTTTCTTTTTATTAGGCGTTTTCCAAGGCGTTCGCTCGACGCCTGCTCAGGTTATCGAATCCACTTTGTTTCCACTCGAAGACAAAGAGCTCGAATATGCTCGTACTCACGCCGATTATGACCGCATTAATCGCGCGCCAGGGATCTTAGAGCAAGACCAAGACTACCTTCAGCAAGATAACTAATTATTTCATAGACTTAGAACGACAGATAGTTGACTATTTTAGTTATTTTATAGTCGGTTTTGTGCTAGGGTGCGCATGGAGATTTTATGCGCGCGCAAAACTTACTATTGGCATTATCAAGCCTCGNNTACTCATCCTGTACGAGCTGAAGGCTGTGATCTCCCTACCGGCCAAATATCAGACATATTACTCGAATTTTATGTTCCAAATGAAACGTGCGATTCGCTGATCTATTGGGTAATTGATCCAGATCACAAGAACGCCCTAGACCCAAATCACGAAATATTCAAAACACCTTCAGACACGAAGTGCAAAAGGTACCGGTCCAGTCAAATCGATTTTGGATCAAATAATGAAGATGGAATCGAGAGTTGTGATGTCATTCAGGTGTTTAATTCTGAGGAAGAACGTCAGCATAAACTTGCTAAACACTCCATGACTGCCGTCATTCTAGGCCCAGATCGAGTCATGATCTATGGGCGTACGACCCGATTTACAGTTACAAGCAAAGGTCTGGAAGGACGAAGACAGATTCGTTATTCAAACGATGGCGAGTGGCGCAATTACTGATCCAAATGAGTTTAAGAAGAATCACACCACTCATACTCATCCTCTTACTAGGCATCGACTCCGCCTATGCAGAAGATCGCTGTCTCTCACTTTTGATCCAAGAAGCCCTTAAATCTAGACAGAGTCAGCAACTAATCGACACGCCCAAATCATTTAACGAGAAGCTCTTTTTACAATCCTTGATCGAAGACAATTATCCTGAATATCAACGGATCACGAGCAATGCTTTCTCCGATCAAGATTATAAAAAGTATCTCAAGAAGGCAGAAAAGGAATTTATCAATCGATATAGCGTCATACCTGCAGACGCTCAGTGGTCCGCAGAGACTTTTACTGATCCGCGGCTACACGACGACATTCAATTCATCTATCTCGTTCATTCCGTTTTCCACATAGATAACAAAATAGATGGACTTGTCGAACTAGGCGTTCAGGACAAATACATAAGCATCGCGGATGAACCACACCGAATTACTGAAATGCCTCGGCTAGCCGCTTCGCTGATTACACACTCTCACCGTTCCACCTTTACAAATCTTGGAGTCATCCTTGAGATCCAACCAGACAGTGTGATCGCCACTTATCATGCAGATGAATCCACCGGTGGATTTGAATCTATAGCGGATTACATCAGGAACACGTTGAGCTTAGTAGGAAATACTCGGAAACTCTTTTCGCCTCGTACGCTTTTAAGTGTGACACCTTTGAATGATAATAACGAGATACTCATACTGACACGCACCGAGAAGGGTCCGGTTAAAGTCGTGGGCTATTTCATAAAAATGCGGGCCCCTGGAGTGCCTATTACCACTCAAGACGAAGTCGATTGGATCAGGGCATCAGCAAAGAAAAATAACCTACCGGTTATTGAAATTAGAGAATAGATCAAGCAGCTCCAATATGCTCATCTTCCTTTTTGGACGCATACCCGCCTGGCGGATAAGGAATACAAGATATCTTTCCATCGGGTTCGAGGATCACCCACTTCACTTGCTTAAGATGCTCAAATCCCGCTTTATGAAGTGCCTCAATGACTTCATCTGGAGATATTCGCTCGAGCTGCATTTCTTTCTCTAAAAATTTCCCATCGTGAAATAGCACCGATGGTACTCCTTGAATAATATCTTCAGCTTTCTTAGATTTATAAGTCAGTACCGAATTTAAGAATACTAGGGACAAAATCGTAGATAGACCGATGAGCGTATTGGTGATCGAATAATCCTCACGCATCATTCCCATCGAAGAAATGTCAGGGATAAGCATCAGCAGTACCAAATCAAAGGGCGAGAGTTGACCCACTTCTCTTTTTCCCATGATACGAAAAAAGATCATTACAAAAAAATAGACAATTGCTACGCGTATTACAGTTTCCATAAATTGGCCTCCTTATGGAAAGACGAAGCTATCGAGCTCAACCCGAGCCAGAGACTTCTCATTGCTCCTCACATCCAGCGCTCCGATATGCATTCCGTAGGCTTCTCCACGAAGCCCGACTACAATATGTCGCTTCTCACCAGGACTTAAGCTTTCAATCTCGACTTGGTTAGCATCTTCTTTTGAAGATGGATTGAACCGAACATTACTAAAT
>DBAE01000099.1 GCA_002291495.1 Bacteriovoracaceae bacterium UBA1018 | reverse complement strand
TGCCAGCCCCTATCCTTCAGCTGCTACTCGCAAGCATCATTCAGTTTTATATTGGCTGGCGTTTTTACAAGGCTGCATGGAATGCCGTGAGAAATGGCACAGCCAATATGGATCTTCTTGTTGCACTAGGCACAAGCGCTGCCTGGGGACTGAGCGTCTACCAACTCGCCCTGGGTCAGCACGAACTTTACTTCGAAAGTTCGGCCGTGATCATTACTTTAGTTCTTTTCGGAAAATGGCTCGAAACCCGGGCCAAACGTCAAACCACGGCAGCAATCCGAGCGCTCCAAGCTCTACGCCCCGAACAAGTCCGCATCAGGCAAAATGGCCAAGACCAAGACATCTCTCTCGATCATCTCCAGACAGGAGNNAGACTTGATGGTGGTCCGTCCAGGCGAGACTATTCCTGCCGATGGCGTCATCCAAGAAGGCTCAAGCCTGATCGACGAATCGCTCATCACAGGTGAATCGTTACCCGTCTCTAAATCTCCCGGCTCACCGGTCATCGGCGGATCCATTTGTACGGACGGAGTACTTCTCATTGAAACTCGCGCAGTCGGAGCTGAAACGATGCTTTCTCGCATCATCCGATTGGTCGAAGATGCTCAGGCTGGTAAAGCACCAATCCAGCGCCTAGCTGACCGTGTAAGCGCAGTATTCGTTCCGATAGTAATTGGGCTATCTATGCTTACGTTTATTGCGTGGGGAGTATTTACGGGCCAATGGGCTCAAGCAATTATCCATGCCGTTGCGGTACTCGTTATCGCTTGCCCCTGCGCCCTTGGACTCGCAACTCCAACTGCAATCATGGTCGGGACGGGCGCTGCAGCTCGGCATGGGATTTTGATCCGAGACGCCCAAGCCCTAGAAATAGCTCGGGCTGTCCAGATTGTAGCTTTTGATAAGACTGGCACTCTCACTGAAGGTAAACCGAGTCTGGGCCAAGTGATCTGCGCCCCAGGCAGGAGTGAACAAGATGTTCTCAGAATCGCTGCCTCGCTACAATCCGGCAGTACTCATCCACTCGCGCAAGCGGTTCTTAAGTCCGCTCTCACCCCCACGGAGGGTACCACTGCGAAGAATCTTGCAGAGGATATGCGAACCTTAAGTGGTCGAGGAGTATCAGGACGGCTCAACGGCGCTACCTACTACCTGGGCAACCAAAGGCTCGCTGACGAGCTCAATGCAGACACCTCTCCTTTTGAGAACCAAGCTCGTGAGCTGCAGACGCAGGGCCATACGGTATCTTGGCTCGTTCAATCTGATCCCAGGACTCAAACTCAAGTCATCGCCCTCCTGAGCTTTGTCGACACGTTGAAAGACGGCTCCCAACGAACTGTGAAGGCGTTACAAAATTTAGGGATTCGCACTGTCCTTCTGACTGGTGATAACGAAGGTGCCGCAAGTGTCGTGGCTCAAAAGTTAGGTATCGACGAAGTTCACGCCAATATTCTCCCTGAGGGAAAGGCTGCAAAAATCAAAACGCTCCAGTCCAAAGACCCGGATCATCCACAAGTTGTAGCCATGATTGGCGACGGTATCAACGACGCTCCAGCCCTTGCAGCATCGGATATTGGGATAGCTATGGCTACCGGCACTGATGTGGCCATGCACTCCTCCGGAATTACACTGATGAGAGGAGACCCTTCACTGATCGTCGGAGCGATTGAAATTTCTAAAAACACTTATCGAAAAATCCAGCAAAACCTCTTTTGGGCTTTTGTTTATAATCTAATCGGGATCCCACTCGCAGCATTGGGCTACCTCAGTCCCATGATTGCAGGTGGGGCCATGGCTCTCAGTAGCGTGAGCGTCGTGACTAACTCTCTTTTACTCAGACGATGGAGGCCATCACGGAAATGAAAGCAGAAATGAAACCAGATACGAAGATCGAAGTCAGAATGAATATTGGCCAGGCCGCTAAATCATCAGGCGTACACTCCAAAATGATCCGCCATTACGAAAGTATCGGGATCATTCCTAAAGCACGTCGGACGGACGCAGGATACCGCACTTACAGCGAGGCAGATGTACATTCGCTGAAGTTTGTTCGAAGAGCGCGAGACCTCGGGTTTTCAATGAAGGAAATCAAAAAGCTCTTAGGCCTTTGGAGAAACCGATCGCGCTCAAGCTCCGAGGTCAAAAACCTGGCCCTCACTCACATCCGGGAGCTCGAAGAAAAAATTGCAGAAATGCAAGCGATGAGAGACACGCTGAAGGATCTCGCAAAAAATTGTCATGGCGATGATCGGCCCGACTGTCCAATTCTGAGCGATCTATCGAAAAGCTAGGGCAAATCCACGAGCCCCAAGTTACTACCCGCGTACCACTCGAATCGCCGACAGAAGTGTTTCGATTTAATCCGCTGCGGGGCGAACCAAAATATTTTGGTTCAGTAAGAAATATGCCCTCATAAGTATTCAAGGCAATTCAACCATCGCAAAACAGATCCCTAAGATAAACTTACGAAACAACATGGCCCATAAAAAACAAAAACGCCCTAGGACATCATCCTAGGGCGTTTCAAAATTCTAACTCTTCTGCCTTCGCTTAGTTAACAGCGCAAGCAGGAATGTTGATGTATTGGCATTGAATTTGAAGTGCACAAAGATTTTGCTTAGCTTCTGCAAGTGACTTGTTGGTAACGCGAGCCAATGCAGCTCTTTCAGCTTTAACTGCTGCAACTTCGTTTGGAGCTTTGTGGCCTTCAGCAACTACTGTCATGAAGTTCTTCACTTGTGCGCTGGTCAAAGATCCGCAATCTTTCTTGATGCCGTTACCGATCCACTCTGGGTGAAGTTCAGCAGATGCCATGAAAGCGTCGAATTCTTGTGCAGTGATGTCGCTCTTTTTCACGCGCTCAGCAAAAGCATCTTTCAATTCTTGTAAGTGCTTTTTGGTGTTCACTGGAGCAATCGCGCCGCCGCCGTTTGTTTCGCCGCCGCCCAAGTTAATAGATCCAGTTTTGTTGGATTTCAATACAGAGCCGGTTTCAGAATTTTTATTTCCAGCTACAGCTGTGTTCTTATTGAGTGCCAATCCGGAGGACTGAGCTGTAGATCCGGAGTTTGGAAGAAGAAGAAGATTGTTAATTTCTGCATCAAGCTTTGCAGCTTCAGCTTGAGCTTTGATTCCGTTCACCTTAGCAAGAAGGTTAGTTCTTACTGCTTCCGGTTTTTTCATCATTGCGTCTGTCGCTTTTACTCCGAGGATTTTGGCCAATCCTTCAGCAGCAGCTGGATTTTTCAAAGCTGCAGCAACAATCGCCTGACCTTTTTCACTGTTAAGTGCGGTACGAGCCAATGTTGGGAAACTTTGAGCAAATGAATTTGCACAAATTCCTGCAAGAGAAAGTTGAACTACAAAAAGTGTCGCTAGAATTTTTTTCATCATACTTGGTTCCTTCGGGGCAGTCATTAGCTCAATGCAAAAGGTATTACAATCCCTTTAAGAGCTAAAATTACATTTTTATTTTACAGCCTTCATCTTCCGAATCTTGTCTTGATCAGCTTTTGAGAGTTTCAAAAATCCTTCGCACCTCTCAGCGATCTGAGTCAAAAACCTTCCACTTTCGTCCAGCAATCCTTCGACCGGATCTAAACTCACGATTAGCTCCTCAGAAGGTTTCTCCTTCCGCGACGCTATCAGCTCAGTGCTAAAGTTTTTATACTTCTCAGCCAATTTGTAAATCGGATCTTCCTTCTTTGTTCTTGCAACTAAAGAAGTGTAAGGAATTTCAGCAGCATAGCGTTTGCCGTGCTGCGTAAAATGAGCCAACTCTTCCTGCAAAAGTCCAAGCTGGGCCTGCTTCTCCTGGATTTTCTTAAGTAGAGTCTGATCACCCTGAACAAATCGACCATAGAGAGTGTCTAATAGAGATGGGCTGAAGTCCTTTGAAAGCGTTGCAGCAAATTCTTGAGTCCGTGTCTCAAAATCCACGATGGCAAAGCCTTGAAAGAGCTCAAGACCTTCAATCGGATGGATTTTCATGGTCTCAGATTGTCCATTAAGTGTGTAGAGGGCATAAGCAGATCCTCCTCCAATCACCCAAAAACCGGATTTGACCATGTAATTTCGCGCACGATCCAACATCGACCTCGAAACTGTAGCCTTATTTTCCCAGATATCGCCGGCATATTTAATGAGTTGCTGAGGCCCTTTGCGGGCATCGGCTATGACGGATTTACCGGATCTTTTGGACCAGGCAAACATCTCGCTCAATGAAGGAAGATACCATTTCCACTTTTGCGATGTCGCGGCAGCTGCTACGTCCGGAGCCGCCTTTTCAACTTCTGCAGCTTTCTTAGTAAGGCTGGTCGTCAACCAATTCCAACCCTTACCCGCACCCCTGTATNNCTTCCGGCTCGACCACCTCGCCACTCAAGCAATGTCAAAAAGGACCAGGTGTACATCGCTCCGTCCATGGCAGCCTGTAATACCTCATGCTTATTTCGCACAAAATACTGAGCTCCTAAGTGGTCTCTAATTTCCTCTAAGATGGCCACGATCGCATCGCGATCTTCTGGATGCTCATAATAATTGGCATAGAGCTGAGCCAAGATTTGGTGGTAAGTCGGTTCTTTTTCGTCAGCGATATCGCTCGAAAGACCTACTAACTTTTCTGCAAATGTGCCGCCATTGCGTAAATCAGCTACTTTCTGTGAAACGATAGCCATCTGACGATCTATCTTATTTTGTTTCAACTGAACTTGAATATACGGCTGTATATCGATCTCTGTCTTCGTCGTATCGGCATGGACCTGATCAGAAGACTCAATGCCGAGCTCCTTTTCAGTTTCTTTTTTTAATTCTTTTTGCAGCTTTTTATATTGAATAATAATCCGCTCGATCGATTCGCCGATCGTTTCTGGAGCATGAATCGAGCGTTTCTTACCTGGCGCCCCACCTTGTGTTTGAGCAAAGCCCTGTTTCAACCCAGTTACACTCACGCCATAAATGGCTAAGACTGCTAAGAAGAAAGACTTCATCTTCATTTGCCTTGGCCCTCCAAGACGATATTGATGAGTGTATACTTATTAACTCGGTCTAAGAGGATCTGATCCGCAAAATAGGATACCACTGGACTATCTGAAGACTGAATTAGAGATGCTACAGAGAGTAAGGTTTCTGGAACATTTTCACCAAAATTATAGGTACGGGCGTTCAGAACAATTTTATTTCTGAGTCGCCTTCGCTCTTTTTCTCTATATTTTTCGCGATAATCGGCAAAATCGACCCCGCTCTTCGAGCTACTTGAAAGATAACCTGCCATCAGTGCTGAGGCTGTTTTTTGCGAAGCTGGCTGAAAACCTCGGATCGCCTGCTTCAGATGCGCATAGTCGTCCTTATTTCGTGGATTGAGCTCCACTTCATCAAACCAGGTCAGCATATTTTGATTGTGAACAGAGGATCTTATTCCATGCCGAGACTGAACAAACACATCGGCAAGATCTTCAGCTGACTCTTCTAGATCTTCTTGAGTAGAATTGGATTTAGAAATACGACCTTCGACGATCTCCTTCAGCAAGTCATATCCGTAATAGATTTCGTACTTCAGCGCTGCCCCAACTAAATTACGGGCAAGGGTCATGAGCCGTCTTTGAGAAGCTTTTGCTTCCAAAGCTTCCTCAAACTTGAGCGTAGCCTCTGATAGCTCGCCTATGATTTCTTGCTTGGTCAGATAGTTGAGCGTGGCTTCAGCAATCTCGGTCGTGGTGTAATCCACCGCGAGTCCGGCAAGCAACGAAAGACCCAGGGTCTCTGGACTCACAGCAGCGCTTCCACCCAAAGCCACTTTTCCAGTCGTAGTGAGTGCTCTTCCAACCCAAACAGCAGTCACTGCTGAGGTGGTGATCCCCATCAATCGTGCATTGACGTCACGGTAAAATTTTTCGTCCTCAAAATCGTTTCTGATCTTTTCCTGAAGAGGCATTCCAAGTGCCATCATTTCGGCTGGCGCACGTGGAGGAGTCTTAGTCATTACAGCCTGTGCTACGGCTGCAGTATTGAGTACTGCAAACGCGCCCACACCTAAACGAAATGCAGTAAAGTAATGAGGAACGTGAAGGACCGCCTTTGTGATTCCATACCCAGGCAATAAAAGAGCTGCTGTGTTGAGAATAATTTGCTCGTTACGGTGCCTGACTTCACGATTTTGACGAGCAATTTGGATATAGCTCTGAAGGTACCGCTTTTCCCACTCGGCTTGGAGACTATAAGCAAGCTCCGCCATCGCCATTGGAAATTTCTTGGATTGCTGATCAATCGCTTTGAGCGCATTGAGATAAAACTTCTCATGGTACTGATCAAAGAGGCTATGGACGATCTTACGACCATGGTTGTACTTAACCTCGTCGATCGCATCTTCGTCACCTTGCTCGTATCGAGTATAGGCTTTGACATAGGACTCAAGCGCTACGGTAAAAGAGTCTTTCGCAAATACATATCGCGCTTCGTAGGAGCTGAGCTCAGACGTTCCAGAAACTCCAACGTCAGAAGAGGCGAATGCACCAAATGAAACAAAAGTCGCGAGCATGAGTAAGTAAATCTGAACTCTCATCGTCGCATCTCCCACTTCTCAAGCTTCAGATCAAAACTCGCGCGTTTCTCAGGATTACCTAAAACTTCCCAGGCATCGCGCACGCGATCCCACTTGGCTCGCGCATTGATATCGGTCTTGTTTTTATCTGGATGAAATTGATCGGCGAGTTTGTAATAAGCCTTCTTAATTTCATCTCGAGTGGCGGTTCGACTCACACCGAGGACTCGGTAATAATCGATGACTTCTTTTGTTTTTCCTAAATGTGTGCTCTCGATAACTGGCGTGAATCCATAAATATCACGCATCATCGCGGAGCGGATGTAGGAACCTTCAGGTGGTTTTGCTTCAATATTAAAGAAGTTATTTTTATAGTTTTTGAGTTTAACCTTCTGCCCATGAATGAAAATAGCCCACTGTCCGGGCTGGTCAAACATCCATTTTTGCATCGCAAAGGCTTTGAGACGTTCGACCGCCATAATGGCCTTTTGATACTGAGCAGGATCTCCTCGGAACTTCTTCGCTGCTTCCATGAGCTGAGGGACGTTAAAGCTTTCTTGTCCCGGCTCAATTCCTAGGGTCCTAAACTCTCTGTTGAAATCTCTTACCGCTCGATTAAAGCGAGCGCTTTGATCTTTCATTGCCTTCAGGAGTTTCTCCTCAGCCTTTCGAAGAGCAACGAGCTGATCCGTTGCCTGCGCTGTAGTCAAATTGTAATTTTGGGTGATTGAAGTGACTTTAGCTTCAACTTTGGACCGGATCTTGGCTTCACTCCAAGTGTAGTCTCCTTTAGCAAATCCAAGCCTTTCAAAACTCTTGATATATTGAGCATCTTTATAACGATGGTAGCGATGCAATATGGCGTTGCGAGCGGTAGGGATGATAAATAAACCTCCCAACATCACCCAGGAGCTTGTGAAGCCCCAGGACTGGGCCTCATATTCGCCTTCGGCCTCAGCAATCGCCATCTGATCAAAGAGCGCTTCGGCTGAATAACTCGAATAAAAAAAGTCTTCGGCTCGCTCTACTCTTCCCTTGGCCTCTTCCTTCTTATGATAGAGATGCCCAATATCGGTCACCATGAGAGGCAAAGTGCTCATGAAATAAACGCCGATATAGGGGCGTAGGCTATCCATAAAGTACTTAAAGCTTCGTACGAGTGGTCGTGAAGGACGCATCGCCATCGCGACCATCTCCACCATAAACAATGGCATTAGAACATGGAGTGGTTTCATGTAGCTTGTTGCCATGGTCTCATACAAACCGAGGTCAGATTTGCTACGGAGAAACTCNNAAGCTGGGTAGCTCGATGCCATCTTTTGCATCACGTAACTCGAAGTGACCGCTAGATCTCGGATGTCTTCGATCGACTGAGCAGATGCGACACGAGCAATGCTCTCTTCCGCGGAGCGGAGCTGTTTTTCCAAAGCTTCTTCAATGTAAAGCGCGTCCGTATTACGACTGGTGGTCTTTTTTCTCCCTTGTCCAAGAGCCTCATAGAGAGGCAGCTCTGAAGGACCTACTGGGACGCTTAGGATCGGTAGATCAACCTTCATGAGGAGATCCGTTTGGCGATACCGAGCCTTCTGGAGCTCGTCCATCGGGTTTACGGCGAGTTCTGATCCCCCAAAAAATCCTGCCATTTGCCCTAAGACTTTCAGGTTTTCAATATCTTGAAGGGCCAATGATCGCGTTGTGGAATTTCTTTTGGCTCGTTCTTTGGTGAGATAGTCGTCGACAAAATGAACCATNNATACGTAACTGAGGATTTACGTTGCCTGCGGTTAGGGTCGACAAAATCTTAAAATACCACTCGCCTGCCCTCTCATAATTCTCAGCGCCACTCACGAGCATCCAAAAATTACGCGAAGTTTTAGGCAGGGAATTAATTTCAGTTTCAAATGCCTTGTTAAATACGGCTAGATCGATCTTAAACTCGGCATCACTCCGATTTTTTGCCTTTTGAATTTCAAGAGACTTTTCAACCAATCCTTTTGCATACGCTCGGCGTTCAGCTAGAGTCGGGCCACAATCTAGGTATTCGCCCTGGGTCGGAAGGAGTTTCAGGATATCTCGCGTAAAGAGCTTATCAGCGTAATTTTTATTATGGACCTCGAAAAACTTTTCGAGTTCGATAATCGCTTGATCGTAATCGGTTCGTGAAGTTTGTAATGCACCAAAATTAGGACCGACAGCATAGAACTTAGCTTTGGTGATCGCAGATTTCAGGTATCCCACGAGGTCCGCCGCCTTCATCTGGCTAACAGGAAACGGCCAGGCTTCGATAAAACGAGCAAAATGCTCTCGGAAAAGAGTGTGCTCTTGTTTTTGAAGACCCTTTACAAATTCGGTCACGGCTCCCGCGTCCACAGTCCCATAGGGAGGCATGATTTTAAGCACGTCATAGACGAGTGCTTCAGTGCTCAAATACGGCAATATTGGATATTCCGATAATTTCTCGATGATCAATTGTCGGCATGTAGGTTCGGAAAGAGCGCGCTCCGCTTCAACAATACTTTTTTCAATCCCTCGAATTGTGGGATTTTTATTTGAAATGGACGTTGGGACTTTTGGAAGTTTTCTCGGGGTGTCCGAGATTCGTTTGAGCTGAATAAAATCATCGTAAAGTTTGCTGAGAGCAACGTACTGAACAAGGTTAAAGTAAGCCTCTTCAGTAGGTCGGCGGGCCTGAACTTCGGCCTCCATCGATTCTAAGAACGCCTCGCGCAGCTTGAGAGTAAAGGACTTAGTCTTAGGGTTGTAGGACCCGATGGCCATTGGAGCGTTGGTATTATTGAGTATACTCAGTACGCCGGCTGAATTTTGGAAACCCTCCACCTGATCGTAACCGGTGAGTTCTCCAAACACAGACGCTGGGATTTTTAAGCCTAAGTTTTTGCCCCAGCTCGCGCTGTTGATCGGTAGGCCTTNNCGAGCTTGGGCCACACTAAAAACTAATCCAAAATAATAGGTCATCTGGATATATTTTCGATCCAGATCGTCTTTTGGGTTTTCGAAAGTTCGACTCGAATAACTCAGAGACTCTTCCATCAGCACCTTGAGTTGCTGGAGCTCAAACTCTGCGCGTGTGAGGAGCTCAATAGGAGTACCTTGCGGGACCTCGGCGGATTTCAGAGGGAGATAAGGCGATTGAGCCGGTGCATTCGCTTTTCCAGGCATCGGAAACGACGTGGACTTTTTGCTCGCAGCATAGGAATGATAAACGATCGTTTCTACGGCCTTAAACTTAGATTCAATTTGATTGAGTTTTTCGACGAAGGGGTCGCTGTCTGCGAAAGCTACCGAAGTAGCCGAGACCCAGAGAAGTAAGCACAAACGCAGAAACTGTTTAAATTTCCCTACCATGCTGCAGCATGTCTATTGGAAGTTAGGCAGGAAGTCAACTTCTGTGACCCGAAAAACCCAGAAGTTGACCTCCTATCAATAGAGACGGTATTAAAGGATCAGAATGCCCTATTCGCGCTTTCGGAACAGGTGCTGAATCACAGGGAAAACTTCGTCCTCGTGTTTCATTTCAGCATAGTCAAACCACTCGGTTTCACCCATTAGGCCTTTGATACTATTAATGAACTCCGGAACTGCCCAGGATCCACCCGAAGCGTGATTGGTGATCCAGGCTTGGTACTGAACTTTACCTATCAGTTCACGCATCGCTTCGGTCGTATTGGCGTGATCGTAAGAACCGCCGTCGCCGATACCGAAGACGTAGATATTGGTCTTAGAGTCTGCAGTTTCCTCAATATCCTTTAGGACTAACTTAAAGCCTTCGGAATCCGTGTTTCCACCTCCGAGATAAGTAGTCCAAATCTTCTTTTCTGAGAAGAAATGCGCTTGATCGTCGTAACCCACGTATTTCACTTCTACGTTCTTATAATTAGCACGAACCAACGAAATAATCGTGTAGGCAAGCTGTTTAGAAAGCTGCTGAGGATATCCCATCATACTTCCGGTCAGATCTAAGACAAAATAGATCCTGGCCTTATGTTCAGGAATAGCAACTTTTAAACGATCTCGAACCACACGATCGTCAGGCTGAAGTAAACTAAAGCCCATCGTGATGTATTGAGTGGTATTGGGTTCAGGAAGAGGTTTTAGTCCCTTCTTCTTTCGTTTCTCATTATTGGCGATCCACTCTGTCTTGTGCTTCTCGTTCCAAAGCGCTTTGCCTTTAGCAAATGCTTCTTCTGCCATGCGCTCGATGAGTTCTGGGCCCGAAGGTTTACGAGCTGAAGCACCAAACTCGGTATCAAATTTTTTGGCTGGGCCGCCTCTTTTTACGAGGTTCGGAAGTTCCAGATAACCACTGAGCAGCTTACCCCACTCTTCAAACGGGATAACGACCTCAGTAGGGTCATTGCCTTTGCCGCCACCGCCGACTTGTGGATCTTCATTGTCTCCGGGCTCACCCTCTTCGCCATCCCCGTCGCCGTCTTCTCC
>DBAE01000112.1:6405-23026 GCA_002291495.1 Bacteriovoracaceae bacterium UBA1018 | reverse complement strand
GTTATCCGACGCAGATCCGAAGCAAAAAAGGCCTGATTCGGAGTCCGAATCAGGCCTTTTATTTTCTAGATCAGTAACTTTTTATCTTAATGCTTAACAGCGCCAGGGGTCTTAACCACTTCGTCCCTGACCAGCTCAGCTGGGTGAACGATTGGCATACCTTCCATTCCCTTTTTAATGAGGAACTCTTCAGGCTTCTCGAGTTCGAGAGCTAAGCGAAGAACTTGGTCAGCATTTTCGACTGGAATGATTCTCATCCCTTTAGTGACTTCTTTAGGGACTTTTTTCATGTCCGGAACGTTCCCTTTAGGAATGAGAACCGTTTTGATGTTCCCGATCCGTGCGGCAAGAAGTTTTTCCTTCAAACCACCGATTGGGAGCACTCGTCCACGAAGAGTGATTTCTCCAGTCATTGCGACATCTTTTTTCACTGGAATCTTGGTCAACGCGCTTGTGATCGCGGTGGCCATGGTGATCCCGGCAGATGGGCCGTCTTTTGGGACCGCGCCTTCTGGGACGTGAAGATGGATGTCTACAGTAGAGTAGAACTCTTTATCCAGACCTAGGAGCTCAGCACGAGATCGAACGTAACTCATAGCGGTCGCTGCAGATTCCTGCATGACTTCGCCGANNCCCTTACCTGGTACAACGCTCACTTCGATCTGGAGCATGTCGCCGCCAGCATCGGTGTAAGCAAGACCGTTGGTGAGACCCACTTCGTTTTGCTCTTCCGCTTTGCTGACTGTGAATTTTGGTGGCCCAAGCATCTCTTCCAAGTCGGCTGCATCCACTTTAATAGAGACTGCAACTTCTTTGGCTTTGGATTTGGACTTAACCTTGAGATCGTTCTCAGCTTCAGCAGTTCTGCGCTCGACGATTTTCTTAGCTGCTTTACGGCAAACCGTTGCAACCATACGCTCGAGGTTACGAACACCTGCTTCGCGCGTGTAGCTACGGATCAATTCGTAAACAGCTTCGTCCGTCATTTCGAAGTCTTCAGGTTTCAATCCGTGCGCTTCCATTTGTTTAGTAACAAGATATCTGCGAACGATATTGAACTTTTCGATCTCGGTGTAACCAGAGATCGTGATGACTTCCATACGATCCAAGAGTGGTCTTGGGATCGAATGCAACGAGTTAGCTGTCAGAACGAACATGACTTTAGAGATGTCGTAATCGACTTCTAAGTAATGGTCGCCGAAAGTTGCGTTTTGCTCTGGATCCAAGACTTCAAGGAGCGCCGAAGATGGGTCACCGCGGAAGTCCATGCTCATTTTATCTACTTCGTCCAAAAGGAAGACTGGATTCGAGGAGCCTGCTTTTTTCAAGCTTTGGATGATCTTACCAGGCAATGCACCTACGTAAGTTCGTCTGTGACCACGGATCTCGGCTTCGTCTCTCACTCCGCCCAATGAACAACGTACAAATTTTTTGTTCAAGGACTTAGCGATCGATTTAGCGAGCGAAGTTTTACCAACGCCAGGAGGTCCAGCGAAACAAAGGATCTGTCCTTTAGAATTGTCAGTCAGTACACGTACCGCCAAATACTCGAGGATACGCTCTTTCACTTCTTCTAGACCGTAGTGATCTTCTTCAAGGACTTGTTCAGCCATCTTGAGATCATTGCGATCCGCTGTGTAATCACCCCATGGCAATGTGATGATCCAATCGATGTAATTGCGGATCACTGTTGCTTCAGCAGACATCGGAGACATCATCTTGAGTTTCTTCAACTCACGAGTTGCCTTTTCTTTAGCTANNAACTCGTCTTTTTCACCGAGTTCTTTCTGAATCGCCTGCATTTGCTCATTGAGGTAGTATTCTTTTTGCGAGCGTTCCATCTGCTTTTTAACGCGAGAACGGATACGACGCTCAACCTGAAGAATCTCAATTTCCCCTTGCATCAACTGCAAGAGTTTCTCGAGGCGCTTAGTTGGATCTGGGATCTCTAAGATCTCTTGCTTATCTTCAAGCTTAAGATTGAGATGCGCGACCACCAAGTCCGCAAGGCGAGATGGCTCATCAAGAGTATTTACGCTCATGAGCATTTCAGGAGGAATACGTTTGTTGAGTTTAACGTAATTTTCGAAAGTGGATTTGAGCGAACGCACAAGAGCTTCGACTTCAACCGTGCTTGCGATTGTGTCATTGATCTCTTCGACGACGGCTTCAATCATGCGATCGTTTTCGTGATATTCACGGATACGCGCACGTTTCTTACCTTCGATCAAAACTTTCACTGTGTTGTCTGGCAAACGAAGAATTTGAAGAATGGTACCGACGGTTCCAACTTCAAAAATGTCCTTCTCACTCGGACTGACAGTTGTAGCTTGACGTTGCGCTACCAAGAAGAGATCTGTCTTTTTATTGACGCACTCTTCAAGTGCATTGATCGACTTTTCGCGACCTACAAATAGAGGCACCACCATATGAGGAAAAATGATGACGTCCCGAAGTGGAAGAAGCGGAATTTTTACTGGTTGACCCGATTGGGCACTGCTTGATTTTTTTTCTCTTGTACTCATATGGCCCTTCCCTGGAGCACCCACTTGGGGGGCTCCAAGCCTCCCTAATCCAACTACAACACACCCGAAGAGACGTTGCAAACTTTGAGCAATGAGTTTGAAAACAAATTTGCTTGAAGTCTTAGCTGGTTAGTATTTCTTAAAATATTTTTTATTTTTCGTATTCATTGAGGGTGGAATTTCACCTCAAGGCACGAGGAAATATTTACCTATCCTTTGGTCCGTCCAGGGCCGCAGAACTCGATAAATTACGCTTTGGCGCTGCGGGACTCAAGGGGTCGCGCGTTAAGTTGAGCGGATCGCTTGTTTGACCAGACCTGGGATGCTACCGAGCGCCTATGATCAGGATGTCGATAAGTTTTTTTCTAGTAGTATGCATCTCTACTTCCAGCTTTGCTCAGACCGGTCCCACTCAGCTACGAGCCGCGAAAGAGCAAAGAGCGGGTCAGCTGCCCCAAGAGAAAGGGCTGGTCAACGTCCGATGAAAGAAAGAGCAGGTATAGCTCCGATCAAGACTCTTAAATCCTGGCAGATTGAAATTTGTGACCGCCACATATCCTTAGATGCAGCTGCTGGTGATTTATGGAAGACCGAGCAGTCACAAATCAAGTTTTACGAAAACGAATTAGATATTTTGTCGATTTTGTATGCTGAAAACGATTCTATGTATCGTAAGGAATACGATTTCCAAAAATACAAAAACTTTCTTCAACTGGCTTATCAGTTCGCGAGTGAGCTTAAGTCCATTTGCAATGCAAAAACTTTAGAAACACAGCTGCGGTCGAATAAAAAAGGCCTCACTCGCAATGCGAATGAGGCCTTCCAAGATTTTATCTAGAGTTCAGCTTAAGCGCTCTCTGCTTTCTCAGCAGACGCTTTCGGAGTTCCAGTCGCGTGAGTGCCATCTGAAAGAACGAGAACTGGTCGCTCTCCTTTGGTGATCACGTTTTTGGTCACGATGCACTTTTTGACTTCAGAGTTGGCTGGCAAGTCGTACATCACTTCAAGCATGGATTGCTCAAGGATTGCTCTCAATCCGCGAGCTCCAGTTTGGCGCTTGATCGCTTCTTTAGCGACTGCAACCAATGCGTCTTCTTCGAACTCAAGCGCAACGCCGTCGTATTCAAAGAGCTTAGCGTACTGCTTAACAAGAGCATTACGAGGCTTCTTTAGAATTTCGATCAGTGCCTTCTCATCCAACTCTTCGAGTGTCGCAATGACGGGCAGACGTCCAATGAACTCGGGAATCAGACCAAAGCGAATCAAATCTTCCGGCTCCACTTGAGCGAGGAGCTGAGACATATTCTCAACGGTCTTATTGGTGATATTGGCGTGCAAGCCGAGTGAGCGCTTCCCTTTTCTCATGCCGACGATTTTGTCGATACCGACGAAAGCGCCACCGCAGATAAAGAGGATGTTCGAAGTATCAACTTGTACAAACTCTTGTTGAGGGTGTTTACGACCGCCCTTAGGTGGAACGTTCGCAATTGTACCTTCAATAATTTTGAGAAGTGCTTGTTGAACACCTTCACCGCTCACATCGCGAGTGATAGATGGATTTTCGCTCTTGCGAGAGATTTTATCCACTTCATCGATGTAAACGATACCTTTTTGAGCTCGCTCGACATTGTTGTCGCAGTTTTGGAGAAGGTTAAGAATGATGTTCTCAACGTCTTCACCCACGTAACCTGCTTCAGTCAAAGTCGTCGCATCAGCCATCGCAAACGGAACGTTCAGCAATTTAGCCAAGGTTTGAGCAAGAAGAGTCTTACCGGTTCCAGTCGGGCCGATAAGCATGATGTTACTCTTTTGGAGTTCGACACCATCTTTTGCTTTCTTCTCAGTTTGATGCTGAATGCGCTTGTAGTGGTTGTAAACAGCCACTGAAAGCACTCGTTTTGCGCGGTCCTGGCCGATGATGTACTCGTCCAAAGATGCCTTAATTTCTGCTGGTTTCGGGATTTTTTCAGAAGGCCGAGCAGGTCCTTCTTTTTGTCCCTCTTCTGCAATGATGTCGTTACACAACTCAATACACTCATCGCAGATGTACACTGTGGGTCCAGCGATCAGCTTTTTCACCTCGCGCTGGTTTTTGCCACAGAAAGAGCAGCAGAGATTCCCAAAACCGTCACCGTATTTTTTTCCGTCCATAGTTCTCCCGAAAATTCAAAACTCTAAGATACAAATTAAACCGAACAGATCCTCTACTACTAAAACTTAAGGAGCAGTTGCTGAGGTATTCTTCTCAACCACTTTATCGATTAATCCGTAAGTCACCGCATCGTGCGCTGACAGGTAGTTATCGCGATCTGTATCCTTCTTGACTTGATCAACACTCTTGCCCGTGTGTTTGGCCAAGATTTCGTTGAGTCGGTCTTTCAAATAGAGAATCTCTTTTGCTTGGATTTCGATATCCGAAGCCTGACCTCTTGCTCCTCCGAGCGGTTGATGGATCATGATCCTGCTATGAGGTAAGCTATATCGCTTATTCTTAGCTCCCGCTGTTAAGAGAAGAGCGCCCATACTTGCTGCTAATCCTGTACAGTAAGTAGAGACATCACATTTAATGTATTGCATGACATCGTAGATCCCGAGCCCTGCGGTAACTGAACCGCCTGGTGAGTTGATGTACATGTGTACGTCTTTATCTGGATCTGACGACTCTAAGAAAAACAGCTGAGCCACTAAAAGATTGGCAACTGTATCGTTTACCTCAGTTCCTAAAAAAATAATTCGGTCGAGCAAAAGCCGCGAATAGATGTCGTACTGACGCTCTCCTCGGGCGGTCTGTTCGACTACGATTGGATTTGGGATATATCCCTCGGCCTGAATTGAAGAACGGATAGATCCTGGAAAACCTACAAGATCAGGTCGAACTAAATCAGCTGGGACTTTCTTCTGCGATGATAAGATGAGCATCTCTACGTTTCCTCCTGCGGAACGTGCTTTAACCTTCCTGAAACAAGTATACATAGATCGCAATTTTGTCGCGCTGGGCTATAAGAATTATTTTGCAAATTGAGATGGCTAATAATGTCAAAAAGCGCGAAAAAATAGGCCCGCTCAAAGCGAGCAGCCACTAGAGCCGGACCAGATTGATCGGCAAATTTAGCCTAGATACTACTAATCATTCGAGTCCGTTTCACACATCGCAGCATTTTGAGCTTCAAGAAAACTCATCATGACTACTCTCAACTGATCAAGAGTAAGATCTTGCGGTGCGTGTCCGGCGACCTCTACAATTTCCCGAAGTTCATCCTTCACCCAGGACTCTGGTAACCCTGTTAGCTGAGCAACCTCATCTAATAGAGCAGTTCCTCCAGTCGAAGAATTCACTTCGACTTCAGATGCAGCAATTTTTGAGCCTTTTTCATTGTACGGAGACATCCATTTCCCCCTCCACGAGTCAAGTATAGGAAGGTGTTTTTCCAGACGGCAAGTTATATTTGCGTCATCTTATGATTTTTCTTGAAATCGGGTCTGAAGCGCCACTGCAGCCAAGATGAGCCCTCCGCCGACTGCTTGGATCAGACTAAGCCGCTCACCGAGCATAAGATAACTTATGATTGAGCCCGAAACCGGTTGCACGAATAGAGTTAAAACCAAAGAAGCCACTGAAGCATGTGAAAGTGCAACCATCCAAAAAAGATAAGTAAAGGCGGTACCAATTGGTCCTAACCAAATAATAGACAAAACATGCGCAGACGTTAGCCGAGTGAGATCAGGAAACCCTTCTAAAACTAGCATAACTACACTGAGGCTAAATAATCCGAGAACTAATGCGCTACCAAATACTCCATTGGGATTTTCACTGGAGACCTTTGAGCGAGCAAATAAGAGTCGACCAAAGACTGAAAAACTCGCTTCACCTACTAGTGAAATTAAAATCAAAAAATTTCCTAATATTCGTGGATCCCAAGCATGAATTAACTTTGAAAGAGTAAGGCCCGATAAGAGCGAAAATCCAGAGAGCGCCACAGCAAATGAAACGATGTCAGACCACCGAATTTTTTCTCGAACAATCAAACAAGCTAACAAAACAGTAACGATTGGTTCCATCGCAATCAGGAGCGCATTATCCACAGCACGAGCTGACGTCAAACCATGAACTTGAAACAATGGAGAAAAACAGAACGGACCAAACCCCACCGCAAACATTAAGAGCCATTGTTTCCAGTCTGTTCGTGGTGGCAAGTAGAGTGACTTCTGTGAACTGATCTGTTCTGAAAGTTTCCACTTTTTTACAACTGCACTGGCGATCAAATATCCCAAAAGGGCCGAAGAGTATCTAAACCATGCCGTTTGAGTGGGAGTAAAAGTTTCTAAGAGAAGCTTGAGAAAGGATGGATTTGCAGACCAGATCACATTACAAAGAATCAATGCTGCTAGGACTCTGATCGACATGCGACTGGATCGTAAGTCATTTTGCTAATTTGAACCATCTCCAAATCATGAGAAGATCACTCTATGAAAGACAATAAACTTGCACCTAAGCCTGCCCAATCCTCATACGTCACAATGACTGAGCTCGTCTTACCTACTGATGCAAATGGACTTGGAACGATCTTTGGCGGAAAGATTATGGCCTGGATTGATATTGCTGCAGCAATCTCTGCAGGTCGTCACGCAAGACAGGTCGTTGTCACCGCATCAATTGATGCACTTCACTTTAAGGCTCCGGTGAAAGTTGGAGAAGTGGTTCACATCAAATCCGCGGTCAACTTTGCAGGTCGAACCTCCATGGAGGTCGGTGTGCGAGTTGATTCTGAAAACCTAGTCACTGGAGAGATGAAACACACTGCTACCGCTTATCTTACTTTTGTTGCCCTCGACTCTAAGGGAAAACCAGTCCCTGTGCCACCGCTACTTCCAGATACGAAGGAAGAAAAAAGACGCTATGAACAAGCTCAGCATCGACGCGAATCCAGGATGAAGCTAGCTGAAAAACTCAAGGAACACGAAGACTAATCCGCCAACTCACCTACTCCATCTTCAGGCTTGGGTACGAGGTATTTTGCATACTCTTGGGTAAAGGCCAATGGAGTTTTTCCGGGTTCATTGCGGATGCGATCGACGAAGAGCACACCCGCTAAATGATCCAGCTCATGCTGAAAGACTGTTGCGAGAAAATCTTCTGCAATGATCTGCTTGGGCTTACCCTGGATATCGAGATAATCCACTTGGATCTTTTTAGGTCGATAGACCAGTCCGCGCAATTCAGGAATCGAAAGGCAGCCTTCCCAAAATCCTTGCTCCTTTGAATCAAGCACAGTGATCTTGGGATTGATGTAAACTTCGAGGGGCTCATTATCAAAACCGATGATAGCTAACTGCAGAGATTCATGAACCTGTGGCGCTGCTAATCCGATGCCGCCATACTCTTCCATCGTCTCAACCATATCATGAATGAGCTGCTTTATCTCAGGCGACCTGATCTGTTCAGGTGTAAGTTGCTTTGCGACTTGCCTTAAAACTGGATGCCCCATTCGAGCAACTTTTCGGATAGCCATGGCTCCTTTCCCTTCTTACCAACTGAAGTTATCATATCCCTATGAATCGGCTTCTCTATATTTTTCGGCATGGACAGACGGATTGGAATGTTGAGGGCCGAATCCAAGGAAATATCGACATCCCGTTAAACAATACAGGAAGGGATCAAGCTCGCAGACTTGCCATCGCCCTCCAACGACTAAAACCTCAGGCCATCTTAAGCTCAGATCTCGTTCGCGCCTATGAGACTGCGCAAATCGTGGCCGACGGCCTAGGGGGTATTAATACTTTCGCAGATCGAAGGCTGAGAGAAATTCATCTCGGTCGTATTGAAGGATTGAATCGCCAAGAAATTGAGGCTCAGCTTGGAATCGAATTCTCTGAGCGTCTGAAACACACGCCGCTATCAGATACNNAGATACTGATGTTGCAATGTTAGGTTCGGAAAGCGGCGAAGAAGTGGCTCGTCGTGCGACTGAGGCGGTTATTCATTTCTTTGAGACACATGCATCTTATCAATCGATCGGTGTAGCAACCCATGGCGGAGTATTAAGGCGCCTTTTGCAATATTCAGAAGCTCACAAATTAGGACTTCAAGCGACTGACCAAGCCACCTACCCGCCGTCAATTCCTAATGGTGTCGTCTTTCCATTTACCTTTTATCCGGATTCAAAGAAGCTCATTTTTAATGGGGTGACTATCGTCAGTCCATAAGTCTGCGATTAGTCCGTTATTCCCATCACTTTGACCAAGATGCGCTTGGCGCGTTTTCCGTCAAACTCTGCATAGAATATCTGCTGCCAGGTTCCAAAATCTAGCCGACCTTTAGTAATCGGAGCCGTGAGAGCGTGATTGGTCAGATAAGATTTCAGGTGAGCGTCGGCATTGTCCTCGCCCGTGTTGTGATGGAGATAATCGAGTCCATAAGGCGCAAGGTTTTCTATCCAACGAGAAATGTCCTGCAAAAGCCCCGACTCAGCATCATTGATATAAACTCCCGCTGTGATGTGCATCGCACTCACAAAACACGTGCCGTCTTTTACACCTGATCGAGCAATTACTTCTTCGACTTGATCGGTAATATTGACGAGTGCATATCTCTTAGGAATTTGAACGTGGATGTACTCTGTTCGGTGGACAAGCGGTGCCCGTTCAACATGGTCTACAGTTTCAAACTTTTTGAAGCCAGGACAATGCCCTGGCTCCAAAAGCCAGTCTGAGTCTTTGAGCATTCAGTTAGCTCTTTTTGGCAGCAGCATTGATCTCCGCCAAGCGAGCACCCGATTCTGCTTCGATATCTTTGTGCAAAGAATTGCCGTGAGAATCGATGGTTACAACCACTGGAAAGCTCTTCACCCGCAACTGCCAGATCGCCTCTGGGCTACCAAATTGGTCATACCCGTAAACGTTTTCGACTTCTTCGATGGCTTCTGCGAGAACCTGTGCGGCCCCCCCAACAGCGTGGAGATAAACACAACCAAACTTTTGGCAAGCAAGACGAGTCTTCTCACCCATCCCACCTTTACCGATGACAGCACGGACGCCAAACTTTTCGATGATTCCGGCCTGATACGGCTCTTCACGGATTGAAGTAGTTGGTCCAGCTGCAGTCACTGTCCATTTGCCTTCTTTTTTGATGACCACAGGACCACAGTGATAAATGATGCCATCTTTAAAACTGACAGGTGGCTCGTTACCATCATGCAGCCATTTATGGACAGCATCGCGTCCCGTAAATACGATGCCAGTGATCTCGACCATATCGCCCACTTTGAGGGAGCGAACTTTTTCTTCGGTAAAAGGAGCTTCAATTTTGATCATAGGAAAGTTCCCTTATTAATAAATCCAGTCTTTGATCTCGCCATCCATGGTTACATTGGCGCCTTGGCGACGATATGCCCAACACATGTACGAAATGCTGACAAAAAACGATGCAGGTAAGCGATTGAGTGCGGTGACTTTTGTCCCAAGCAATGTGGTCTTTCCACCAAAACCCATCGGTCCAATTCCAAGTTTGTTTGCATCAGTGGTCACTTCTTCTTCAAGCTTTGCTAAAACAGGATCTGGATTACTATCTTTCATCCGACGAAGGAGCTGCTCTTTTGAGCTGAGGTACCCAGTCGCACGATCTCCGCCGATGGTAACCCCAAGAACTCCTGGTCCGCAGCCTTTACCTTGTGCTTGTTGAACAGCGTCGAGAATACACTTTTTAACTCCCGCTAAATCCCGGCCAGCACCTACACGTGAGTCAGGAAGGGAGTATTGTGCACCGACGTTTTCACAACCGCCCCCTTTGAGCATGAGGCGGATATCGTAATAATCTTTGCTCCAAGGCTCCATGTGAAGCGTCGGAGATCCTGGTCCAACGTTTGTCCCGTTATTTTTACCTGTGATGCTATCCACACTGTTTTGGCGTAAATATCCCTTTTCAGTTGCGGTTGCTACGGCTTTGCGAAGGAGTTCTCCTAAATGTTCAGCGTCAGCAGTCTTTGGATAGTGAATGAAAAACAGGATGCTTCCAGTGTCCTGACAAAGCGGCTGGCTCTTCACTTTTGCAAGCCCAATATTTTTTTGAATAATGCCCATCGCATAATCACCGCGCGAATCTTGAGCTTCTTGCTTTTTGCCTTCTTCGATCGCGTCAATCACGTCTTGTGGAAGTTCAGTAGAAGTTTTGCGGATGATCTCCACTAAGGAGTCAAACATCTTATTTTGGCTTGATGCGTTCATACCTCTAGTATTGGCATGGCTTGGGTTAGTTTTCCAAGAATTTTAGAGCGCTTTACGCTAAAGGACTCCTATGAAACTCTAGCGAGGAGCTTATGGCTGAATTTAAATATGTTGATCTGGAAAATCTCGTCTTAAGCAAAAACGGACTCTGGTTATCGAACGGGACTGAAGTCACACATGAGCAAACCTGCCGAGCCTTCTTCAAAAATATCGGTCGTGACGATGAGGGTTACTTCATACAAATCGGAAAAGACTTCAAACGATTTACCGTAGAAGACACAGCCTACTTTGTGGTTCGCATTGAAGGCGATCCTTCGAGCGGATACGAGTTGATCTTAAGTGATGAATCACGAGAAAAACTCAATTCAGAAACACTAAAATTTCAGTCACCCGACCGGTTAACCTGCCTTATTAAGGGTGGAATATTTGAAGCGAGATTTCTAAGGAAACCTTATACAGAATTACTCTTAAATGCTGAAGGAGACGGCCCAGATTATTTTGTTGTCTTAACGGGCAAGAAGATCTTACTCCAGAAATAGTCGACTGAAGTTCCTAAATGCTTACATGAAGATATCGACGTCCTTGAGAAGGATCCTTACCCGCGCTATAATAAAGATCTATTCAACCTAGATAAGGACAATTCAGATGAAAAAAATGTTCGCATTCGCGTTCTTGATGGCAATGAGCTTCTCCCTTTCTCACGCCGTAGGCTTTCCTGATCCTAAAGACGATTCAGGACCTAAACCACCTTTCGCACAAGCATCAGGAATTAGCTTTCCTGATCCGAAAGATGAATCAGGCCCAAAACCACCTGCTAAGCCTTAATTTCATCGAACGATAGTTAAAAAGTATTTTAAATAGACTCGTGCTGGTCCTGACTCAGACCACCAGCACGAGTTTTTTTTCGCGCTCTAATCGACCGTCTCGTCGACTGTCGATCCAAAATCGGTTGTCCAATACCATTTATAAGATGAAGAGGAGTAATAGGCGCGACCGATTCCGATCACTCGATAATTTGCACCCAGCATATTGGTATTATGGCCGGATGAGTTTTTCCACTGAGTGAAAGTTGCCTGCGCAGTTGAATTTCCGGCCGCAATGTTTTCAGCACGGTACCCTCCTGAATANNCTAAAATAATTTTTCGTCGCCATATCTGTACTCAACCAATCTGCAGCCTGAGTCAGTGAAACAGAAACCTGAAGTTTAGTGAGACCATTGAGTGCACGATAATCATTGATCAGAGTGATGAAAGCCCACTCCTCCTCATCGAGCGCTGCGGATCCCGTTAGTCCTCCAGTAGGAGCTGGTGTGCTTGTTGGAGCTACTGTCGGCGAANNGAAGGAGAGGCCGCAGGTACAGGTGTCGCCATACTCGATTGACGAGATGAGAGGTCTCGTTGTTCACCAGAAGATTTATAACAACTCACTAAAATAATGGTCGAATATAAGATTACGAGAAAATAAGAGTAATACTTCATTGAGACACCCATCGAAAGAATGATCGAAGAGATCATTATTGCACAGTTGTACGATAATAATCCTAGAAGGTGTCGCTTGCTAAGCGATTTAGAGATTTCGATGTGGAGATGACGTGAAGTCGACTTAAAGACAGAGTCAAGTTTTTGACCTGATAACGCCTATGCGCTACCAAAAAGTCGGGACGACCTCTATCCGTGGCCGCCCATCAAGAAAGGCTCGTTGAGAAATTTCATATCGCGTTTAGCAGTACTGATCTCAAAGAATGTACGCGCCTCGTCCCAGAGTTGTTCTGGTTCAGGAATCGCAAATACTTTTTTGCGGAATTCATGGCATCCAGGAAACCCTGCTGAGTACCACGCGAGGAACTTACGCGCATGAATCATGCTTGAGCGTGGTTCATAATTTTCAGTGAGTAACTTTTTTTGCTCTTCCATCAGCCCGATATAATGAGCTGCACTTGGAAGTGAGAACGACTCGCCCTTTAACTGGGCCACACTTTGTTCAAAAATAAATGGATTCCGAAGCGCTCCCCGACCAATCATCACCGCATCCACACCGTAGGTCTTGTAGCGTTCTACAGCCATATCGGCATTGATGATGTCACCATTTCCGATGATCGGGATTGGACTCTTGGCCTTTACTTCACCAATGAAATCCCAATCTGCATTACCGCTATAGCCTTGAGCACGAGTACGACCATGGATTGCAACCCACTTGACTCCAGCATCGGCTGCGACTCGAACGATTTCTGCTGCGTTTTTTGTACCCGCATCCCACCCAGTTCTTATCTTAATGGTCACCGGTATTTTTACAGACTTAACCATCACTGAAAGTGTTTGTCCGAGTGCAATTGGGTTACGGCACATAGCGGAGCCAGCGCCCTTACTCACTACTTTAGGTACTGGGCACCCCAAGTTCAAATCGACAAAGTCAGCGCCTTGTTTTTCAACAAACTGAGCTGCCTTACATAGGATGTCATCGTGCTCACCAAAGATCTGAAGACCAACAGTGCGTTCTTCGTCATGAAATTTAAGGAGATCAATAGTCTTTTGTCCGCCGTACTCGATTCCATTTGCAGAGACCAGCTCCGAGATGACAACTGCATTTTGGCGTTTACGCATGAGTCTGCGAAACGGTGAATTGGTGATCCCGGCCATCGGCGCCAGGATAAACGGATGGTCGATCCTGAATGGGCCAAGCTGGACTGAAGGACTGTTTGATGTTTGAGCCTCAGTATTTTGAGTTAGGATCAATTCGGACATAAGCTCTGCTTCTATACCCGAAATTGATTAAAGACGCACTACTTCGGCCCCAAATAATGACGCAGACCTCTACAAAAAGGTGTGGACCACCTTTTTGCTTACCGCACAAAATGCGTAACGACGTACTCAAGCGCCTGCTCTTTTGAGGCGAGTTTATTTTCTAAGACGAGATCTTCGACCGAACGTAAAATTTCTGAAAACGTAGGTCCTGGCCTAAAACCAAGCTGGATCAAATCTTCACCGGTGATAATCTTAGTATCCATTGTCGGCTGACTCTTGAGCTCTTGATATCTCACCGCGCACACCTGATAAGGCATGAGGTTTCCGTCTTGAGCAGTTGCGATTGCACGTTGAAGGAGTAATGCATCTGAGAAACCAGGCTGCCTAATAAATCTTTGCAGCGTCGCCTCTCTCATTTGAAACACATCTTTAAACTTTGACTGCTCTTCAACAAGTGCCACGATCCTCTGAATCTCATCATTCGACATTTTCAGCCGTTCACCAATAGAACGTACGACCTGCGAAGTATCTCGGGCTGGACCAGCAACGCGTCCAACTTCAGCTAGCACTCCCGCCCAAGCGAGCTCCATGGAGCGCTCAGAACTATGTTTCACCAAGAGCTCGACACATTTTAGAGTTTGTTTCCAAGGATCACCGCCAGCGGCTCCCATCACTACACCACTCGTGCGTAGAGCATCGAGCTCGGGCAGTACTCGAGATAGCAAACCCAGTCGCGCTAACAGCTCTAGGGCAATTTCTGGTCTTGGCCCCTTCCACATCAAAGTCAGTTCGTCTCGGATTCGCTCGGGGCTTACCTTACGTACCAATTTGGATCGTGCGATGATCGCTTCTTCGGTTACAGGCTCGATCTCAAATCCCAATACGCTCGCAAAGCGTACCGCACGTAAGAGTCGCAAAGCATCCTCGTGAAAGCGCAAAGACGGATCACCGATGGCTCTAATCTTACGAGCGCGCAGGTCCTCCATCCCATTAACCATGTCTAGGATGCGCGTGCCTTTTGAGTCATAGAAAAAAGCATTGATTGTAAAATCACGTCTCAGTGCATCTTCGATCGGGCTGCTAAATGCGATTGCAAGCGGGTGTCGATGATCTTCGTAGGCGAGATCTTCTCGAAAAGTTGCGATCTCAAGCAATACGCCCTCTTCGACAGGTACTTTGATCACTCCAAATGCTTTGCCAACTGTAATGGATCTTGGAAAAAGTTCGCAGATCTCATCAGGTCGAGCACTAGTTGCGATGTCGTGGTCCTTGGAGGGACGCCCGAGCAAAAAATCTCGCACGCTTCCGCCAACCACATACGCAAGAAAGCCTGCTCCATGCAGGCGCTCAAGTGCACTGCGTACATAGGGAGGCAGCTGGAGTGCCTTTTCAATCCGGATCGACTTGAAGTGGCTTTCCGTCTTGCTTGTACNNATCCGTTTCGAATCGATTCGGGGCTTGTGTGCCTTCGGCTTCTTTTTCACGAACGCGTACGCCTCTCTTCGTGGATTTAGATCTGGTTCTTGCTGCAGGTTCCGAGCTGACTGGTGCTGATTCTTCAGTTACTGGCGCAGGCGGTGCTGCTCCAGCTGGGTTCAGGGGAGCATCTTGCGCAAACGAAATGGTTCCACTGAGAGTTACAAACACTGCTGAAAGTAGTACTGACTTTGATTGTAATAAAACTTTCATATCCTTGTCCTGTTACCTAACTACTTAATTACCTGATTAACACTTCTCTTGGACGAGCTCCATCGGCTGGCCCAACAATTCCACGATTTTCCATCGTCTCAATCATTCTCGCAGCTCGGTTATATCCTACTTNNCTCTGAACGCTTAACCAATTCGACAGCATCCTGAAAGAGTTCATCTGAATCTTCAGCCGACTCACCATCTGCCGAATCCTCCGACTCTTCATCCACCAAGATCTCGTCTTTGTAGGCAGGCTTACCTTGGGCTTTCAAGAAGCTCGTAATCTTATTGATCTCGTCATCATCCACAAAGGCACCGTGTAAACGCAGAACTTGCGACACTCCTGGAGGGATAAAAAGCATATCCCCATGACCCAGAAGGCGTTCAGCACCTGAGCGGTCCAAGATCGTTTTCGAATCGATGTAACTCGCCAACTGGAACGATGCACGAGACGGAAGATTGGCTTTGATCAATCCAGTCACGACGTCAGTCGAAGGACGTTGTGTCGCAATGACTAAGTGGATCCCAGCAGCACGAGCTTTTTGTGCGATACGAGCAATCGAGATCTCCACTTCTTTTTTCGCGATCATCATAAGATCAGCTAACTCATCGATGATGACGACGATGTAAGGAAGTTTTCCAACTCGGGCAGCTCCATTTTCGTCTGGCTCGAAAGCTTCCATCCAATCGCCACCGGACATTTTTTCTAGGCCTTCAGGTTGGTTCTCTTCTGAAAATAGGAGATCCCTAATAACGTCTGCTCCCATCTCATCCACTTTTTGATTAAAGCTCGCGAGATTTCTTGCACCCATCATGGCCAAGATTCGGTAACGCCTTTCCATCTCACGCACTGCCCATTTCAAAGCGGTACTTGCATGTTTTGGATCGTCAACGACCGGCAATAGCAGATGCGGAATATCTTGATACGCTCGAAACTCAATAAACTTTGGGTCGACCAAAATCATACGCAACTCATCTGGAGTAAACCGATAGAGAAGCGAACAGATCAGTCCGTTCATAAATACAGATTTACCCGAGCCAGTTTGACCCGCGCAAAGTAAGTGAGGCATACGGGCCAAATCAGAAAGATAAGTCTGACCACCGATGTCCTTACCCATCACTACTGGGATATTATGTTTCGTTCCATGGAAATCTGGATGCTGCAAAAACTCGCGCAAGAAAACCGTCTCACGAGTATCGCTTGGAATCTCGATACCGACCACGGCCTTGCCAGGCAACGGAGCTAAGATCCGAACACTCTGAGCAGATAGAGCCATCGATAAGTCATCAGCAAGAGCTGCGATACGTGAAACTTTAACACCTGGGCCTGGCTTAAATTCATACAACGTAATGACTGGGCCCGGTCGGACAGCTGTTACTTCACCGTCGATTCCAAAGTCTGCAAATTTTTGTCTCAGGATCTGAGAGTTTTGAATCAAACGATCA
>DBAE01000112.1:0-6343 GCA_002291495.1 Bacteriovoracaceae bacterium UBA1018 | reverse complement strand
ATTGGCCACGCTTACTGACTCGTGCTGCAGCCTTTGCAAGCTTAGCAGCAATTTTTGAATCGGCTGGAGTTGCTTCTTTCGATGCAGCCTCGGCGCCTGTTCCCATCATACGTCCTGTTGGCGCAAGCTCTAGCTCTTGCTGTAATTGAGGTGGCAGGATTGCCGGAGCTTTCATATCCTTATTGTTTGTAACTGAGGCTGCGGATCCTTTTTCTAATTCAGGAANNGGACTGAGTCCTCAGGTGCAGAAAATGGAGATTTCGAACTGCGGGCTTTTGCAGCAATTTCTTTGATGTCGATTGCATCCACGTCATCCTCGTCGTCATCAAAACCATTGTCTGGCCCAACGTGAGGAACTTTTGCAGGTGAGCTCTTATTTTTGGCATGAGCAGCAGCTGCCGATTTATCCATAAGAGCTGGCGCTTTTGCGGGTGAAGAGATGACATCTTTGACGGGTTTTGATTTTGCATTTTTTGCAATGAGCTTAGCTCTTTCAAAACCCGCTTCGAGTGTTCTTTGCATAAAGTCACCCGTTGCGTGTGCGAGGCGCATCAAGATGAGGCCCGACAAAAATGCCATATAAGCGAGAAACATTTTTCCTGCTTTAACGATAGTCGCATTTAAAATTTGCCCCGTAGTACGCAAAGTTTTTGCCCCAAACTGTGCAACACTCACGGGAGTGGACGCCGCTATGGCGATACAAAATGCGAGCAGAGATACAATAGACGAGCCCAATGAATTAAATTGCTTGAGCAGTAACTCTGAAAACCAAACTCCAAATGCTCCGCCCGTTAAAAGTAAACTTCCGGCAAATGGCCAGTACTTCCACTGCAATGTAAGAAATACAGTCAGGGCCATTACTGCGATGGAAAATCCACCCAAGGTCATTAATAACCGAGAATTTCCCTCCTTTTTATAAATCGTTGCCGAAACAAAGAAGAGCCCAGCGGGTAGCATAAAAGCTGCAATGCCGAAGCACTCGAGAAAAGCCGATGCGAGATACGCCCCTACTTTTCCGCATGCGTTACGCGCAAGCTGCGAAGATTGCGTGAAAAACGATGGGTCCGTAGGCGAATAAGTCAGTAGNNGCAAGGGAAAAAAGAGCTAGGGCAAAAATAAAAATGCTTCCAAGCTCAGTCGCGATGCTGGTATCTCGAACGGAAGTTTTGCTTTTCATAACATTAATGGTACACGGGTCCCTATGGCGCAGAAAGCTCAAACAAAAGGTGAAGAACAGGTTCTAGCTTACGATCTGGGTGGCACTAAAGTTGCCGTCGGCGTGGTTAATTCGAAAGGCAAAATTTTGGCGGAGATCCGCGAGCCAGTGGTCATTGATCAAGGCAAAAAAGCGGTTCTCGAACAGCTCGGAAAACTTGGCCGTCAATTTATAAACAAATACCCGAAAATAAAAAGCGTTGGCATGGCTTCAGCAGGTCCACTTGATCCATATAAAGGTATCCTTTTGGATCCGACAAACTTCGCTAGCAAAGAAGGCACTTGGGGAATTGTTCCTTTGGCGAGCATTCTGAGCAAAAAATTAAAAAGACCTGTCACTCTTGAGAATGATGCAGCTGCCGCGATGCTTGCTGAACATTGGCTTGGCGCCGCTAAGAAATTTAACAACGCCATGATTTTGACACTTGGGACTGGACTTGGAACAGGCATCATTTCTAATGGTGAACTCGTTCGCGCTGGTCAACACATGCATCCAGAAGCCGGACACATCATTATTAATTACGGCGATCGTACCGCCCCATGCGGATGCGGAAACTTTGGATGTGCTGAAGCTTACCTCTCCGGACGTAGCTTTACTCGTCGTGCAAGACAACGCTTCGCTAACCCACAACTCACAGGCAAAGACATCGCTGATCTCGCTCGAAAGCGTGATCCCCGCGCCTTAGCCGCGTTCGAAGAGTATGCTGAGCAAATGGCTGCAACTCTGAACAACTACGTTGTGCTCTATGCTCCAGAGGTCATCGTCTTTACCGGAAGCTTTGCAGATGCTGCAGATCTGTTCTTAAAGAACACTCAACGACATCTCGAAAAACTTTTGGAACGCCGTCGTGCGGGTATCGATATGATGCCTAAACTCATGGTCTCTACTCTGAACAATAACGCCGGACTCATTGGCGGTGCATACGTCGCGCTCCAAAAAGGAGTCAGAGGCGGTCAGGTTCTGAAAAGCAAAAGTAAAAAAAAAGCGTAAATAATCCACGCCAGACGTGGAAGAGAAAGCAGACTGAGTTACTCGAACATCGATCAAACAAGGTTCGAAGTAAGATTTCAAACTCCTTTCAAGGAAACTAAAACTGACGATGAAGAGGCAGGGACATACATCTCTCGACCTCTTCATTGCCGTTTAATAGTTGACACTTTTCCGAGTGGGATGCAGTCTGTTAATAAGCAATCGATCTTCTTAACAATCGCAGTACAGTCTGAATGGGTCTAGGTGTGTGCAGTCTCGATAACGCATGATGTGTATCGTTCTACGCACAGCCTCGTTCTAAACAGGACAAACTGACTGTCGATTGATGAAGACCGATGTTTAATTGCAACTCTAACTCTATTGAGGGGAGATTTTTTTAAATGTCTAAAAAGCTTTTATCGGCTTTCTTATTAGTAGGAATGGTAGCGGGCTCAACCAATGCATTTGCATCACGTGCTCGCCAATCTGTTTTGGGAACTGGTGAAGCAGGCGCCATCGTTCAAGATGGTAGCTTGTACTATGATCATGTTTATAACATTTTCTACAATCCAGCATACGTTAACGATTTCAAAAACTGGGCAATCATTGAGAAGTCCAATGGCGTAAACAGCGCAGCTCCAGCTGCCGTTGGTGGTGGCCAAGGCGGATTTGTTGCTTCTTTGATGAACTTGAACTTGGGCGTGTACCTCAACCGTGCATCTTCTCAAACTTCAGCTTACACAGCATCAAACCCAGCTCTTTACAGACCAATCGACGTGATTTTGGGCGGCGACATGGGCGTAAAATGGGGTCTTGGTTTGACCTACGGCGGAGCAGTAGCTAATGGCGGATCCGTAAGTGATCTCGTCGTTCGCGCTGGTATCTCTGTTGCTGATTTCGAACCTTTCGTTAACTTCAAAGTTATCGGAAAAGAAAAAATCGGGACTGTTGAGAACAAGCACAAAGACATGACTTTTGGTTTCCGTTACAGACTTGGCGAATTCGTGCCATACGCTGCATACCGCACCAACAAGCTTGAGACTGCAGGCACAACACCAAATGGTAAGACTGCTGCATTCACAGTCGGTACTGGCCGCACAACCAAACTCGGCGAAGGCGCACGTTTGTTGTACGGTATTGCTTTTGTTCAAAACAAAGTCAGCGAGAGCGTTGGAAACGCAGCTGACGTAAAACGTAACGTTGTTCCACTTGATATCGGCGTTGAAGGCGATGCAACTTCTTGGTTGACACTTCGCGCAGGTCTTCAATACCGCATCATGGATAAAGCTTCTGGTAACGGAGCAGGTACTCAAGGCGGAACCCAAATCGATGCTACTCGCGGACGCATCGGTGCAACTGTTCACGTCAACAAAGTTGATGTGGACTGGGCACTTGGAAACACTGGCGCTGCCGGAACAACTGAGAATACTGCTGCGGGCGTAAGCGCTCTTGATTCTCAAACCATCGGTTTCGACAACGGCATGTTCACACAGCTTTCTCTTGCTTACCGCTGGTAATCAGGACTTAGGTTAATGATCGAAAAAGCCCCGTTCCGAAAGGAACGGGGCTTTTTTATGTCTGTTGCTAGATGGTCTTATAGCTTTAACTACGATTACGCAGATTCTTGGACGTTCTGTTCTTCTGCGACTTTTTCTCGAATGTACTTTCCAACCAACTGAGCAGCATCCAAGATCTTACCCTCTATTGCTTTACGCAGTTCAGTTTCAGAGATGCCCGGAGGTAATCCGAGCTTTTGATTCAAAGCATAGAGCCTAAAGATATAGTGATGTAGTCCATGTCCGATCGGAGGCATAGGCCCTCCGTAACCAAAATTTCCAAACGAGTTAGTTCCCTGGGTCGCAAAAATAGGAACCTCGATCGTTGGCTGGCCTGGTACTCCTTCCGGCAAGAAGGTCGTGTTGGGTGAAATATTATAAATGACCCAGTGGATGAACGGCTCATCGCCTGGTGCGTCAGGATCTTCACAGATCAGAGCAAACTCCTCTGTCCCGACTGGTACCCCAGACCAACGCAAAGGAGGCGAAACATCGCTGCCCTCCCCTGCATAACGAACGGGTATCATTTCCTGATCTTTAAAAGCTGCACATTTGAGACGAAACGCCATACCGCTTTCCTTTCAGCTCGAAGAGCTAATCAGAAACGATGCAGAGCTCACGCCACGCAAGATGGCGGCTTAATGATCCGTTAATCCTAGTCGTTAAAATCCAATAGAAACGCCGGCGACAATCAACTCGTGACTAACCTCACCTCGGAGTGTGAGCATCGGATCGACATTATAAAAAGCGCCAAGACCAAAGCGTGGATGGATCGCAAAACGATCTCCCATCTCAGCGCTGGTGATATTTCCACCGACACCGCCAATGGCGAAAAGAGTCCATTGATCATCTTTTGGAAAATCCCAACGCAAATGAGTGCTATACATCCAGACAGTCGTGCCTGATGTGAACAAAGGCCCAACTTCAATTTCGACAAACACTTGGTTGGTGATGTCGCTGAGAAAACCTTGGTGAAGAATTTTCTTAGCGAGCGCACCAATCACGGTAAATCCACCACTGGTATCAACGAGTCCAAATCCTCCCATTGCGCTTGCAGTCACTTCATTATTAGGTGCTGTGCCTTTGAAATCATCGGCAGCTTGTACCGATAGNNGAAGCGCGACGACGGTTAAGAGATTGAACTTAAAATTTTTCATGCAGGGTTTTTCTCATATTCTCGGTCGCTAATCTAGAACTGAATGATGGAATATCGCTTGCAGTCATAAAACGTTATGACGCAATTTAAGAATGAAGTCCCTGAATCTCGAGTTCCAAACACTTCTAACTCGCCTGACGTTACTCAAGAAATGAAGCAAGCAGAAGAAGATCTAAAAAAGAGTGATGAAGCTAAAAGTATCAAACGAGAATTAGGTGATTCTAAAAAATCAGAAAAGAAAGAATCTCTTGAAGATATCGTAGCTGATCCTGAAGGCGCTATGGGTCATATGAAGACGCCTGCAGCGTGATGTGGATAAGTGGATAACTTTTCAAATCAATAAAAAAGGGGCCAGGATCGTAAGACCCTAGCCCCTTCAATGAGATATGAAATCAGCAATTACTTTTTGCTGATTTCTTGCTTTCCTTCGAGCTTCACTTCTTTCTGAGCTTCTTTTTTGATTTCTTGTTTCAGCTCTTGCTTAACTTCTTTTTTAGCCTCTTCAGCTGGCGAGCGCGCCACATCAGTGACTACAAATACAGAGCGGCGATTTTTTGAGTGAGCATCTTCGGTGTCGCCATGAACAGCCAATTTTTCTTCACCAAAACTCACGGTGGACAAACGCTCTGGAGCAACTCCTAAACTGACCAAATAAGCTTTGGCAGCTTGTGCTCTCATATCACCCAAGGCCATATTATATTCAGAGGCGCCTTGTGAATCACAGTGTCCTTCGATTTGAACTCCCAAAGCTGGGTGCTTTTTAAGGACTTCAGCGTTTTTACGAAGCAGTTCTTTACCTTTTTCGGTCAAGAGATGCGAATCGAGTTCGAAATAGGAAACTTCCATATTTAAACTTTGTTCGATTGCATTGGCTGCGCTCATGTCAGCATCGGATCTTACTTTCTTAGAACTACATGCAGTGAGTGATAGAAAGGACAAAGCCAAAACCACTACTGCGCTACGACCGAAAACAGATAAATTAGATTTCATTATTTCCCCCATGATTAAAGTTGATCTTATTTATCAAGTATAGGGAGCGTATCCGCGCTGGTCAATGCGCGCAGATCAGAAAAATGCTCAAAATACGTCGTTTTTTCGCGAAAAACAGGCCGAAATCGACCAAGGTTTGGACACCTGTAAACTACTTCGCCGGCGAGGTACGAGGATGAGAAGGGATGGTAATGCAAAAAGGTGGTCCACACCTTTTTGTCTAGTCCTGCGTCATGGAGTTAGTTTTACTTTTTATGGCGAGGAGGCTGGCCCTGGGCTTTGCGATAAATAATCTTACCTTCTTTGCCAACGACCACCTCTTCTCTTAATGCGCTCGTATCCCTACTCGATTGTTGTCTCGTCTCTTTCAGAGATTGATTATCTTTGTAGGGTTGAGCAGGCTTTGCTGGATTAAGTGAAAGAGCAGTAAATAGACTACCTAGAACGACAGTACGC
>DBAE01000172.1:12480-16594 GCA_002291495.1 Bacteriovoracaceae bacterium UBA1018 | reverse complement strand
CCGAGGTCCTAATACCCGCAATAATACTCGGAGATGCAAGAGGCAGTTCGACTCGAACCAAAGTGTTCCAATATCCGAGTCTCAACATCCGACTCACATCCTTGAGCTGTGGATCGATGGACCTGATACCGATAAATGTGCCTGTGACCACTGGTAAGAGCCCATAAAGACAAAGGGCCACGAGCGCCGGAATGACTCCAATACCAAATACGGGCACCAAGAAACACAGAAGCGCCAGTGATGGGATGGTCTGAACCACACCACTCAAAAGCAAGATCATCTGCCCGAGCCAAGCACTTTGCACACTGAGTACTCCCAGCGGAACTCCGATCAAGATCGATATACTGAGTGAAATACCTATCAAGACAAGATGCTCTTTGGTTCGTCTCCAAATTCTCTTCCAGATCCCCGCGTCTCGCGCCTGACCCTCTCCTTGACCGAGATACGCCTTCACTGCCACAGAGGGCGATTTCTTATCGATATCGACCGATGCGTTGAGCTTTCTCATATCAACTTCTGAGATCTTTCCTTCGAGCCCTTTCAGCTCTTTCCAAACGTCTGGAAAATGCTCTACGAAATCCTTACGAGCTAAGATTACTGCTTCATAACGAGGAAAGTATTTGAGATCGTCTTCGAGCACGACCAGACCGAGTTTTTCTATTTTGGCATCGGTCGAATAGACGTCGATAAGATCTACCCCACCACTCTCAATCGCTTCATAGGCAAGGCTATGCTCCATCGACTGAACTTGATCGCCAAACGGGAGCTGATACCGTTTTTTCAGTGCAGAATAGCCATCTGCTCGAGTCATAAACTCGTGACTGAAACCGAGCCGCAGGTCCTTTGCTACGCGTGCAAGGTCACTGATTTTTTTCAGATCGTGCTTGTCGCTTAATTCTCTTTGCACCGCGAGCGCATAAGTATTGTTAAAGCCAAGTGACTGACTCATCACAAAACCACGATTGTCGAGTTCCGCACTAATTTCTTCAACAGATTTCAGTTTTGGATTTTTCAAGATGGCTTCAGCAATCGTTCCCGTGTATTCGGCATAGAGCTGAATTTTGTTATTTGTTAAGGCCTGGTAGAGGATTCCGGTGCCACCGAGTCCAAACTTTCGTTCGATGCGCACTTCCTCGAGATCTTCGAGTTTTTGGGCCAGCAACTCTCCAAGAATATATCCTTCAGTAAAGGCCTTTGATCCAATTGTAATGACGGGAGTCACTTCTCCGGAAAACCCCGAGGATGAAAGCAGTAAGCTCAATGCGCCAAAATTTAAAAAAAACTTAATCCAACTCATTTCTCAGCGCGGATCCGCTCGGCTTCTTCGGTCGAGATTGGAGTCCAGTCCAGTGGTGCGAGTCGTTTCCAACTCGTGGATTGAGTTTCAAGGAGCTCCAGAGGTGCCTGACCGTTCATATCGAGTGGCAAAGGCACAGCCAGATGGGTGAAGTATTGATCGACCTCGCCCACGCCTAAAGCTTGAACGATGTAATAGAGTTCATCGTACTTACGGATACTTTCGAGACATGAACTACTTCCGGTCCATGTTTCTTTCGGCCGATTGGAAAAATAAGTCGCCAGATGCCAGCACACGTTGTTTGTTTCACGGATAGCTCCCGGAACGAGAGATTCCGTCCCGTTCATGGAAGGAGTCAACTCCAAGAGTAAGACCACGGTTTGAGTCTTCCCCCCCATCTGTACAAATGCTTTTGCTAACCAGAGCGTGCTTTGCTCGAGAGTGCCCTTGATGTGATGAAAGAGTGCCTCACGTTGTGAGATTTTCTCAGGAAGACTGGTCGCTTTCTGAAAGCGAGGATCGACTAAACTTTTTTCGACGTCGAAGAGCTTTTTTTCATAAGCGCTTCGTAGCTCACCGATTGTGGCCTGAGACAGATCAGTCCCCTGGGCGCCGGCTGTGCCCGACTGCGAAGCCTTGAGATGATCTATCTTTAACTGATCTTTTTTTGCTTGTTCGAGCTGAGCTTTATGAGCTTCTTGAGCCAAGACTTCTTTCCGAGCTGCTTCTCTTGCAGCTTGTTCAGAGTTTTTGCTGACCCGTATACCGACTAATACGCCAGCGAGGGCGATACACAGGACAAACCAGACCGGATGCTTAAAAGCTCGTTTGATGGACACTTCTTGTTTAATTGCCACTACCGAAGTCTAGCGGTTAGGCTTTCAAAGAAGCAAGGCCGTCTTTTTTGTCGAGCTCAGCTAAATCCGTGTAGCCACCGATCACTTTCTCTTTGTGAAAAATCTGAGGCATCGTTTTCATCCCCGATTTTTTATAGAGCTCATCCCACATGGCATCGTCGTCATCGGCGACCATGACTTCTTTAAAGGCAATCGATTTTTGCTTCAAAAGAGCCTTGGCGCGTTCGCAGTAAGGGCAAAACTTCATGGTGTAAACTGTCACATTTTCCATGTATGGGTCGTATCATGAATCCGCAAAACTTGAAAACCTTAGGACTTAGACATGTCGCACTAAACGTGAAGGACCCCCAAGCATCTAAGGACTTTTATATGCGAGTTCTCAAGATGGAGCTCGAATGGGAGCCCGATGCCGACAATGTTTATCTGACGAGCGGAGGTCAAGACAATCTAGCGATTCACCGCTCAAAAGAATCCCCCCCTCATCCACGTGGGTTTCTTGATCATATCGGCTTTATTCTTCCGACACCTGCCGATGTCGATCAGTGGTATGACTGGATCAAAAGCCAAGGAGCTTTAGTCGTCCAAGAGATTAAAACCCATCGAGACGGGGCTCGATCTTTTTACTTCAAGGATCCAGATGGAATTGTGATCCAAATGATCTTTCATCCACCGATCGCCGAGAAATCTAAGCCTGTGGTCTCTTCTAAGTAAGAACGGAGATAGCTCATCAGTTCGATGTTTTTGCCTTTGTCATCCACCCATCGCTGACCTGCGTGATCGTAATTAAAATGAAACGCGATGCCTTTTGCTGCGAGAGCTAACCAGAGTTGTTGAACAGAGGGCTGAGCGCTGAGAATACAGCGGGCACCGGAGGGGAAACGAATACTGAGTGCCCCAAACTGCTGTTCACATTCTGCCACGTCGGGGTCAACATCCTCAAATGCGAGTTCAATTCGTTTTAAGAAACGCTGCACACAGGCGCGATATTCCGCTTCATTTGCAAATTTTTGGTCTTGCTTGATATTCTCAGCCATGCTTCTCTACATCGCATATGAAGAACGATTTGGCTATGCATCAAAGTTGTCCTTGCGGATCAAACCTTCCATTGACTGGCTGTTGCCTTCCTTACATTGAAGGTAAAAAGACCGCCCCAACTGCTGAGGCCCTGCTTCGTTCACGGTACTGTTCGTTTGTTTTGGCGACGGATCAATCGATCAATTACATCTTAGAGACGCATCACTCTAAGACGCGCCATGAAGTCAACCGCGACGAAATCGAAAAATGGGCCAAAGACTCGAAATGGCTAGGACTTAAGATCTTGAACGTTGAAGCCGGGTCCGAAAAAGACTCTCAAGGTCTGATTACCTTTCAAGCCCAATACGAATCTGATGGCCAAATGAACAATCACAGCGAGCGTAGCCNNATATTTGAAAAGGAAAATGGCTCCTGGAAGTTCTTAGACGCACAGTCTCTCGCCCCACAAGCTCCAATCAGACGCACTGAGCCAAAACTCGGCCGAAACGATCCTTGTGCCTGCGGAAGCGGCAAGAAGTTTAAGAAATGTTGCGCGGCATAGGCGCCGTTCCGATTTAGTTTATTAGTAACTTCGATAGTTTAAAAAATCGGGTTGAGCGGCTCTCAAGCTCAAACTCAGGCACTCCATATGCAAAGTCGACCACATGAGTTTGCCAAAAGTGTTGAACCGCACCCTGACCATTGCCGCTATAACCGCTATCGCTTCCCTAACGGCTGGCGACATCCAGCACCTCGCAGCAGATGAAGGGCAAGCTGCATCAAGCAAAGCGCAAGAAACCCTCAAGGAGACTTCTGCTGCTTTTAATCGAGTCGCTAGTATTGCGAGCCCAGCTGTGGTCAGCATCAGCGCAGTAAAATCTGAGAGTGAAGCTCCGGAAGTTGGACCTGGAGGAGACCCATTTTCTAAAAGTCCTCTGAGTCCAGA
>DBAE01000172.1:7802-12447 GCA_002291495.1 Bacteriovoracaceae bacterium UBA1018 | reverse complement strand
ATACAAAGCCAAAATCCTCGGAAGTGATCCTAAGACTGACGTTGCTGTCATCCGACTGGAAGAAAAGCCAGCTAATATGCCTGTGATTTCGATAGCAGACTCTTCTCAAGTCAAAGTGGGCGATTGGGCCGTAGCCATCGGTAGCCCATTTGGCCTGACTCATACAGTAACCTCGGGGATTGTAAGCGCTACGGGCCGCGGACAGATGGGCGTCTTAGATGTCGAAGATTTTATTCAGACTGATGCCGCTATCAACCCCGGCAATTCAGGTGGTCCTCTACTTAATCTCAATGGTCAGATGATTGGCTTGAACGCTGCAATTTTCTCGCAAACAGGCGGCTTCATTGGAATTGGATTTTCGATTCCATCGAACATCGTGAAGCAAATTTCAGATGAGATTATTACCCATGGTCGAGTGAGACGAGGGTACGTAGGCCTTCTCACCCAGGATCTAACACCTGACCTCGCTCACTATTTTAAAGTCGATCAAACAGACGGCGCACTCATCAGTCAAATGAATCCCAAGGGTCCTGCTTCAAAAGCCAATGCTCAGGTCGGTGATATTGTGGTCCGCTATGATAACCAGCTCATCAAAGATTCTTCGCAACTGAAAAGCTTAGTAGCAAAAACCAAATCGGGTAGCAAAGTCGCTATGGATGTAATGCGTGCGGGTCGACCAAAAACATTAGTTCTGCATATCGAAGAACAACCGCTCGATCCCTCTGCTCAACCAAAACAAAAAGCTGGAAAAGTTCCGACGCAAGGCAAACCTAAACCTCCGATGATTGGAGTCACACTCCAGCAGATTCCAGCAGACTTTGAAGAGCTTGGACTCTTCCCGGGCCAAGGAGCATTGGTAGTTGATGTACAACCAGGCAGCATTGCTTTCGACGCGGGATTAGTCCCGGGAGATATCATCATTAAAAGTAATGATCAGATCATCCGAAATCCTGCTGACTTTCAGAAAGCCGCAAAAAACTACAAGAAGGATGAGCCAAACGTACTTTACGTTCAGAGAGGACTAGACAAAAAAATCTTTATTCCGCTGAAGGTCTGAGGTCAGGTCCTGAAGACGTTTTGCATTTGAAAAAGCGAGTGCAACCAAACGCGCCAAGTCCTGTGCTACCCCAAAATCCGAATCCGTATAATATCGCTTAGAAGTATAGAGGGACAACGCACCTAAAACTTCATCGCGATGGACGAGCGGTACACAAATATAAGCTTTCAGCGCGAGTTCTCGAAGTAATCTCAGGTGTTCTTCATCTCTAGCGTGCTCGGTAAAGTTCGCATCTGTCAAAGCGGGCAACCACTCTGGCTTTCTTGCACGCATCGCAAGGGCCGGCCCAAACTGTTTGTCGTCGTCAATGGGATAGCGCGCTTCAATCTCTTCAATCAGGTCACGTTTATGAAGATCATTTTCATGAGAAACTCGATACTCGTGCATATCACCATCGGAAATGAGACGAAGCGAGCATAAGCCCTGAAAATAATCAGTCGTGAGTTTAAGCACGTTAGAGACGATCTTTGAATAATTGAGAGAGCTTGAAAGGATGACACCTGCTTCAGCTAAAAACTTAAGTGATCGCTCTCTCTTCTGAACCTCATGCAATGCATTTTCTAACTCTAAAGTTCTCTCTCGAACTTTAGATTCGAGTTCGGCCTTCAGCTGCTCGGCTCTATCTTTCGCTTCTTTTTCTTCAGTAACATCACGGATTACCCCTAGCCCACCTACGACCTTACCCTCTTCATCAAATAATGGAGTATGGCGGCAGTGAACATAACCAGGGCGCCCGCTTCTTAGAATGACCGGCAACTCAGGATAGCTATAGCCTTCACCTAAAAGGACTCGATCAATGCATCCCGTGATGGGTGAAGTTTCCAAATAGGGGAATATTTCAAGAATCTTTTTCCCGATCGCTTGCTGGCGAGAGACGCCTGTCAATCGTTCCATGGCAGGATTCCAGATCGTGTACCGAAGTTGGCAGTCGTGAGCTACAATTCCATCATGAGTGGAATTAATGATCTTAGTAGAAAAATCATCTTCTTCTAAGATCGATAAGGCAGACACCTTATTCTCGAGATCCCATCCTGTTTCAAAATCAAATATTTTTGTCACCTGACGATACCGTAACACTATTAGCCAAATGAAAAAATACTACGTGGAGAATATTTTCAACACGCGCCCAAATAAAAAGCCGGGTGGTGAACCACCCGGCTTATGAACTCTCCATTGGATTAACAGATCAGTGACTCGGATTAACCAAAGATCGCGTTAAATCCGATTGTACCTGTGAACAAATCAGTTCCTGGCGTGAAGGTCATATCTGNNGCCAAGCGCAAATTCGAAATCGGCTCCGGCGTTCGGATAAACATCCCATTCGGTCCCGGTACTAATGCCCGTGTCTGATAATTGGAGCGCCGTATTAGAACGACGAATGATGTTTGCACCACCATGCACAGCGAAACGGAAAGCATCAGATACGTTCCAGCCTAACTTTAAGTTACCTGGAATGACCATGATGTTACCTTTGTCGACGTTCAAGTCACTGGCACCAAAGAAGTTATTCTCTCCAGGGACTCCCAAATTAGAATAAAAGAAACCAACCGATGGACCTACAAAAATGCTGGTCTGATCACCAATAATCGATGACGCAAGATTAAGATCTGCGGTTGCACCATAAACTAAACGTGCTGTCGTCTCATCACCTTGTTCAAATAGCACGGTACCTACCTGTGGCTTGATACCAACTACTTCACCACTCAAGTAGCCACTGCTGTAGTCGTCAGCACTTCGAACTGTAGTTCCTGAAGTATCTCGATCACTTTGTGCCCAAGCGCTGGTTCCAGCCAATACGGAGGAGAGCGCTAGGGCGAATATTAAATTTTTGCGCATAATTAAATCTCCCTTTGTACCGCCGAACGGTGCAACCCACGTTCCAACAAGGATCCACGGTTGCTCTACACAATGGAAATATAATTACGCAATTAGACAACACGCGCCGTCATAATGAAGTGTGAAATTATAGGCTACGGAATTTCTACAATTTTTACACTTGAACCGGATACTGATAGAGCACGCTTACCATTGAGAATGGCAATAATTTCTGCACCTACAAGCTTTGCTGCACCCTCACTGAGAACTCCATTTTTTACGAGATCTTGGGGATCTTTGACTTTACTTCGCAAAAGAGGAAGGAGTTGCGCCGCAGTAGTAAGATGCTTCATTGCTATCTGATGTCTATCCGCAAGAATAGCAACGTAACACTTGAGCAGTTCGAGAACTTGGAGCTCATCTGAATTCGGGATATCAGGCTTACCGGAGCGAGGCAGACGTTTCAGATCTTTGTCATTGAGGGCCGAGACTTTTCGAATCGCTTCTAAAATAGCTTCACCGCTATTTTTGAGCTCTCCTTTATTCAATCCACGAAAAGTACTTAAATGCGCCAAGTCTTTCGGCTTCACTTGAGCGAGATCTACCAGGATAGCATCATCGGCTACCCAGCGTCGCGGAAGGTTAAGCGTTCTGACCCGTTCTTCACGCCAACGAATGAGCTCGACTAAAGTAGCATAACCTCGCGCATCGAGCTTTCCACCTCGTGCTAATTTAATTGCCATGCCCTCCGGATCAGACTGATAGAGCGCCTTGTCTTCCCATTTTGCAGAGAGCTCAAGCGACCAATCTTTCCGATTGAGCTTCTCAAGGTGTTCCATCAGCTTTTTTGCTGCTTCAACTAAGTACTGCACATCTGAATGGGCATATTCGAGGAGTTGAGAAGGCAATGGTCTCACCGACCAATTCGTTCTCGCATGACCTTTTTTGATCGTGACGCCTAAGAGAGATTTTAATAAATTTCCTAGTCCGATGCTCTCACCATATCCACAGAGGGATGCGCCGACTGCAGTATCAAAGCTGGGTGAAGCAACAACTCCATAACTGGTATAGAGACATTCTTGGTCTCCTTGCGCTGCGTGAAGTACTTTCAAAATATTCTTATCTTCGAATACGTCTAGGAGGGGGCGCAATTTTTCTAAATTATTACCACGAAAAGGCTGAGCATCCACAATCCAGGATTTTTCATCCGTGGCAATCTGGATTAATTCGACCCCAGGATAAAAGGTCGACTCTCTAATAAACTCGGTATCAAAAGCGATGATGGAGTGTTTTCTCAGTTCAGAGGCCAGGTCTGCAATTTCTTCGGCTGTAGTCAGCGGTTCCCAGTGCGAGGTCATGTCAAATTCGCATGCCACAAAGTTGGCCTCGCGGCACTAAGAAACCGTACTTATGCCTATGTTTTTTTATTACGCAGCCGTATAGATGGTCTTCAGGTTTCTTTCGACACGGAAAATACGAATTCGAACGCGAGCTGTGGGGCCGGCTAGTAAGAAGTCCGTCATTGACTGATCTTTTCTAAATCGATCAAAAGCAAACCTTGCAATCACTTCAGCTGCTTCGGACTCGGCTTTTTGGAATTCATCGATGCGAATCTTGGATTTTAGCCAAGCGAGGCCATGCTCTTGTACCTCTTGCCGCACATAAGGCTGAGATAAAAGATCCTCAAGATAATTACCGAACTCCTCGTCTTCTTTGCTTTGTCGTTCTCTCATTGAGTAAACGGCTGAAAGAGGATTTTCGCCTCCGTCTGAC
>DBAE01000172.1:1103-7771 GCA_002291495.1 Bacteriovoracaceae bacterium UBA1018 | reverse complement strand
TCATTAGCAACAAAAACGATCAAAGCCACGGTGCCAATTTTAGGTTCTTTCATGATCACCATTACCTATTCTGCGCCCATAGACTATATCGGACTAATTTAGTCCGAAACTGACCTATTTAACATTTCTTGGGTCATCAGGGACACAGCTCGGTGAATTAAAGTCACGCAAGTAGTAGTAATTCTTGCTCCTTTCTGACATCCTCATCCGATCCGCATGAAGTACGTTATTCTCGATTTTGAAACTACAGGCCTCGACGAAAAAACCTCTGAAATTATTGAGATAGGAGCGATTTTGGTCGATGGGCTAACCCCGATCGATCGTTACCACACTCTCGTCAAGCCAACTCAGTCCGTTCCTACAGCGATAGCTCAGCTGACGGGCATTACCAACGAGCTACTCGCTTCAGCGCCGTCCATTAATGAAGTGGTGCGCCCATTTGCCGACTTTGTCGGAGACTTGCCTTTTGTTGCTCACAACTCGAGTCTTGAGCAAGCGTTCTTAGATCACCATGTCTCGCCTCGTCTATCAGGCCTAGCATTTACGGTTTATAACTCGATCGATCCCCTCGCCATGTTACTTCCGGATCATTCGTCACACTCTATGGAGTCGATGAGAAAATGGGCTCAAGTGGACTCAGAGAATGCTCATCGTGCCGACAAGGATTGCGAAGACCTTCTCAAAGTTCTCATCTATGCTAAGAACTTTTTGGCAGAAAAACGTCCTCATATCTCGACCATTGTTGAAAAGATCTTAGGATCTAAGGACGATCTCGGATCCTGGTGGTGGAGCTGGTTATTTCATTTAGAAAACCAAACCGACCAAAGAAGCGTATTTGAGATTCTCAAACGCCCTGCCCGAGGTGACTTAAAAGAACTCAACTCCAAAGATGATTCACGTATCATCGATTGGAAAAAGCTCGAGTCGATCGCACCCGATCATATTTCTGGTGCCCTCAAGTCGCCGGGTTCGGAACAGTTTCAGTACCGTTCATCGCAAGAAGAGATGTCTCAGAGCATACGACAAGCAATGGCTCAAGGTGAACGAGTCGCTATCGAAGCTCCGACAGGGACAGGTAAGTCTGTGGCTTATCTCGTGCCAGGGGTGCTCGCTGCAAAAGCGTCTGAAACTCCACTGATTATCTCTACGCATAGCAAATCGCTCCAAGACCAGCTCTTAGGGAAAGACTTACCTCTTGTAAAAAAGATCCTGGGGCGTGAAGACCTCCAAGCAACTACAGTAAAAGGCCAAGAGAACTATCTTTGTTTGCGAAAGCTCCATCAAGAAATGGAGCTCTTGCCTGAACAAACCAGCGATGCTGCGATCGAAGAGCGATGGTGTGTTGCGTACTTGGTGGCATTAACTTCGGTCAGCCAAGTCGCTGAACTCGATCGTGTCTCACATTATCTCAGGATCCGATTTTCAGCACTCACCTCGGCCATTGAAAGAGTGAGATCTCATCATACAACGACTAAAGGACCACCTTGTCCGTTTTACAAAAGCTGCCACTTTTTTGATAGCGCCCGTATCGCCCATCAATCCGACGTCGTCATCGCTAATCATTCTTTGGTCTTTCACTGGCCAGAGCATCTTCCAACGATCCGTAATGTCGTTTTTGATGAGGCCCATCACCTCGAAGATCAGATCACACAAGCCTACACTGAAAATGCCTCTGAAGAAGAATTGGCAGATCTCCTAGATCGCCTCACCAAAAAGACCCGAACCAAAAAAGTAGGAGACGCACAGAAAGTTGCGCAACTCCTATCAAGTCTTTCTCTGCCTCATCAGTATGCAGAAAAATCTGCCTCCGACTGGATCAATGAGATGTCGGAGACGGTGCGTGGACGCCTCCAAGATATCTCAGTCTATGTTCAGGCTGCTCTCAATCGTAGACCCAAAGGCGCACGTCAAAACGACGGATATGAAGAATTTTTAGATTTGTCTCAAAACTTTCAAGGAGTGAACGAACTCACCGAAAGCATCAAAAATCTCGAAGGCGCTGTAGGCAGGCTCTCAGACTATTTCCTTGCAGGCGTAAAAGCTGCGACAGGTGGACCTTACAAAACAGATCCCTCTTTTGACGCTCTTACGAGTTACTCCACTTCCTTTGAGTCTATCCGCGAAGTACTTAAAAATTCGACGGACTCAAGTCGCCAGAATTTTTTAAGGCTTTTATATTGGAATCCTCGTGAAAACACATGGCGAGTGCGAATCTCTCCGATCGATGTAAAAGCTTACGGCGAAGAATTCTTTTCTGAAATGCGTTCAGTCGTCCTCACCTCTGCCACACTTTCGACCGGTTCTTCCAACACGTTTGTCACCGATCGCATCGGACTTAAACTTTCACGAGACTTTAATTCACTTCCATCCCCCTACGCTCTCGATAAACAAGCTGTAGCCATGATCCCTGCTGACATATCTCAGCCTGGAACTCCGGCACATCTGGATGCTTTGATTGGATTTACAGAGCAAGTTGCAACTCTATTGGGTGGACGCACGTTGCTCTTAATGACCTCAAACCAAAGACTAAAAAATGCAGCAGAAAAGTTGCGAACTAAACTCGAAAAGCATGGAATTTCGGTCTTCGACTCGGTGACTGATAAACGGGCTGCAGATAACTTTAAGGCTGCAGAGCGTGCCGTGTTGGTCGGAAGTGAACGCTATGGTGAGGGGTTAGATATCCCTGGAAAGATCTTAAGCTGTGTCGTGATTGAAAAAATCAACGAAGCCATGACTCGAGGACCATTAGCAGAAGCCCGTAAAGCTAAAACCCAGTTTGGTCTTTATGAATATGACTTTCCACTACGTATGATGTGGCTCAAACAAAGAGTCGGTCGACTGATCCGCTCACAAACTGACACTGGTGCTGTGGTCATCTTCGATCCACGCTATCACTCGTGGAGCGCTCCTTCGCGAAATCATGTAAAACTCGCGCTTGCGCCAATACCTATCGAAGGTGGCACTCGTGATCAGATCCTCATGCGTATCGAATCGATGAACCTTTAGGGTCTTCATTATATTTATTCAGTCTCGCAAACTCTCACACTCTAAAGCGTTCTTTGAAGCGCTCAAAAGACCTCAGTCAGGTTAAATTTGACACATTATTTGTTTAGCTATTTTGACGAATAATAATAGGTAGTCATATCGTAATTGCAACATTGATTTAACTCATTGAGGTACGTTTGCATGAGCACATTCTCGGCCATGGGCCAAATCCAGATGGAAATCGTCATCACTAATCTCACGACAAAGATCAAATTTAAGCCGACACCTGAACCCACTCTCTGCGAATTTGAAGAAAAGAAACTCGTGCTCGAAGTCGCCTCCAAAAACTGCGCAAAGAATCATCAACTTCTGATCGAGATGAAAGCATCCATTGCTGACACAAACAAAGTGAGACGCTTCTCTGCGACCGTAACGGTGGAGGAACTTGAAGCCGCATCGGCAGGAAAAGATAAAATTTCAGTTCGCATGATTCAGTTTGAGCAAAAAGAATACGCTAAATTTCAGGAACTCATTGCAACCAGCCAAGACAATATCGATGCAGTTATGACGAGCATGAGAGGCTACTAATTCATGGCTTCGGTTGAAAAAGAATCCCAGCAAGTTAAAGAGCAAAAAGAGTTAGAAGTCTTTGCCAAGTATGCCAAGGGTCGNNTTGCAGACTCGAGCGCGAGCTTTCGCTCAGGGATGGCAAAAGTTCTGAGCGAGCTCGGCGTTCAATCGACAGGTATATTGCTCGCAAGCACTTTCCACGATGCGAAGGAAATGGCAGAAAAGCATAAGCCCGACATTTTGATGGCAGACTATGACTTAGGTAATAGCCAGGGCCTAGAGTTACTTCAATCTCAACGAGCTAATAACCCGAACTCGAAAAAAACTGTTTTTATTTTGCTCACGGCCAATGGTTCACAAGCAGCTGTTGCTCAAGCTGCCGAAGAAGATGTGGATGCTTTTTTATTAAAACCTTTTACTCCGCTGATGATGAGAAGAAGGATCCTCGAAGCTGCCATTGTAAAGATTCAACCCACTCCCTACTTACTTCAGATCTTAAGTGGCCAGGAAAAGTTGGCGGCTGGTGACCTAGCCGGAGCAGAAGAACAGTTTAAGGGTTGTCTCCAACTCGATCCAAAGCCCAGTCTAGCTTGTTTTTATCTCGGACAAATGCACTTTAAGCGGCAAGACTATGCGCAAGCCGAGAAGCTCTACAAAGAAGGGCTTACTCATAGCAAGATTCACTACAAGTGCTTGATTGGAATATTTGAACTCTATGCAGAACAAAAAAATCATAGCTCTGCGTACGATTGCATTAAGCGCATCTCTCAATATTATCCATTGAGCAGTAAACGATTATCCGATGCCTTAAGACTCACTATAGTTAGCGGGCGATATGAAGATATCGAACGCTACTACGCCCTCTACTGTAAGATCGAGCGGCGCGAAGAGCTTTTGATTAACTATATGTGTGCCGCTCTTACTGTTTGTGGAAAATATTATCTGAAAACCAACAACCGAGCTCGTGCAGTTGAATTACTCCAAACTGCTGCTATCACGAGTGGTAGCAGAACCAAATTTCTGAAAGAAATTGTACAAGCTTTGATAGAACATCGGTTCGGTAACGACGCTTCCAATATCTTAAAGCGATTTCCTGCAACCACGAAAACTACGGCTGAATACCTGCTGCTTGAATTTCAACTCAGTAATCTATCAAGCGATGCGCTTACGATCGCTAGCAAGGGCCGTGACCTCATCTCTAAGGGTATCCATAGTTCCCGTCTTTACGAGATTATGATCACTCGCTCTTTAGAAGCAAACTCGGGCGGGATCGCCAAAACGATGTTGCACGAAGGCTCTTCCAAGTATCCAGACCAAGCGAAAGTACTAGAGACCGTATACCGTGAAGCCCAGTCTAATTTTGCAGGCCCAGCCTCCCAAAAAGACGGCGAACAGGCCGCCTAGCCCATTTTTCGATAATTCCACTTGCGAATACTCAGGTATTTGAGGCATTTTCTGCGGAATGAATCCCATGCTCGAAAANNGTCGCTCGCAGGCGTACCTTCGCAATTATTTCACATCCAGACGCCGGTAAAACGACCCTAACGGAAAAACTCCTCCTTTACGGCGGAGCAATCCACTTGGCCGGTGCCGTGCGTGCCAAGGCCAATCAGCGCAATACGACGTCTGACTGGATGGAGATCGAAAAACAACGTGGGATCTCGATTTCAACGAGCGTGCTTCAGTTCGAGTATCAAGGAGTACAAATCAACCTCCTCGACACTCCTGGCCACAAAGACTTCTCCGAAGATACCTATCGAACACTCACAGCAGCCGATGCCGCGGTGATGTTGATCGATGCCGCAAAAGGTGTCGAACCTCAAACTCGCAAGCTCTTCGAGGTTTGCCGCATGCGAGGACTGCCAATTTTTACCTTTATCAATAAGNNAATAAGCTCGATCGTCCATCGCGCGAGCCTCTTGATCTCCTCGATGAACTTGAAAAGGTTCTCGGTATTAGGTCTTGCCCCATGAGTTGGCCTATCGGTATGGGTGACCGTTTCCGCGGTGTCTACGATCGTCGTGCGAACGAAGTTCTGCTTTTCCAAACCGATACCGCAAACGTCAAAGGGCGGCTCGAACCTAAAAAAGTGACAGGTGTCAANNTCGGTGGTGCTCGTAACGACCTCGAAGAAGGAAAAGAATTATTTGATCAGTTTCGGGCAGAGCTTGAACTCTTAGAAATGGCTGGAGATCAATTTGATCAAGAGCGAGTTAATGCAGGACAACTCACACCGGTTTTCTTCGGAAGTGCGATGAACAACTTTGGTGTTCAGCGTTTCTTAGAAACATTTATCGAGCTCGCTCCCCCGCCAGCACCTCGCGTGACTAATGCGGGTCCGATCAATCCAACTGAAGACCGATTTTCTGGCTTCATCTTTAAGATCCAAGCCAATATGGATCCTGCTCATCGAGATCGTGTTGCGTTTATGCGGATTTGCTCAGGCAAGTTTGAGCGAAACATGGCTGCAAAACACGCTCGCCTCGGTAAAGAATTTAAACTCTCTAAGCCCCTTCACTTTTTTGCTCAAGAGCGAGTGATTATCGAAGAAGCGTGGCCGGGAGATATCGTGGGCCTTCTCGATACGACGAATGATCTGCGCATCGGTGATACACTTTGTACAGGCCCACGAGTTGAGTACGAAGGAGTACCTCGCTTCTCGCCAGAGCACTTTGCTGGAGTTACGATCAAGGACCCAATGAAGCGCAAGCAACTCAAAAAAGGCCTCGATCAGCTCGCTGAAGAAGGTGTTGTGCAAGTCTATAAGCAACGCGGATTTGGTGACAAAGACCCAGTTTTGGGTGCAGTCGGCGCACTTCAGTTCGAAGTTCTTCAGCACCGTCTGAAAGCTGAGTATGCAGTGGATGTGAGAATCGAGCGCATGCCTTTTATTCACGCAAGATGGATTGCCGGTACCGGTTTTGATGCCGACTTTTTTGAGCGTCGTGAAGACTCTCGCTGCCTAGAAGACCGCGACGGACAACCTGTTGTTCTATTTAAGAGCGATTGGGGCCTGAGGTGGGCAGAAGAGAACTACAAGACGGTTCAGTTTCTTAAGACTGCGCCGATGATTCGTGGCGAAGAATAAGCAAAAAGGTGCTCCACACCTTTTT
>DBAE01000172.1:0-1046 GCA_002291495.1 Bacteriovoracaceae bacterium UBA1018 | reverse complement strand
TACTCACAACCCAGCATTTTTGTATCGGATTCAATAAAGCTAACGACCTTCCCTTGTCGGTGATAATTATAAACGTGCTTTTTACCATAAGCTTTGTAAGACACGGTTGTTTCTTCAAAGACCACATCAGTAAAGTCTTTAGCGTCATTATCAAAATCATCTGTATAGACGAAAGGCCGTATTATCCATCTGCCGAAGAAACCTGGAAATCGCGGAAACCAGTCTGGCTGATACTTTCCAGGATCTGCCTGATCAAGACTTTGGAGCAATCGATCCGACATATTTAAACTGAAATTTACGCTGGGATCAGCAATCTCGAAATCTGTTTCTACCGGAGGGAGTAGATTATCGGTAAATTGATTCCCGAGTGCGGTGATAGATTTAATCCATTTATTATAAGGAAACACCGGAACAACAAGAGATGCGCCTTGAATCTCAACAATTTTTTTCGAATGTTCCGGATGATCATAATACACGAGAACCGCATGGTGTGTGGCGAGCAAAACGGCCTCATCTTTTTCAGATCGACAAAGAATCCCACCACCTGAATCTCCTAATCGAATTCTATTTTTAGGTCCAAAAATGAGCAGTCCTCTATTTTCGGCCGAATCGTCTGGATATCGGTAAATATAGTCATTCATCGGACTGAGAGATTGCATTCGAACTGTCTTTTGAATTCCAAGACCACTATAACGATTTTTGCCCCACCCGCTAACAATACATCTCTCAGGGTGCTTCAAAAAAAACAACTGTTCTGCAAACGACTCCGGCAAACGTACCGGCTTAAACGGCACAGGTTTCTTTAACTCGAGGATCACGAGCCCTTCGCCTCCATTGGGAAGGACCTTCGGATCATTCGGCAGTGAAAAAATCTGACCGACCTCTGATTGATAACCACCTTGGCAAATGACTCGCGCTTTAAGCTCTGGAGACCAGATCTTTATGAGATCAAAAATCGAGCGTACAGGGAGCTCACAGTGTTTAATCGAGACCGCGTAACTTTTGTGTATGATCGTAGCGCTGCATACGCTCTGAAGTTGCTCAAA
>DBAE01000210.1 GCA_002291495.1 Bacteriovoracaceae bacterium UBA1018 | reverse complement strand
CTGAAGTACGTACACGAGCAATTGAACAACTTGCGTCGTAGTCTGATAGTGCGCCTGCGACATCCCTTGCTGCAAATTGTACGAAGTGAGCATTATCGTTTTCATCATTGGAAGTCGTATTTACAAAACCACCTACTGCCTGCGACCCACGATGGATAGGGAGNNGGATTAGCATCGATAGATGTGGTGGATGTGAGAGCTCCACCCAAAGTCCCTACCACAACAATTGAACCTACCGGTGAACGATCCGTGTAAAGAGCCGTATCGACCGAAAAAGCACCTGGATTGACAATAATTGAAGCGTCTTCCGGAAAATAGCTATTTTCGAGAGTTCCTGAATCACACGTGAGTGTTGGTTTAGTGCCTTGGAGTCGAATCTCAACACGATCGGGATCAGTTGCATTACCCGCGCTTACATCTGAAAGGGAATTAAATGCGTCGTAAGTAGCGATTTGAAACTTAAAGATAAATGGTGTGCGACTGCCGTCGAGATCGACATCGTCGCCATTACATCCTGCGATGTTGCCATTTTTTTCATCGCAGATTTGATCCAAGTTAAGGCCAATCTCAACTTCGGCACCTTGAGTGTAGACCGCAAAATAATTTGATCCGGTTCCATTGATCGGCAAACAATTATTTCCATCACAATTGGCCCGATTGACTTGCGCAATTGGAACGGGGACAAAATTAGCACCCACACCCGATGTAGTCGCTGCATAGGCGGTGATATAGGGACTGCCGGTATAGGTCGCATCTAGGTCAAATACTCGAAAGCGAATGATCTCGTTGTAGTCTGTGCTTGAGCTAGAATTAGTGGCAAATGTAGGTTTTTGATATCCAGCCTCGGTGTCAACCCGATCCAACGCAGGTGTCGGCGAACTCGTTAGAGAGGGTGTCGCTAAATAAAGAATGCGTGGTGAGGTGCCCACGATATCGTATGGAATTCCGCCTTCAACACGAGTTTCGGCGTGCGCGTAAGAACTCGCAAACGAACAAACTGTTAGAGTTGCTAGAGATAAAAACGTAGAAAGTAATCGATTAGGACTTAGTACCGGAACCGATCTTTTAGGCTTTAAGCAATTTCTCGGCGATCTGAACTGCATTAAGAGCCGCTCCTTTTCTAAGATTATCTGAGACGATCCAAAGATTGAGCCCGTTTTTCACGGATGGATCTTTTCGAATTCTTCCAACATAGACAGCGTCTTTGCCAGTTGCACCTTCGACTTTGTCTCCATTAATCGTGACGTTCATCGGATAAATCGATTTTTCAGGTTCATCGAGAACGATGATCCCATCCTGTTTTTCTAAAACGGCACGAACTTCATTGATGTCGATTGGTCGATCTGTCTCAATAATTACGGACTCACCATGGCAAGAGAAAGTCGGAACGCGAGCTGCCGTAGCAGTGATCGCTAGATCTGGAAGACCTAAGATCTTACGAGTCTCTTTCATGACTTTTACTTCTTCACTCGTGTATCCGGCATACTCAGGATCGATGTCAGATCCTGGTTTTGGGAAAGAACCGATCTGTGGAATACAGTTAAACGCAATTTGGTGCGGGAACACTTTTGATTCGAGCTCGCTCTGATTAAACATAGCGACTGTTTGGCGAGAAAGTTCTTCCATTGCAGCAGAACCTGCACCGCTTGTGCTTTGGTAGGTCGAAACGACAACACGCTTCAGACCCCAATTTTCCAAAATTGGTTTTAACGCAACAACGAGTTGAACTGTCGTGCAGTTCGGACCGGCGATGAGTCGATCTTTGGGGTTTTTTTCTGGAGATCGCTCTTTTAGAAGATGACCATTCACTTCAGGAACGACGAGTGGAACTTCAGAGTCCATTCGGTAAGTAGCCGAGTTATCGATGACCCAAGCTCCGGCTTCAGCCGCATGCATGGCCCATTCTTTTGATACGGCATCGGTCGCATCAAAAAACGCGACATCAATTCCATCAAAACAACCTTTTTGAAGGGCTTTGCATCGATAGGTTTTATCATTGAACTGAATTGACTTGCCTTGGGATCGGGATGAACCAAAAGGAATCAATTCCTTAATCGGAAATTCACGATCAGCTAAGATTTGTAATAACTCACGACCTACGGCGCCTGTCGCACCAACAATGGCAACTCTTAAACTCATTTTACTACTATTTGGGAAGATTCTCCCAAAACTCCTTTTTGTGCGTCTTTATTTGGCCCTCGGACCATTCGTACAACATCAACAAACAAGCTGATGATTACGTAAAAAGTCAGAAGTAAGAACACTGTAATTTCTGGCTTCACGGCTACAAGTATCATCGCAAGAACACCGATCATCAGATAGCCGAACGTGACACGTGATCGCCAATTGAGTTCTTTAAACGAAGGGAAGCGAATTGTACTTACCATGAGACTCGCTAAACCGAACGTTAAAACTAGCGCAATAATGCTATGAGAAATATTTTTGCCACCAAATGCTTCTGGATAGGAGGTGGTGAGCGTGTGATTAAAAATGATAAATGTAGCAACCACTCCAGCGGCCATTGGAATCGGTAGGCCTTGGAAATAGTGCTTTGGCAAAATCCCAGTGTTGACGTTAAAACGCGCTAATCGCAAAGCACCGCAAGCGACAAACAAGAAAGCTGCTAACCAGCCTAGACGTCCGAATGGTTCAAGAGTCCATTGATAGAGTAAAATGGCTGGTGCTACTCCAAAAGAGACCAGATCCGACATGCTATCGTACTGCACACCAAATGAGCTGGTGGCTTTAGCCAGCCGAGCGATACGTCCATCAAGCATATCGAAGATCGATGCTGCGACGATGGCCCAGGCGGCGACTACAAAATCAGAATGAATCGATGCGACGATCGAATAAAAACCACTAAAAAGATTCGCCGTCGTGACGAGATTTGGAACAATATAGATTTTCTTCATGAAGCTAGAGCAAAGCTAACAATGTCTGTTGCTGTTTGCAATCGTAGGTTTAGGTTGCGATCCCCTGCATCAAAAATGCTAAACCGACGACTACTAAAACAACGCCAAAACTTCTAAAAAACGAGAATTTCTCGAGCCTTAAGGCCAAAGAGACGGGAACGGACAAGACAGGAGCAAGCGACGTTAGCGTTGCGCCAAGAATCAAAGGTGAATGAGACAAGCCGTACATAAATAAATAGGCGCCCAAAAAACCCTCTAAAATAAAGACCCAAACGGTGGATCGTAACGCGCTCTTTGGAATCGCAAATGAACTGGGCTTGAGGCCCTGACTCTTCGACAAAACTCGAGACAAAGCAGCGCTGAGAACCATGGCTAGTATCATCCTCACGCTGTTTCCCACGGCCGTCGAAGTCTGTGTTCCTACTTGAGNNGAGAAAAGGTATTCATTGCCCAAAAGATCGACGTCACAAAAGCGATTCCAGTTCCAACTACACGGTTACTGAGTAGGTCTGAAAGGTCACGCGATGGAGCGGTTGACCGGGGAGAGTTTAAAATCACCGTGATAATTCCACTCACAGTAATCAGAAGGCCCGCAACTTGTGCAGCTGTAACTTGGTCGCCTCGAAATAATATCCCTCCGAGCGCAGTCCAAATTGGAAATGACGAAGCAATGGCTAGTGCGCCCGGAATTCCAAGAGAGCGAGTGCTCCACATAAACAAAACATCACCAATCCCGTAACTCGCAAATGCTGAAAGGGTCAGCCATCCCATCTGAGGAAGCTTTATCGAATTAAAATCTAAGAGAGTCGATTGCAGACTCGGTGAAAGAATAAAACTTGCCGCGATAAAAAACGGAAGCGACACCATGGCTCGAGTAAAATTAACGCTAAAAGCGGAGTGAGTTTTTGAGAGTTTGGAATAGGCACTAGTGCCGATCGCCCAAGTGATCGACGACATAAATGCGCAAAGTGGGCCTAGCCAAGTTGTCGATTCATATGAAGTCATGCAGTTGTACTAGCTTAACTGCGACTCGGACCTTTGGGAAGAAGTCCTGCTTTAAGTTTGAGCTCAGCATCTGACGCTCGAGCATATCGAGGATGAACATCCATGGGATTGCGCGTGAGACCTGCTTGATAGGCTTCCCAGCACAAAAGACCGAGGTACCTGCCCTGCACATGATCGGTGAAAGGAACGGGCGGTTCCATCTCTTGTTTTTTTGGTAATTCGTCCCACGACTCAGCATAACGCTTGCGACCTTCACCGATGGCGAGCCATTTCATTTCAGGCTTAGCCACAAGCTTTTTCTTAAGAACCTTCATGAGGTCATCCGGGGAAAGAACTTCCTCTTCAACTCCACGTTTCCAGAGTCCAGGAAAATCCCCATCGCTTAAGACGGCGCAGTCTCTCACTGAGCCAGCTAGACCGTACAGCGAGAAAAGCTCTCCCTTACTTGCGTCGGTGGTGGCGACAATCAAACAGGGCTGATTCCGTTCTGTGAGCCACATCGCTGCAGGCCTTGCTAGAGCCGCAAGACTCGAGACACCGATCAGGGGTTTACTGAGAGTTGAAGCAAGAGTGCGTGCGGTTGTGACACCAATTCTAAGTCCAGTGAAACTTCCTGGCCCAACACCCACACCAAAAACGTCGATATCATCGATCTTCCAGCGTGCTGACTCTAAGACTTGATGGATGCCCCAAAGCAATTGATCTGAATGATTCGCATCGACGTTAATCGCCCATTCGCTCACGAGGCGGAAACGTTCCTTAGAAGGATCTTGCCACTCCAAAGCGACAATAGCACCGGCTTTGGAAGAGGTGTCCCAGGCTAGAAGTTTCATGCACTAGGTCCTAATTGAAGATCGGCAAGCGAGCAAGATCGTTTCGCATGACAACCACCATGAGCAAAAGGATCAATGAGAGGCCCACTTGCTGGATGATTTCCATTTGTCTGATGCTCAGAGGTTTTCCTCGGATCGCTTCAATGCCGAGTAAGAGGAGGTGACCGCCATCGAGTACCGGAACTGGAAGAATATTCAGCACTCCAAGGCCTACCGACAAAATGCCCATCGTAGTTAAAAAAGCGATGAATCCGCGAGCTAGGGATTCGCCTGCGATTTTACCAATCAAGATCGGTCCACCTAAGGCAGCAACCGACACGTCACCGGTAATCATTTTTTTCATAGAGACTAGATTTCTCCAGGAAAAGACAACCATGCGCTCAGTTGCTTTGTAAACGAGCTTAAATGGATTGTAGATCCGCTCAACGATCGTGATCGGTTCAGCCCAGTTGAGAAGTGGAATAATTCCGATTGTAAACTGAGTAGATTTTTTAAGAACAGCATCACGAGTATTGGTGCTGGTAGGCGTGATCACTGCATTTTGGATCTGACCGTCTCGTTCCCAACGGACTTCGACTTTGCCGTCTTTTTCGCCAGCTTTTTGAACCGCATCTTTTAACTCAAAAAAGGTAATGACATCTTTTGATCCAACTGCAACCAGTCGATCACCAGCACGAAGGCCAGCGGCTTCAGCCGGAGCTTTTTCGACCGTCTTATCGACAAAAAGTTCAGAAGAGTGCAAACCAAAGTCAGCACCTAAACCTTTGCTTTGAGCAGGTTTTTTGAATGTAGCCACGATCGGAGCATTTGCGTCCTTTCGTGTAGCATTGATCTTCAGTTCTGTTCCTGGTGCAAAAGAGGCATAGAGCTTCATGAGCTCTTCCCAGTTTTTCACTTCGCGATCATTGACAGACTTAATTTCGTCGCCTGTTTTAAAGCCAGCAATCCCAGCTGGGGATTTTGGGTTTGAAACTCCCACTGTGGCCGCTCGTGAGGTCGGAAATAAACCATCAATCATGCCTACGCTGGTTTCTTCACCATAGATGCTATAGCCGTCTTCAGGTGAAGGAGTGACTTTGATATCGAGTTGGTTTTTTTCGCCACTTAAGTTAGCGCGATTTACTTTGACGGTGATTTCTTGTGAAGGTTTTTCGCTGACCAAGTTAATGACTTCTTCAAAGCGCTTGACGGGTTGGCCATCGATCGAAACGATCTCATCACCACTTTGAAAGCCTACTTTTTCTGCAGGTGAGTTTTCAATCACTCGTCCCACGACGCTAGCCATCTGGGGTTCGCCAATCAAGAGAATGGCCATGAACACAATCACTGCCCAAATGAAATTAAAGAGAGGGCCGCCTGCGAAAATGAAGAAACGCTTCCAAGGTTCTTGTCTTTGAAGTGCTCGTTTCTGATCTTCAGGTGACAACTTAGCATCGGGTTCTTCGCCCAGGAGTTTGACGTAGCCGCCGAGCGGGATGGCAGACACACACCATTCTGTTTCTCCGATTTTTTTGCTCCAGACGCGCGGACCAAATCCGATCGAAAAAACTTCGGCTTTGACGTTAAAGAGTTTTGCGAACAAAAAATGTCCGAGCTCATGAACAATAACTAAAGGCGCAAGAACCGCTAAGAATCCAAGTATTGAGAGCAAATGAATCTCCGTATCTGTCAATTGAGCTAAATCTAGAAATGCTTCTAGTTTTTAACCTAAGATCCGCGTACACGCGTACATAACCGGTAAACTAAATACTACACTATCAAAGCGATCTAAAAAACCGCCATGACCCGGTAAAATGGAGCCTGAATCTTTTTTATTAAACGCTCGCTTAAGAAAACTCTCCGCCAAATCTCCGACAGGTGCTGCGACCCCAATCAATAATGGGACTGCAATTGCCGCGAACCAAGACAGTTGACGGAAAAAGATTAGTTTATAGAGGATCGTAATTACGATCCCTGCTAATAAACCACCGATCGCTCCTTCAATTGTCTTTTTGGGGCTGATATAGGCGTAAAGCTTTCTTCGGCCGAACCGCCTACCTGCAAAATATGCTCCTGTGTCGCCCGCCCACACGATAAACAAAAATAACAGCGCCCAGTGTACACCCCCGGGTGACTTACGAATAAGTACTAAATAGAGGGGCAAAAAAGCCAAGTACATCAAACCAAAAACTGAGTACATGAGCTCCTGAAAGTGAGTTTTCAAAGCAATGTCTCCGTGACGGTCGGCTGTAAATAGGAAGTAACTAAAAAGCGTCAAAAATATGATCAACAAGAGTTCATACTCAGATCGAGGCGTGAGGTAATTGATGAAGGTCAAAAGCCAAGCAACGCCCATGAGTAGGCCGCGCTTTTCTTTCTTATCCGGGAGGCTCAAGGTGATTTCAGCAAATTCGTAGATCATGCCGATAGAAATCACAGCTGCAATGAGAGCCGCTCCTAAGCCGCCACCAAAGATGAGTAGCAATAAAACTACTGCGACTCCTGCAACTCCAGTTTGGATTCTCTTCTTAAGTTCTATGCTCATGCCAGGACTGCTTTGGACTTCAGTAGTGTTCATGCTCTCACCTGAGTTGCGATGCCGCCAAATCGGCGGTCACGTTTAGAGTATTGTTCGATAGCTTCTTTCAAATGAGAAGCTCGAAAATCGGGCCAGTAGACATCACTAAAGATAAACTCTGCGTAAGCAGCTTGCCAGAGAAGAAAATTACTAATGCGATACTCGCCACTGGTGCGGATCAAGAGGTCTACGTCTGAAAGTTTCCCAAGACCCGAAGTCCAGAGGTAGCGGGTCATGAGTTCATCATTCATGTCCTCGGGCTTTTGTTTGCCTTCTAAGCAGTCTTTAGCAAATAAGGCACAAGCACGGGCAAGTTCTCGTCGTGAACCATAGGACACTGCAAAGTTAAGCTGAAGGCCTGTGTTTTGGGAGAGTTTCTGAACGACTGGATCCAAAACCTGGCGTACGTCACCCCCTAGGCGTTCAACTTCTCCAATGACTCTTAAACAGACATTGTTTTGATGAAGCTCGCGTTCTTCCTTTTGTAGAAACTTTTTAAGAAGTTTCCACAAAACACTGAGCTCTCCCTCAGGACGAGACCAGTTCTCAGTAGAAAACGCGTAGAGCGTAAGCGCTTTTACGCCTAGGCGATTGGCTTCGAGAACGATTTCTTTGATCCGAGAAGCGCCTCGAATATGGCCAAAAACCCGCGGATGGCTGCGTTTCTGCGCCCACCGGCCGTTTCCGTCCATAATGATGGCAATATGTTGAGGAATCCGGATCGGATGGCTCATATCAAAGTTGTGATCTCAGTCAGAGGACTAGATCGTCATGATCTCTTTTTCTTTACCAACGATCACTTTATCCACTTCAGCTGTTTTTTCGTCAGTTTTCTTTTGGATGAGGTCCATGGTCTTCTTGGCTTCATCTTCAGTGATCGTCTTAGCTTTCTCAGCTTTTTTGATCTCTTCGTTGCCGTCGCGACGATGATTTCTCATGGCGACTTTGGTTTCTTCGCCCATTTTCTTAACGAGCTTAACCATGTCTTTGCGGCGCTCTTCAGTCATTTGCGGAACGTTGATGCGGACGACTTTGCCGTCGTTTTGCGGAGTGAGGCCGATATTGGCCGCTAAGATCGCTTTTTCGATAGCTCCAAGCATTCCAGCTTCCCAAGGAGAGATCTGGATAGAGCGCGCGTCTGGAGTAGTGACGTTAGCGACTTGATTGAGGGGTACATTTGATCCGTAGTAATCGACGTGAACGGTATCAACAAGTGCAGTGGAAGCGCGGCCAGTTCTTACTTTAGCCAATTCGCCTTTGAGAGCTTGTAAGCTCTTATCCATGTTCTGAACCATTGAGTCTACGATTTCTTTCGACATGCTTTTTGTCTCCTAGGTTATAAAACTAATTTTCAGCGGAATGAACCAGTGTGCCCACTGCTTCACCCTGAATAACTCTGCGAAGAGCCCCGCGCTCACTGAGATTAAATACGATGATGGGAAGCTGGTTATCCATACAGAGAGAAATGGCTGTTGAGTCCATGACTTTTAGGCCACGCTGAAGAACTTCGATATAAGTCAGATTTGAAAACTTTTTAGCTTTTGGATCTTTGTTTGGATCAGCATCATAGACACCATCGACTTTAGTCGCTTTGATGACTACTTCGGAACCAATCTCCATGGCTCGAAGTGCTGCAGTGGTATCTGTTGTAAAGTAAGGGTTACCTGTTCCACCGCCGAAAATAACAACGCGGTTTTTCTCTAAGTGACGAACAGCTTTTCGTCGAATGTAAGGTTCTGCAAGTTCTTGCATCTCAATGGCAGACTGAACTCGTGTATGAACTCCTTCGCGCTCAAGCGCGTCTTGGAGTGCTAAGCAGTTGAGTACGGTGGCTAGCATGCCCATGTAGTCAGCTGAGGCTCGATCCATACCTTCGGTGGCGCCTTTGATGCCGCGAAAGATATTGCCGCCGCCAAGAACGATTCCGATTTCTACACCTTGATCATGGATCTCTTTGATCTCTGAAGCGATGACCCCAAGGACATCCGTATCGATTCCGTAGCCGGCGTCACCGGCAAGAGCTTCACCTGAAAGTTTGAGAAGGACACGTTTGTAGGGAGTTCCACGTTTCATCGTCTGATCCTAAGTGAGGTTGAGAGTAAGCCGAAGGGGGTTACCCTCCGGCTCACTTTTTCTGGTACCTAGTCGATCTTTTGAGCGACTATTTGCTCAAAAGTTTGAGGCCAGTGGCCCAAACTCTGAGCCTAGCTGAAAGAATTAAGCGTTACCTTCTTGAGCGGCTTCGGCTTTATTGCCTTCGCCCAATGCGTAACGAGTAAATCTGCGGATCGCGATATTTTCGCCAAGAGTAGCGATCATCTCTTTAGTGAGTTGTTCGATCGTCTTGCTAGGATCCTTAACGAAGACTTGATTGACCAAGCAGTTATCTTCATAGAACTTCTTGATTTTGCCTTCTGCGATTTTTTCTAGAACAGCTGCTGGTTTTCCAGATGCTTGCATCTGAGCAACAGCGATTTCTTTTTCTTTCGCGATGATGTCGGCTGGAACTTCATCAGAGTTTGTCCATTGTGGACCTGCAGCTGCGATGTGCATTGCAATGTCTTTAACGAATGCTCTGAATTGCTCGGTACGAGCAACGAAGTCGGTTTCACAGTTCACTTCAAGAAGAACACCAACACGGCCTTCACCGTGGATGTATGAAGTCACTGCGCCTTCTTTAGTTGCGCGGCCTGCTTTTTTAGAAGCAGAAGCGATTCCTTTTTTACGAAGGAATTCGACTGCTTTTTCGAAGTCACCTGATGTCTCTGCAAGAGCTTTCTTACAGTCCATCATTCCGGCGCCGGTTTTTTCACGAAGCTCTTTTACTAAGCCAGCTGAAATTTCCATGATTCGGCTCCTTTATTATTTCTAATATTATTTCTAAGTTATTGCTTGGTTTCTTCAGTAGCGTCTGGAGTTTCTTCTTCTTGAGCTTCGAGATCAGCTTCATCGATACCTTGGAGGTCGATGTCACCTTCGAAACGAGAAACTTTCTTCTCTG
>DBAE01000179.1 GCA_002291495.1 Bacteriovoracaceae bacterium UBA1018 | reverse complement strand
GCCGTAGAGCGTGACTGGAAATCCGCCAAAGCGGAAAACAGCTTTCATTCTTTTTTGATCAATGGGGATGTGCATTTCGCCGGATCCGACCAAAGCCTGCTTTCCATCTGGAGTCAGAATATGAATAAACATTTTTCCATCGGCTGGACTTGCATCAGTTTTTTGGATCACAAGAGAGATCACTAAGGACTGAAGATGAATCGGGAGCTGTGGAGTTCTAATTTCTTCAACCAAGTCGAAAATCGATAGATTTCCTGTTTGTTGATCGACCGATGCACCAAAAGACAAACTTGCAAAATGGAGTTTCAGAGCCATGCCCTGAAGGTACACCATTTTATCTTAAGCGGCTCGATCATTTTTCTTAGAATTTTTCTTTTCTTTTGCTTCAAGAGTCTCAAAGGCAATTCCTAGAATGAGGCTCACCGAATTGAGTTCTTTCAAGCCATTGGTCTTTGAAGAATAGGATTGACCCAGTTCTTCAATTTTTGATGCGACGAGGCGCCAAATGGGACCGTACTGGTAGGAGCTTTTCAAAGTTTCGACCACTTTTTTAAAGCGGACAGAAAGAGACTCTTTTGAGTTGGCCAAGATCTTTTCTGCGTTGATGACAATGGCTTTGATGGAAGCTAGATCTGACTTTGAGAGTTTAGAAGTGGCTTGTTCAATTGAAGGTCTTAAGAGCGCGCCAATTGAAACAAGGTCTTCGAAACTGCCTAGTGTGAGAGATTTGCGCTTTGATTTCATTTACCGTCCCTTGGTCTCAGATACTACGAGCTTAAGTTAGCCCTACTGCGCTATCGGCCGTCCTGGCCGCGCCCTAAAGAAAAACCTTCGGGGCATAGACCTAGTTTGATCTAAAGCCGCGAAGGTTTCAAGAAAATGACGGTTACTCTCAATTGACGCGATTTATCGTAACATTCTTGGCCAGAAATACATGGCGGCAGATCGGGCGCCGTTGCACTGACTTGCATAGATGACATCCGATGAAGAATAGATCGTTGGATTCATCAAGGCGGAACTATCAGAGACGTGGTTTAAGTTCAGGTAATGCCCGAGCTCATGAGCAATGAGGTTTGATGCTGTAGCGACAGGACGTTCCATGATCGCGCCATAGGTCCCGTTCCCCGGCATTGCCGTCCATGCATTGGCACTTCCGCCGCCGAGTGATCCTGCCCAAGTTCCAGTGGTGACAGCCAAGATGGTACTCTCATCTGAAAAGGTTCTACGGATGGTCGTCAGTTCATTAATATTTGCTGTTTGATAGTCGAGATTATAGTCGGTTGGATCGACGGCTAAATAATTTTCTAATACGAAACTGAGATTGCAGGCTTTCCAAAGGTCATTGATCTCTTTGACCACTGTGTCTGCAGTTGCTTTATCGACGATTGGAGCTCCGGTTGAGTCTTTATAGACCACATACTTTAAAGCCAGACAGATATGGTTTGGATCAGAGTTGTTACAGCCCGTTCCGGCTCCACCGTCGGGATTGGTGCTGNNGTCTTGAATGTCTTGCCCTTGTGCCATGCCCTGATTTTGTTGAGAAGAACTATCGCATGCATTGAGAAGAACTGCTGCTAATAACATCCACATGGCGCGCGAGAGCGCCCCACTCCTAAAACTACTCATGCTCCTCATACTTCCTTCCTTGAAAGTTGTTGAGGGAAAAAATTATCAGATGGGTTTCAGATGCGACAAGAAAAAATTACATTAATAAATAAATCTTACATAAGTATTACATAATTTATTTATTACGTTTTTGTTTAAAAAATCTTTTCAATATGTCTTGAGCTTCGGCGGACTCTTGGAGATTTGTAGAAAATCGATGATTTGTGCGGGAATCTTCGTTAATTTTGTAGCCTAAACTGATGGCCCCACCTTTTGGGTCGACAGCACCGTAGATCACTTCTTTGAGCCTGGATTGCTGACATGCCGATAAACACATCATGCAGGGCTCAAGTGTCACAAAAAGAGTACAGTCTATCAGTCTCCAGTTGCCAATTTTTTGACAAGCCTCTCTAATTGCCTGGATCTCAGCATGTGCTGTAGGGTCAGAGTGACTTTCGCGCAGATTATAGCCGCGACCGATAATTTGACCGTCCTTGATGACGACAGCGCCGACTGGGACTTCGTCTTCATCGAATGCTTTTTGAGCGAGTATTAGGGCTTCAGCCATCCAATCCGGTTGTTTAATGGTGCTCATGCGTGTGGTTTGTCTTGATGCTGAAATACAACGATTTTTTCGTTCTGCATTTCGCGCATCTTTTGAAAAAACTCATCTTGAGTCATAAGGTAACGCGAAGATCGATAGAGTTGAGAAATCTTCTTCAATTGCAGTGTCACAGCTTTAAGAACTTTCTTCTGCACTTTTGGGAGCGGCGCAAATTTGACTCCCACTCCCTTTGGATTGGTGACTGTGCTCATAGTTCTCCAAACCACTGAGCCTGGAGTTTCAACGACTTGACCGAATAAGACAAATTTAACAGTGATCGTTTCATTTTGTGAGAGCTCGGTGCGAAGCTTGATGAAACAGCCACCCATAGAAAGATCCAAAATCTCTCCATCGAGATGACCACCATTTTCGCGCGTAATAGCTACAGGCGCACTGAGTCGGTAACGAGGATCACTCTCCCACCAACGGATCCGCGGTAAAAAATAGGGGACCTTAACTTCCTTGCCTACGCGGAAGATCAAAATAATGAGTGCGGCCGTAGAAGCTAAAAAAGCTAAAAGCTTATGATTGCTTTCTCCGTATTCAGAGACGACTAAAGCATTGCTATAGACAATTAATATATTGGTAAAAAGAAAGACGTACCACGTCCATCGTTTCATTTCCCAAAGGCCATAGCCGGTAAGCGTGGCCCAAAAGCAAAGTAAGTAATAAGAAGGGGAAAGAAGAATTCTGACACATGGCTTTGCAGGGACGTCAAAGATAAGGGCAGCTGCCACGATATACAAAACCGGGAAGGCCATAAAACAGAGCGCGACAGATTTAAGAAATTTGGTGGTGTATTCTTTCACAGTTATAGCCAATCCGTAGTTCACTTATCGACAGTTTCTACCAAAGCTTCACAGGTTATTCGCAGTGGTAACATGTTTTTGCGCGCTGTCACAAATCTAAATGCACAGCGGCGGTACTAGGGTTGCAATTCCTTCGCTCATGAAAACAAAATCAAAATGGTTAGCACTATCGTATGCAGTTATTGCATTGAGCGTTGCAAGCGGATGTTCGACAATCAAAGGCGAAAAATCTGCCCAAAACCTCAATTCGAATGGTCCAACGGTCGTGAGTGTCACGAGTCGCCCAGGCACTGTTGAGCTGAATCAACAATTACAGCCTCAGCAAAAAGCAGAGATTGTAGCTGAGGTGAAAGATTTCACGTCTAAGATTACAGACGTAAATCTTCGATTCCTCAATGTTCCTATGACTCTGCCAATGACTCATGTAGGCGGCACCACTTGGTCAGCTTCACTTTCGCCAGAGCAGCTTAAAGTTTTGGCGGTAGGTGGCCAAACCATCAATTACACAGCAAACGTGATTGCTCGTAATGAAGATGGCCAAACCGCAGTGAGCCAAGACCCAGTTACTGTCTCTGTTAAGACGCCAGACCTGACTCAGCCTGTAGGTTGATAGTAGGCTGAGCTCTTGTAGGGATTTCTGGAACGCGGTATCTCTAGTTGATCTATGTCACCTATCGGCTACCGTGTTCCGGAACCTACCAATGAACCAATTTTCACTTATGCGCCTGGTGAAGCCGCGCGCTTAGATCTTAAAGAAAGCTTAAAACGGCTCAGTAGAGATTGTTTAGAAATTCCATGCGTCATCGGTGGCAAAGAAGTCCGGACGGGTAATATTCGGCAAGTCCGAATGCCCCACTCCCATCATGAAGTCATCGCCAAGTTTCATGTGGCGGGCCCTCAAGAGCTGCAAGCGGCGGCCGAGGCTGCTCAAAAAGCAAAAGCTCATTGGGAAAATTTAGCTTGGACCGATCGAGTTAAAATTTTTTTAAAGGCCGCTGATTTATTGGCGGGCCCATACCGCTCTATTCTCAACGGGGCGACGATGCTTGGACAATCCAAAAACGTCTATCAAGCCGAAATCGATTCGGCGTGTGAGTTAATCGACTTTTTTCGATTTAATGCCTATTTCTATCAGCAGATCCAAGATCAACAACCTCTGTCGGTGCCGGGTGTATCTAATCGACTCCATTACCGAGCGCTCGAAGGATTTGTTCTTGCGATAACACCGTTTAATTTTACCGCAATTGGCGGCAACTTAGCTGCAGCTCCGGCAATGATGGGTAATACGGTCGTATGGAAACCATCCGACACCCAAATGCTCTCGGCCTACTGTACGCTTAAGTTACTGCAAGAGGCTGGACTCCCAGATGGTGTAATCAATTTTGTCGCGGCTGACGGCCCCGTAACGAGTCAAGCCTTGTTAGGTCGGAGAGATCTTGCTGGAGTGCATTTCACGGGATCGACCGCGAACTTTCAGCATATTTACAAAACAGTCTCTGAAAATGTCGGGAACTATCGTAGCTATCCTCGAATTGTCGGTGAAACCGGGGGCAAAGATTTTGTTTTTGCTCATCCCTCGGCAGACGCAGAAGCTTTAGTTGTAGCACTTGTTCGGGGGGCCTTTGAGTATCAAGGACAGAAGTGCTCGGCCGCATCTCGCGCATATATCCCTCAAAGTATTTGGACTAAGATCAAAGATCGATTGGTCGAAGAAGTTCGCGCAATCAAGATGGGGGATGTACGCGATTTTCGCAATCTCGTTAATGCTGTGATTGACGAAAGATCTTTTAATAAGATCTCTTCTTATCTTGAGCACGCTAAGCAATCCAATGATGCTGAGATCTTAGTGGGTGGAGGCGCCAATTCTGAGATCGGATATTTTATTGAGCCTACAGTGATATTGGCCAAAAGCCCGACTTACAAATCCATGTGCGATGAGATTTTTGGACCTGTGCTCACGGTCTATGTCTATGAAGACTCGAAACTCGACGAAACATTGAAGCTTTGTGATGAGACATCGCCATACGCTTTGACTGGCGCTGTGTTTGCGCAAGATCGCGCGGCTGTTGATTACATCTCACTGAGGCTTCAACACGCGGCTGGAAATTTCTACATCAATGATAAACCGACTGGAGCGGTAGTGGGACAGCAACCTTTTGGGGGGGCCAGGGCTTCAGGCACTAATGACAAGGCCGGAAGTATCATCAATCTCTATCGATGGGCCTCACCACGAACGATTAAAGAAAATCTTTCGCCACCAAAATCGGTGGGTTATCCGTTTATGGATGCAGAATAAGTGCTGACAAGGCGTTGACACCTCTCTAGAATTTCGTTTTTTATACCGAAGTCATAGATATGGTGCGGCTTATACTCACATTGACGATGAGTCTTGCTTTGTACTCTCTTTCGGCACGAGGTGATCAAGGCACTCAATTCTTAGAAGTGCAAAGCGTAGACGCTTGTCGTTCTGAGGCAAATCCATTTGAAGAAATTTATATATTCAATCGCGATATCTTTCCCTTCTCGACGCTTCATTGGTGGGCAGCAAAAGAGTCGCAAGTCAAAAAAGCATCTTGCCGCCATACTGCCTACTCGACCGCAGAACTGGAGAAAGAAATTTCACTTTTGATTCCTCCGAGAGGAAAGAAGATTTCAAAAGTTATTCATGGTCTTCAGATCGAAAATGAAAATGAACATTTAGTTTCATGGTTGGAGAAATTACTCACAGCTACCGACTTAATTGGGCGTGCAAAACCAGCCAATCAGAAAAGCTTTGCTTCGAACTGTAAGACTGTCCTGTGTGCAATCAAAGATCCAAGTGTTTTTGGGCCAGACTTGGGTCCAAGAGTTCTCTTTTTGATCGCTAAATATAACTACAATAGTTCACATTATGTGGACCCACAGAATAGATCGGCTTGGAGGGCAGACGAGCTTGATGATGTGCTTTTGGCATTTTCTGATTTTCCGCCTCATGCACTTAATAAGCTAGGTGGATTCATTTACCATTCTATCAGGGGTAAAAGTGAGAATATTGCGAACGCAAGGATCGAGGTTTCTGACGGATGGGATCAGCTGTCTTCTCTTAGGAAACAGTATGCGATCTTTCATGAGATTGCGCATAACCTTGGACGTTTTCATGACATAGTTGAAAGCAAAGCATGGATAAAGCTCGGCAGCTGGAAAGAAGAAGTCGAGAATAATAAATGGAGATCTTCTGCGCGTTCATCTGTCGCATCGAAATATGGGCGTGAGAATCCAACAGAGGATTTTGCAGAGGCGATCAGTGGGTATCGATACCATCCCAAAGTGCTGAAGAAAAGAAGCCCAATGAAGTATCAGCTGATCAAAGAAACCATCTTCGATGGCTTGGAGTATACTTCGTCTGAAGCTTGTGATCCGAGACACTCTTTCTCAAATCGACTTAGCGTCGAGGTCGAGTCGATCGTTGCAAAAGAATTAGAACAGCCTGCACAAAAAACCCTATACCTGGCTCAGCTGCACAAATTATGCGGGCACCTGATTATTGATGGATTGAGAGATATGGTTATAGATGAGCACGATAAACATATGATCAACCGATGTATCAGATTGGCTTCAGTAAAATTCGCATATCGTATGTCNNAAATGCGTTTCCCAGAGTTTTCAGAAGCGAGTATAGTTTCGAAGGCGAGCCAGATGGCTCTTAGCAAATTGCCACTTACAGATATCGAAAAGGATTTGGTAATAGGTATGAAAGAGCCACTGGTTAGTTTTCTAAAGGACTTCACGACGCGAATTAAAGATAAGCGGAACCGTGATTCAGAGAAAATTGATCTTAAGGTCACAAATTTGGCAGAATACGGCAAGAACATTTCCGAATTTGCGTTTTTAAATGCTGATCAAGTTGGCCTAGGAAAAGAATTTGANNCAACTCTTTCAACTTCACGCGCCGGGAGGTATATTCTGAGTTGGTAAATGCGTTTCTTGCTGAGTTCCAAAAAACTAAATCGGGCTCAGAGCTTCCAGATCATCGATTTATTGAGAACTTTGTAGAAAAGCATCTAGAGTTTCAAAAGTAGATTGTTGAGCGACGTCAAGCAGATTATTGTAGGTACACATTTTGGCAGAGCTAGTTTACTCTAGATCTATGTCACAGGTGATTAAATCACTCGTATTTATTTTATTCGGACTTGCGTTGGGGGTATGGATTGGTCGATCGAGTGCGCCAAAACCTTTAGAGCCTTTAGGTGTAGTTGCAAAGCTGGAATCGTTGAACGAGAAGTTTTCTAGACTAGGCGAACAAGATTTAGATCAATACTACAAAACGGATTCTCAAAAAACTCGCTGTGAAAAAGCAGATGAGCTTCTTGGAAAAATGTTCCTGATCGCACTTGCGGATCTTGGATTAAGAATCTCTGAGCACAACGCAAAGCAAGTGGCCGCGTCCGCCAGTGGTGCTGCTGCTCGCAATGCGAGCCCGGATCCTTCGCCAACTTCGTCGGCAGGAGAGCTTCAGAGAAACGAAAGTGATACACGATCCCACTACGAAATAGTTGCTGAAAGAAAAGGGCTCCCAGTTGTCTCACCCTCTCCGGCAAACTCGCAAAGGCCAAAACCAGCGGGATATGTTTCGTGGGGTACGCCTGTTCTGCAAAATCAGGGGTGGAAGCCCTGCAGAACTATGAAGGATCAATGGTATATCACCGGAACAAAACCCGAGGATTATCGTGTCGGCATATTGCCACCTCAAGACGGCCAAGAAGCTGAGATTGCGTTTATTGAAGCACTTCATGATAAAAATCGACCCGAGGAAGTGTTCTTTGATCGATGTCTCAATCCGCCGTTTCAGGCGGGGAAAAAAATTCGCTTTCGAGCCCAAGTGAAAGCGGCAAAAATTCGCGATTACGCAAATCTCCATATTCGTGCCTATGGACCTCAGCATAAAGTTATAACAAGAGCGACGAAGAATTTTCGCGGCGACATTGATAAATGGATCAATTATTCGGTTGAACTCGAAATACCGCTGGATACGAGCTACATCAATTACGGAATTACCATGGAAAGTACTGGCAAAGCATGGATCAAGGATGTTGTCATAGAAATGATTTGATTCTACTTACTCATCATTTTAGCTTTGCCTTGGCTCGCTAGTGTCCACGCGGTGAGCTTATAGAGTAATCTTGCTCCGACGTTCGCATCCCACTCACTTCCGTTTGGATCAGGGGCCACTTCATTGAGATCAAATCCGACAATTTTTCTGCCCGATTCGACGAGTGCGCGCAATACATAGTTTGCTTCATGATAATCGAGCCCACCCGGAACTGGAGTGCCGGTATTTGGGCAAAATTTCGGATCGAGTCCATCGATATCAAACGAGATCCAAACTTGTTGAGGTAGCTGAGAAACAATTTCGGCAGTAATTTTCTTCCAAGATTCGCCTTCGATTTTTCTTCGTGCAATGTGCGCATCGAAAAAGATCTTTACCCGGTGGCCTTGTGTACGACAATAATCCACTTCTTCTTCACAAAAATCCCGAATTCCGACTTGGACAAGCTTTTTCACTCCAGGAATTTGCTCGAGCGTATTGTGCATAATGGAGGCATGAGAGTGTTCAAAACCTTCGTAGGCTTTTCGTGTGTCCGAGTGCGCATCAAAATGAAGAATGCCAATCCCGGGAGTTTTTTCAGTGATCGCTTTGAATGCTCCAAATGGAACAGAATGATCACCACCGATTAGGGCTGCAATCTTACCTTGAGCAAGGATGCTTTTAGTTTGCTCATAGACAACCTGGTTGACCTTATGGCTCAGTTCGTTCACTCGAGCGAGGGATCTTTCAAGGGCGGGGCTCCCATCNNCTTATTGCTGATGATTCCTCCTGCATAAACAGGCCGGCTTCATACGGTCGCTCGACGTCGATATCGTAGAGGTCCACTTGCTTGCTTGCATCGAAGATCGCGTTTGGCCCATCTGAAGTGCCTCCGCCGTAAGAGGTGGTCGCTTCCCAAGGAATAGGGAGATAGACGAGCGAGGATTCTTTTTCGGAATACGGAAGCCCAAAAATACCTGAATCGGCCAGCGATGCTGAGTTTGGATCGAACATAGGATTAGATTTGTCGCATACCCCGAATTGAAATGCTATATGGGTTTTATGATCGATATTGCTCGGCCATCAACCTGGATTAAATTTAAACCCTCATTGTGTGAAGGCTGCTGGGCGGGCTGTTGTACTTTGCCAGTCGAAGTCAGTGCTATGGACCTTATTAGACTAGGCCTTATTACAGAGGATGAAGCTGTCGATTCCCTGAGAAAAGTGGCGCGTAAGCTTCATAAGTCTGGGCATATCCAAAGTTTTAATGCTGGAAAACAGCTCTTTATCTTAGAGCAACGCCGCGGTCGAGATTGCATATTTTTAGGTGAAAAGGATCGTCGCTGTACCGTATACGATCGTCGTCCACAGGTATGTCGTTCATTTCCAAAAATTGGACCACGCCCCACCTATTGTCCGGCTGTACGAAATACCCCTTCTCGTTCTAAAGCTCTCAGATAGTTTCATTGACAGAGTGACCGCGACTGATTAGACCCTGCCCTACTTATGGGATGTTGGGGATTACTCACACTGAGCCTCTTTGCGGTTTTTAGTGGAATCGCTGCGCAGGCTCGAGCAAACGATAACTACGCATCTGAAAACCAGGCACTGACTCAGGATCTATTATCTCAGTCAAAAGTTCTCTCTCGACCGGTAGTGCTCTATCACTGGGCTCATCGGATCGAAGACTTTCGAGGGCGTCAAAGCAATGCTCTAGTGAGCTGGAATGAAGAAGTAGATCTTCCGGGCAGTGGTCCAGTACCACTCAATTCCGAGCATGGTTTTCAGTATATTGAATCAATGGCGAAGAGTTTTTTTACGGCTGGTCATTATGAATGGACAGTAGGACAAGCACTTTATTTGGCGGTAGATCCCGCGCAGAGTGCTCAAGTAGCCGATGCTCCATGGGTTATATTTTCAATTCTGGTTCCTCGGGATACGAGATACCTCGAGCTTCGCCGTTTCACGACTTCATATCCTGATCGCCTCAATCCTTACGGAGTGAGCGGATTTTTAGCCCTTCGTAAGAGTACCTATTTGAAACTTGTCACCGGTCCGTGCTCCGGGGCTACTTCGAAAAGAGATGTAAGTACGTATGAAGGTGACCCGTTAGTAGAGATCTCAAAAAGAGACCTTCTCGAGGGGGATCAAACTGGAAGCTGTCGCAATGTTCTTCAATCTGCATTTAGAAAAGCTGGAATTGAGCTCATAGCCTACGCATGGGAACCACCTGCAATTGAGGCCTGTATTATTAGCCCGGCAAACGCAGCGATTGCTTTTATTTTGTTGGAAGTAAAAGATCGCGATCAAGTGCGCACCTTTGTGGAGCCACTCGAGAAGGATCTTTCTTTCGAAAAGCGGGAAGCTTACCGGCAGATCTATGATCTGATGGCCTTGGGAAAAAAGGCCTCGAAAGTAGATTCCTGGAAAAAGGTTCTACCTGAGCAACCGAGTGGTGAAGCACTCTTAGAGCAGTACCTGCCCTGGCTGAAGACAAATATCTTCGCCTGCGATGCAGATCAGACAGAAGAACTACGAATTCTTCCAGCCGCACTCTGAGTAGAGCTCTATTTTGAGTTGATTTGCGCCTTAGGCAACGGCTTTTCGAGGCAACTCGATCTCACCAGTAAACTGAGAGAAATCGGTCTTCTCAAAAACGCCTGGGATCGCGCCTTTAGCTAGATCCTCAAACTCGCCGGCACTCAAACCGTCTTTTGTTGCTAATTGTTGAAGGCTGCCGATGAGCTTCCACAGTTTGGTGTAATCCACGATGGATCCGCCTCTGTAGGCACATTTGCGGTAAGCTTCCCGAATGTCTTCAACGTACTTCTTCTGCAGGGTGTCTTTAAAGCTTTCCTTTGTCATACTTTTATTATCAACTATTTGTATGTAAAGTTCAATAGCCTTAACAATCTAGATTATCTAGTAAATACATGGCATTACCGATTGTTTAAGAAGGATTATGACGCGCAGCTAGACAAAAAGGTGTGGACCACCTTTTTTTAGTTTCGTATATCCACCTCGCGTTGGAGCTCACTGGGCTGGAGCTTATACCCTCACGCATGCCGCTTGTTTTGCGCGTTTCAGCGTATCTCCGTAGCCGAAAACACCCTGAAACGCGCAAAACTGCGCGGCATCCAGGGGGTTGCCGGTCCGATGCGTCCAAAAATGACGCGAGCCTCTACCAAAAGGTCGGGACGACCTTTTTATTTCTTATTGAAGTCGCCTGGGCCTGGAGGTCCGCCCACTTTGTGGCGGTGAAGGATGAGTCCGTGAGTTGGATCATAAGGTGAGACGCCTACAGTGACACGGTCACCTAAAATGACGCGGATATGGAATTTTCTCATACGTCCTGACAACTTAGCCATCAATGTCTGACCGCTAGGAAGCTGAACAGTGAAGTTTCCGTTGGATAATACATCGGTGACCACACCGTCAATTTGCGCTAAATCGTCACGAGCCATGCTTTTCCTTTTATCCCTTTCATTTAAGTTTGCCCAAAATAGTTTGGCTGAAGGCGCTTTACCAGCAAAAAATGCTGAAATCCGCCTATCTAGCTCCCTTAACTGCCTCGAATGTCGGCCAGGCTATAGCCCCAGCTCCTTAGGATCTGGTCCTCATCATCTGGACTCATCGCTTTTTTAAACTTCGCACCGGACTGGCCTTTGATTCTTGCCTCACAGTCCTTCCAAGAAGAATGCCGCATTGGAACTCCATGGATCACACTCAAGTAAGAATGTGCGGCTGCTTTTGGTGCAGCTTTAGGTTTCATGTCGGGCAAGCTCGTGTCGTCCGGGATATCATGGATCGCGATCGGGTATTGAAGAAGCGGCCCTTCATAGAGATCAGGTCGCTTACCTTTTGCGTAAGACACTGCAATTTTGTCGACGCGTTCATTGCCTGGAATGCCTTGATGGCCCCGCACAAATTTCCAATTTATCGAGTTTTCTTTGCCTCTCTGAGCAACTAATCGAAAAAGTTCTTTCCATAGATCTGCGTTGGCGACGTCTTGACCTTCGGCAGTTTTCCAGCCGCGAGTTCTCCAAGCCCAAACCCACTGAGTGATTCCACGGATGACATACACAGAGTCTGTGCATACGTCGATCTGACCTTCGCGATCTTGTAGGTATCTTAGGCCCTCAATTACAGCACGTAATTCCATCTGATTGTTGGTGACAGGGCGAACACCTCCGCCGAGCTCGATCACCTTACCTTCCGGCAAAACTATGACGGTTCCCCAACCACCTGGACCAGGATTTCCGGAGCTAGCACCATCAGCAAACATGAGTATTGGTACTGATTTATGAATAGATTGAATCACTTGTCGGGCAGTAGAGCCCAAGCATCGCCTGAAATCAAGCTTAAGACTCCCTGAAAAATACACGCCTGAAACGGACGGCAATAATGGCCGACTTGTTTCTTTCAATATCGGGCGTACACTTAATTAGGTGAGGGAGTTTTTTGGCAGTACGGCGCGACCCACGGGAATGGGGAAACGCAGATCCCTCACAGATGGGAAACGCTACTTTTTCATTTAAGTAGTCCCATGGAGGGGAATGTTTGAAGAAGCAGGAGTGCTGAATCGGCGCGCACGTCCAGGTTGCGCGCAGAGTTCTTCTTTAACCATTGCGGCTAGGATTGCCATGTGTGGATTAGTTTCGTCTGCCACTTGGTCATCATCGGCGCATGCAGTTGGATTTGTACGTCTTGAGTCCAACGGATTTCTAAAAAAATCTACTGAACGAGCCAATCAAAGTTCAATGCTGATCTTAAGTCCTCAACTCAGTCATGAGGGCAAGATCCTTAAGGGCGAGCTTGATGTTCAGGCGATTGGTTTTATGACCGATCGATCCTCTTTCACTCTCGAGTCCAAAAATTCTTATCTATCCACTAGCACTCAGTTGATGCCGCATCACCAGGTGAGCATTGGACGACGTTACTACGATTGGAGCGTCGTGGATGATTCCTGGAAAATGGGAATGTGGAGTCCGCGCTTTCTCTACGATCCACTTCGACCCGAACAAGTTGGACTTACCGGCGCTTTCTATACTTATCAATCCGCTAAGTGGCGTTTCTTAGCTTATGGTTCTCCACTCTCCATTCCAGAGAGAGGGTTTCCGGTTCGACAAGACAATGGTCGACTCGTTTCGCCAAGTCCTTTTCACGTTGAGCCTTACAAGTACGTACAGTTTTCTGGGCAGCGCATCCCGATCCGATACTCGATTCAAGATCTCAATTTAAGTAAAATCCTTTTTAATCCAGGTGCAGCAGCTTCCCTTCGCTACGGCGATAAGCAAGGTGTTTGGGTTCAGGGGATGTACGGGCTGCTTCCTATCCATCAAGTTAATTTGACTATCGAACCTACCTACACCATCCAGCCTGGTGTTGCTGAGATTCCGGTATATGCCAGGGTTCTTCATCATCACATTGCGACTGCCGAGATGGGGCACCGTACAGATACCACAAATGCTTGGGTTTCGTTTACAGGTGAAGCGCCCTTACAAAAAGCTATTCCAGAAAATCAGATTGCTGGCCGAATGGGTCCTTCTTATATCGCCTCAGTGGGTGGAGATATACGTGTAGTTCGTACCGTCAAACTCAGTGGTTCTGCAATTTACATTCACGAAAATCTTCCACCCATCGATACAAGCTCGATCGACGTCGATCTTTCGCCGCGATTTCAGTTTAAGCGCGCATACAGAGTGGGAAGCTTGTGGGACCTGTCTGAACGCCTCAACACAAGCGCTAACTGGACTCATGATGTTTTAAATTCCAGTCGTTTAATGTCTTTTGATTTTAATCTTCGCTTCGGCCATCGCGTGCCGACAGCTCGATCTGGGGTCTGGCTCGTTAATCTAGGCGCAGACTTCTTTGCTTCGCAAACGGACAAAGGTTTTATCGGTCAATACAATGGAAATGACCGTGTACGTGGGGGGCTTTCTTATGCGTTTTAATCAGATCAATCGTTTGACTATTGCCGCAGTATTAGGCGTAAGTCTGATCGTAGGGTGCGGAAAGCTCGAAGAAAAAGATAATGTGGTCGATCTCATGAGTTTAGCTGGCAACGAAGGTTGCCTCAATAACCTCGGACAAAAGTTTCGCGATTACATTGATGGACAAGCAGACAGTAGTCAATGGGAAGAGATGTTTCATTGCGCGACAGACCGAGTTTCGATGTTTAAAAAGTACGTCCGAGGTGAGCACGCTAACGGATACACGCAAAAAGATGTTCGTGCCCTGATCTCTCGCTTTCTTGTCACTGACAAAGAAATTACTGACACCTTAATCAATGTGCTTTTCGAATTTAAGTCCTCTCTTTTTGGCGGGGCCTCCGACGTCATCACCAAAGACGAAATTGAAAAGATATTAAATTTAACTGAAGTCCTCAAAGTAGAGACCCTTAAGCTTAACCCTTACTTACATGCGAAACGAAAAAGTGCGACCCAAGAAAGCTTCTTGGAGCTTAGCGATGCCATGGCCGTGCTTTTTGAGAAGGTGGCTTCCTCGCTGAATACAAGCAGCAATCAACCTCTCAAAATCGAAACATTTAAAGCATTGATGAAAGAAGTTGAACGCCTCTATGAGTGGAAACCAGGTGATGAGTTTATCGAGTTAGCAGGCCGAGCTAAGGTCATCATTGTCGGTGGATCAGATCAAGCGATCGAAGGCCAATACTGGCCAGATATGATTCGTGCACTCGGATCTTACGGTGGACCACTCTACGCGTATGTCGAAAGAACTAAACTCTCCAATGAGACACCAAACGAAGATGGAGAGTATCAACTCGCAGTCTTTAAGAAACTCCGAAAAGCGGTAGATAAAACCCTGGCTCGTCGCGAAGGGGTGATCAGATACGAATTGATCGATCAACTGATTGAAAAAATCCCGTCCCGATATCTGAAAATGGATAACGGAATGGTTCTTAAGCCTGAAGTTCTTAAAAAGACAGCTCGTACGACCATTCAGAAGATGCTTCAGTCTAAGAGTGCCGTAGGCCTAGATGCCAACGCACTCAATGTAGCTCAGTCCCTTCTCGAGTTTGGCACGCGCGCCGAAACTCACATCGAGCAGATTTATAAGCATTTGCGGCCATACGTAAGCCCACAAGAGTTTGATGATGAAGCTCGAATCTATAGTAGTTCGTTGTCTGCAGCTGAGGCTCAAGAAGTCATGCGGCTCAGAAAGATCGCTCAAGAGTATATGGGACTATTTCCAGAGGGATCTAACGAAATTCGATTTGTGCCATCGATGGGACACTCGAAAAATAATTTAGTGAGACTTTCTTGGCTCAATCATGTCTCGTCTCATGTGCTCGATGTTTATGCACCGGGATCAGGACAAAAAGGCAAGATTGAAGATCTCACTCGGTTGATTGAAGACTATCGCCCGATCCTTGAAAACATTGCGATCTTTAATCCTTATACGCAGAACATTGCTGTCAAACGCTTTAGAGATGCTAATCTTTTTACGTTTGCAAGTAACGGTGATGAGTTCATGGATCTTAAAGAGTCGACCTATTACTTTGCTGATCTGTTCTCGTCGTCAGCGATGACCTCGCGCTGGGTGAAGAAGCTGTTTGAGCTTTGTCCAAAGACTGGGAAGCTCGACGAATTGGGCCTAGAGACGATGAGTGCTCAATGTTTCCGAGAACAGTTTTTCGGAAATTACAAAACTCTTTGGGATGGATTTCCTGCGTTTGTGAGTAGCTATGACCGCATGAGTGACAGTCAGAGGAAAGATCTTCAAAGATCCATGGAGATCTCTGCTCGTCGCTTGGGCTATTCGGATCTACCCGTCAGCGAGTTTGATATTTCATCTTTTGCAGGTATTCCTCATTATGTCGAGGCGTTGGTTTATCGTTTTGATGGCAATGACGACGAGATCTTAAATAAAAATGAAATTTTAGATAAAGCGTTTCCGGTATTCAAAAAGTCCCTAGCCGATATCTCAGGTAAAAAAGACACCAAGATGCTTCAAGCTATACTGACTTACTTGATTCGATTTGGAAAAACTCCTCCGAGCAAAATAGAGTTTAATTCAATTTTGGACACCGCACACTTTTTGGCTTGGTATGTGTTGGGTCGAGATATCTGGCAAGTAAGCGCAGATCGCGGTGCTCTTTATAAGATCATTGCCGTGCTGAGCGAATCAACATCACCTGGCGCAAATACTAGCAGTGCTGCAAGTATAGCAACTGCGGATCTCATGTGGGCTCATCCGGAGATGAACGCTACGCCAGCTTACTGATTAACTGATTATAGAAGTCGACGCTTAGTTAAAATAGGCGCTTAGTGCTTTGCGTTTACATCCAGGTGTTTTGTAAAAGTGCACGACCTCGATGAGTTCTTGTCGTCTTCGAGTCGAGCCATTGATGCTCCACTCATGAAGCCGAAAATCATCGTCATCCCAAAAGAGAATGGCTTCGCCATTTTGGCCCGCTCTCCCTACGCGTCCTACTGCTTGAGCAAGACTTAGGAGTGATGAGGGTGCTTGCCAAAGGATCACCCATTTGAGGTGAGGATAGTCCATACCCATTCCAAACGCCGAGGTGGAAATGATGATATCGACTTGCTTCAGACTTACGGCCAACTCCGCAGCCCGGCGCTCTTCTTTACTCATTCCTGCATGATAAATCAGAATCTTTTTTCCAAGCGACTCGACTACCCTAGCCACTCGTTCAGTGCTCTCGCGTGTAGTGACAAAGATGATTCCAGATGTAGTTTGCTCGATGAGTGTACGTCTTAGTGCCTCCGCACGATCTGGCCAAGGTGCTCTTTTGAGGCGTAAGTTTAAGTTGGCCGGGAGCTCAAACTTTCCTTGCTCAATTACATGTGTCCTTAGATTTGATTTGAGTTCTCTTCGCGCTGCCTGAGGAAGAGTTGCTGTCAGCCAGAGACTTCTTTTGATGGAATACTCTTCGACCAGCTGAGGAACTTTTTGAAAGCTCGGCCTAAACTGCTCTCCCCACTCCCAGACACAGTGGCACTCGTCTACGACCAGAAGATTAGGTTTCCAATCTCTGAGCGCCGCCTGCCTTTTAGGAACATCGAGACTTTCCGGACTTACGACCCACGCTCTGGTTTTCGGACTAGGAAAGGTCTGTCCCCCTTCTGCTCCAACTCCTGCAGTGAGGAGTGTAGGGATGCCTTGATCTTTGAGTTTCTTGGCTTGTTGTCTACCTAGCGCCACCAGTGGAGTGATTAAAAGCATACGAGTGGATGGGGTTTCGGCGAGCTTTTCGTAAATAAGGCTCTTGCCTGAGCCAGTTGCTGATACGCAGATCAGGTGTCCGGGTTGAGATAGAGTTTGGATGGCGAGTTTTTGAAAAGGTCTGAGTTCGAGCATGGGTCCGTTCGCTCGTGCGAGCGGTGTGCCGGAAAGTTAACTTGACGGCCTCGTCAGAGCATTCGTATCCATCGCCATTTCGCTCGAAGGCAATTTCGCACCTTTAAATCTCAGGTATACTAATCCGCCCACTGCTCCTTGAAGGAGCTGCACAAGGACATAAAAACTAAATACATCTGCGCCGCGCTGAGATCCTAAGAGATGAAACAAACCACCAAAGGCCACGTGCCCAGTTCCAACGCCTGCTGGCGCAATAGGAACTGCGGTGACGAGTAAGCCGAGTGGTACGACAGTATAGAGCGAGAGTACTGAGAGTTGTGTCTCTCCCAAAGCATACGCAAATTGGATGCAGGAGTATCCAACACTCAAATGAATGAGTACAGACAAGAGTAACGCCTTGGTCACTGTCCAGCGATGGTGATGATAATGTCTGATCCCGATGTAGATACGAGTGATCGAACCTAACTTACTAAATTTGGTTTCAAGATGTTTCAGAAGTTTTGAAACTGGATCGTGATGTTCTTTGAGTAAGAATAAATATGAAAAAAAGATCACTACCGAAACAGCAGCGATAGATAAAAATACTTGGATGCCTTTAAAGAGCGCAGTCCCCAAAAACTCTTGGATATGTTCTGCCATCACGAGGTTCAGTCCAAGCGCACCTGCTGACACCAGCACGAGGGCTGATAAGCCCACGATGCGATCAAACAAGATACTTCCGAACGCACGAGCGCGTTGCCCCTGAATTTCATTGGCGATGTAAAAGGCTTTGACAAAGTCTCCACTGACGGCGCCTGGCAATGCCACGTTGAAAAATTGGCCAATAAAGACCAATTGGCAAACGCGAGAAAGTTTCAGGTGAATGTTCTGTGCTTGAAGTAGCCACTGCCATCGTAAAGTAGACAATAGGACAGCTGTGAAAAGCGCCAGCGTTGCTGGAATGATACGGTCGAGCTGAGTAATCGCGCGCTGAATTTCGCTCAGGGAGATGAACCCCTTCTTGCCAAGAAAATAGAAAACCACTCCGACAAAGAGAAGTTTCAAAGCGAGGGAAATAGTTTTCTTCAGGACAGAAGGTTTTTTTTGAGGTTCGGACATCGATTAGCTTTCTGCAACAAAGTTAAGGAAGATCTTTTCTCCCACGGTCGAATCAAATAATTTTTCGCTGTCATTGGGGCGCAGTAAAATTTTTGGAGTTCCAAGTTTTTTACGCTCAGCAAAGGTGAACTTTGCACCTTCTAGAGTTCTTTCAGGATGAAACTGAATTCCGTACACCGGACGAGTTTCGAGTTGGCAAGCTTGGATGTGACAATCTTTAGAACGCGCGAGATGGCGCATACCTTTTGCGAGCTCGGCTACTTCTTCAAAGTGCGCGGAGAAAGTGTAGAATTTTTTTGGAAGGCCATTAAGGAGATTAGATTCTGCGACTGTTTCGATCTCAGTCCATCCAAACTCTGCTTCCTGACCGCGTCTAAGCTTATCAGTTCCGCTCACTACGCGGTTGAGTGCTTGGTGACCGTAACAAACTCCGAGCAATGCTTTGTTTTCATTGAGCGCTTGCTTGATTGCTTCATCTAATTTTGTAATCCAAGGAGCTTCTTCAAGACAGGAGGTCTTAGAGCCAGAAACGATAATCTTATCGAACTTGGAGATCGAAGGAAGGTCTTCATGTGGGGCACGACGAACGTAAACCGTCGAGCCGGGGGCCTTTGCTGCCAGTCGACTAATTTCTGAGCTGCCCCAGGAAGTTTGATCAATGGTGTTATCAATGACGAGTATTCGCATTCTCTAAATCCGCCTCAATTAAGTATGCATATTTAAGAAACATGCTGTGAGCAGCATTAACCGAAATAATGAACCCTGGAAGGCCATCAAGAAAGCCTTTTTTTAAGAGATAAGTCTCAAAAAATTTTCCAATCGGTTTCAAAATCAGTTTTGACAAGCTTGCTCGCTGTCCCTTTTTTCTCAGCTCTAAATAACCCAACTTTGAGAACTGTAGGTTAGTGAGAATCTGATCCTGAATGTTAGAAAATGTATAGTGCAATAACGGCTCCTTTAGGCCGACTACTTGCCCCTTTGTCTGTAATTCTTCATGGACTGAGGGCTCTGTCCAGCGTCCCTTTTTCTTATGAACAATGCGGACTAAGTAGTTCGGGTACCAGCCGCCGTGCCTAATCCAGCGTCCAAGGTAGTAAGTTTTTCGCGGAAAATAGAAGGCTCCAACCGGAGAGTCTCCATCCCGCGGAAGATGAGACAAGATTTCGTCTCTAAGCTCGGCGGTCACTTCCTCATCAGCGTCGATATTGAGAATCCAGTCATGCGAGGCTTGATCT
>DBAE01000251.1:4252-9253 GCA_002291495.1 Bacteriovoracaceae bacterium UBA1018 | reverse complement strand
CTTCACGGTGGTGAACCAGCTAACTTCCTCGATGTAGGCGGTGGAGCTTCCAAGGAAAAAGTCGCTCATGCTTTTAAGATCATTTTAAAGGATCCGAAAGTGAAGGCCATTTTGGTGAATATCTTCGGTGGTATCATGAAATGTGATGTGATCGCTGAAGGAGTGATTGCAGCGGCACGTGAACTTGAGCTTCAAGTTCCACTGGTTGTTCGCCTCGAAGGAACAAACGANNATTACATCTGCAACTGGTTTGACCGATGCTGCGAAAAAAGTCGTAGCTGCAGCTTCTGGAAAATAAGGAATCATCAAATGTCTATTTGGGTAAACAAAAGTACTAAGCTCTTAGTCCAAGGGGTTACAGGATCGCAAGGCAGTTTCCACGCAAAGGGATGCCGAGATTACGGAACTCAAGTGGTAGGCGGTGTGACTCCAGGTCGCGGTGGCCAGACGCATGAAGGTTTTCCTGTTTTTAACTCTGTCGGTGAAGCTGTCAAAAAAACGGGCGCAAATGCCACAATGATCTTTGTTCCACCAGCAGGCGCAGCAGATGCGATTTGCGAAGCTGCTGATGCAGGTATCCCACTGATCGTTTGTATCACTGAAGGCATTCCGGTCACCGATATGCTCAATACAAAAAGATACTTGGCTAGTACAAAGTCTCGTTTGATCGGGCCAAACTGTCCAGGAATCATCACTCCAGATGAGTGTAAAATCGGAATTATGCCTGGCCACATTCATAAGCGCGGAAACATCGGTGTTGTGTCCCGTTCCGGTACTTTGACCTATGAAGCAGTTCACCAATTGACCCAGCTTGGAATTGGTCAAAGCACTTGCGTCGGTATCGGCGGAGACCCGATCAATGGAACAAACTTCATTGATGTCTTAGACGCTTTTAACAGAGATCCTGAGACTCACGGTGTGATCATGATTGGTGAGATCGGTGGATCGGCTGAAGAAGAAGCAGCTGAGTTTATTAAACGTGAGTTTAAAAAACCCGTTGCTGGATTTATCGGTGGAGCTACCGCACCTCCAGGAAAAAGAATGGGTCATGCCGGAGCTATTATCTCTGGTGGTAAAGGTACGGCCGAAGAAAAATTTCAGGCACTTCAGGCTGCAGGCGTGAAAATCGCCCGTAGTCCGGCGGATTTAGGTACGACCCTAGCTGCTGCGATGAAGCGATGACGTTTTTAGGCTTTATCGGGCAACTAGAATAGGCTAGTACTTCGGCTTCAAGATTAGATTTAGTAAGAACGAANNACGAAAGGGATTAAAATGGCTCTCGAAAGAACATTCTCAATTATTAAGCCAAATGCAGTTCAAAAAAATTGCATCGGGGAAATTATCACCCGCTTTGAACAGCGTGGTTTGCGTATCGCTGCTGCTAAGTTTGCTCGTCTTTCTCGTGAGAAGGCCGAAGGATTCTACATCGAGCACAAAGACCGCCCATTCTTCCAAAGTCTGGTTCACTTCATGACCAGCGGCCCAGTTCTTTTGATGTGCTTAGAAGGCGACAACGCCGTGGCACTCAATCGTGAGATCATGGGCGCTACCGATCCAGCAAAGGCTGCTCCAGGTACTATCCGTAAGGATTTTGCTGATAGCATCGAAGCAAACGCAGTTCACGGTTCAGACAGCGTGCAATCCGCTGATCGCGAGCTTGCATACTTCTTTGATAAAGCAGAGATCCAAAAGCGTTTCGAGTAATGTCTTCTGTTTTGCGTGGCGCGGAAGCTCACATGCGTATCGCATTAGCTCAAATCGACCCGATCGTGGGTTCATTTGCGACCAACGTAAAGAAGATTTCTGAAGCTTATGAGCAGGCGTGCACTGATGGTGCGCGCCTGCTTCTCACTCCTGAACTCAGTATCTGCGGTTATCCACCGCACGACCTCCTCGATAGACCAGAAATGTTTGAGCGCAATGAAGCAGCGCTAGCGAATCTTCTCGCTCTGACTCGTGGAAAGAGTTGTGCTCTCGTCGTTGGCCATGTGACTCGAAACCCTTCCGAGCACGGCCGGTCCGCTCAAAATTCTGTATCGATTCTTCAAGATGGGAAGGTTGTATTTACACAGGCCAAGAGCCTTCTTCCCACATACGATGTCTTTGATGAGGCTCGGTATTTCGAACCTGCTACCGAAGTGAAAGCTTGGGATTGTGATGGGACTTCGATTGCGTTGGCCATCTGCGAAGATCTATGGGCCCAAGATGAAGTACTGGGTCGCAGAATCTATGGAAAAGAACCCATTGAGAAGTATCGTAAACTCGAAGCCGATCTGATTGTGTCTCTGTCTGCAAGTCCCTATGAATATGGCAAACGAGCCCGTCGTGAATCGATTCATCAAGATGTGTCTACCGGTCTAGGAATACCACTTCTTTATGTCAATCAAATCGGAGCTACAGATGAGATCCTCTTTGACGGGGGTTCATTTGCAATTGATTTTCAAGGCAAACTTTCGGGGCGTCTGCCGCTTTTCAAAAAAGCATTTGGGATGGTTGATCTCGATTTTGGATCCAAAAAACTGAGCTGGGCCAATTCCAAGAGTACTGAACGCGAAGACCAGGCTCCTGATGAGGTAGAGGTTCTTTCTCGTGCACTCGTGGTTGGTATTAGAGAGTACTTTGCTAGAACTGGCTTTCGATCAGCAATTTTAGGGCTGAGTGGAGGCATCGACTCAGCAGTTGTTGCGGCCCTTGCCGTACAGGCTCTTGGTGCTGAAAATGTGATGGGTATAGCGATGCCTAGTCAATACTCGTCAGGTCACAGTTTAGAAGATGCGGAAGTAATAGCGCGAAATCTCAAAATTCGATTTGAGGTGCGACCCATTAAGTTCCTTTTTGCCACCGCTAACCGAGAATTGTCAGAAGGACGAGGCGCTTTGGCTCCGCTTGCACAAGAAAATCTTCAGTCTCGTTTGCGTGGCATGGTCTTGATGTCGCTGTCCAATCATTACAACGCATTGGTGCTAACGACCGGAAACAAATCTGAAATGGCTACAGGTTACTGTACACTTTATGGCGATATGGCCGGGGCGATAGCGCCAATCGGCGATATTTACAAAACCCGGGTGTATGAACTGGCAAATAAGATCAACGCTCTTTGGGGAGGACCGATTCCAGAACGCTCCATTACCAAGCCTCCATCGGCTGAGCTTAAGCCTGATCAGAAAGACCAAGATAGCCTGCCTCCTTATGATCAGCTCGACGCACTTTTGGTGGATTACATCGAGAATCGTCAACCGCTTCCGCTTTTGGAGAAAAAGCATGGAAAATGGGTAGGCGAGATCCTTAAAAAACTTGAAATGAACGAATACAAACGGCGTCAAGCGGCACCGGTTTTGAAGGTGAGCACGAAAGCGTTTGGCATTGGGCGGAGAATTCCAATTGCTAAAAAGTGGGATTCAATTTGAATCCAAGATCGATGCTTCTAGGAATATTGATCTGCTTACGAAAACGTGTTAATTCCCGAGCGTCTTAAGTGTGTCGGGTAATGTCCAGCAAGGGAGTGATTTATGGCGATGAATGCAGACCTTAGAAAAGTTTTTTCTCGAGTCAAAGATGCTCAAGCTCAGCTTCAGAATATCTTGAAAGATAATAATTGGGTTGAGGATGCTCGGAAGTACGCTGAGCGCCAAGGCAAAGAAGTGAAGAAGCTCATCAAAGCTGACGTCACCAAAATGAAAACGTTCTTAGAGCGAGAGCGCAAAGAGCTTGAAAAGATCCAAAAACAGCTTCCAAACGAAGTCGAAAAGTTCCGTACTTTCGTCAACGGGCAGAAAAAAGAGTTTGAGCGTTTGTTAGAAAACATGCGCAAGAAAAATTTCGTAGCACCTAAGCGTGCCACGAAATCTAAGAAAAAGGCGAGCACCTCAAAAACAGGTGCTAAAAAGAAGTCGAGTGCTAAGAAAGCTTCGACGAGTTAACTCGCACTGATCTACCCTAGCGGGTTAGGCATCTGGTGTGCAGACGGATTGTATGAAGTCTGACATGGACCAGAGGGTCTAAGTCCTCACCGATTCTCCTCCTTGCGGGGCGGACGGCTGATCGACTTGACACGCCTAACCGAGTTAGTTAATAGTTGGGTAAATCTGAGCATATTAGGGAGGTTTTTCGAAACCACATGGCATTTACACCATCCAGTCCGTCGGGTCCTCCGGGCCCATTTCCAAGATCCCCGCGTCCATCGCGAGGGCCGCTTCCAAACCAAAACAAAGATGAGCATCGGATCAACGAACGCATCCGAGTGCCGCAAGTCCGTCTTATCGACGAAAAGGGCGAGCAGGTTGGTGTTGTTCCAACCTTTCAGGCTCTCCAAATGGCTCGGGAACGCGGCTTAGATTTGATGGAAGTTTCGCCAAATGCTCAACCTCCCGTATGTAAAATTTGCGATTACGGCAAATTTAAGTACGAAAAGAAGAAAAAAGAGCATCAAGCCAAGAAGAAGCAAACGGTTATTAAGGTTAAAGAAGTTCAGCTTCGTCCTCAGACCGAAGAGCACGATCTTGAGTATAAATTTAAGAATATCAGGCAGTTCCTTGAAGATGGGGACAAAGCCAAAGTCACAATTATGTTCCGTGGCCGCGAGATTACCTACGTGGATCAGGGATATAAGATCATGAAGCAACTCAGTGAGATGGTAAAAGATATCGGCACCGTCGAATCTTTTCCTAAGCTTGAGGGCAAAAAGCTGATTATGGTGATTGCTCCTGGGGCCAGTAAAAAGCCTACTCCGGGACGTCCAGCACCGATTGTGATTCCAGCGGCTGGATCCTCGGGAACCAATAAACCTGATAATGAAACTTAATTGAAAATGGGGACTTGAGGCCTTGACGGTCCAAGTCCTTTTAGAGTAGGGTGGCTGCTCTTATTCGATGAAATCGATCACGAGCTTGGTGAGGACTATTGTCCAAAGCAGCTCGTCGCCATTGCTTTAAGTGGACTAAGAAGAGTTTAGAGTAAGAAAAGATTGAAGTAGAAAAGGTGAACCCATGAAATTGAAAACTA
>DBAE01000251.1:0-4227 GCA_002291495.1 Bacteriovoracaceae bacterium UBA1018 | reverse complement strand
ACAAATAAACGCCATAACATGGGCAATAAAAGCGCTGCTCGTTTGTTGAAACTACGTTCGGCTGGCTATATTTTTGAGGGCGATATGAAGCACATTGAAAAGTGCATGCCCTACGGATCCAACTAAGATTAGTTACTGTTAAGGAGTAAATCATGCCTCGCGCAAAACGTGGTTTTAAACGTCGTCGTCGTACAAAAAAGATTTTAGATAAAGCCGAAGGCTTCGTCCTCGGTAGGAAAAATAAGATTCGCATCACAGCTGAAGCTGTCGATCGCGCTGGTGTGTATGCATACCGCGATCGCCGCGCGAAAAAACGTGACTTCCGCCAATTGTGGATTGCACGTCTTTCCGCTGCATTGAATGGCAATGAAATGAGCTATAGCCGTTTCATCTCTGCTTTGACCAAAGCTGAAGTGAAATTGGATCGTAAGGTTCTTTCTGATATCGCTATTCATGATCCACGTGGCTTCACTGCTNNTCAAGTTCGTAGCTTAGCTCCTGCTCATTAGTCGATCCAATGGCACACGCTTCGCGGTGCTTTGTTTAATGGCGTCGGCTCCGCACGACGCTTTAGTGGTGCTGGCTCCGGACGGTGCTTGAGTAAGCTAAGTTAGAAAAAGTGATTACAAAATAAAGAGTGCGTTCTTCTGATAAAACAGAAAGCGCACTCTTTTTTTATTGGGGCATTGAAGTTATGAATATCTCAAAACTATTTCAATGATTGGAACAAGGGCGAACAAGTGATTGAAAAACTCGAGGCTATCGGTACTCAGGCTCTTAAGGACATCCAGGCTACTTCTCAGTTGGATGCTTTAGAAAATGTAAGAATTTCGGTGCTTGGTAAAAAGGGCGCGCTCAGCGAAGTACTCAAAGGGTTAGGAAGTACGTCAGCTGAAGAAAGACCCAAGATTGGTGCAGTCGCCAATGAGTGGAAGCGAAAGATTGAAGACGCTCTCACCGATCGAAAGACACAGCTTGAGTCCTCGGCGCTCCAAGCTCGATTGAGCTCAGAGAAGATCGACATCACGTTACCTTCGCGCATGCCTCATCGAGGTAGCCTTCATGTCATCACTCAGACGATTCGAAGAATGAATCAAATTTTCTCTCGCCTAGGTTTTGATGTGGCCACTGGACCCGAAGTCGAAACTGACTTCTTTAATTTTGAAGCAGTCAATATGCCGAAGGATCATCCTGCGCGTGACATGCAGGACACTTTCTTTATTAGCCCGAGCGTAGTTCTTCGGACTCATACGAGTGCGGTGCAAATGCGCGCGCTGCAAACGAAAGAATGGCCACTTCGAGTCATTTGTCCAGGCGCCGTTTATCGAAGTGATCACGACGCAACTCATTCTCCCATGTTTCATCAGGTGGAAGGCCTGTGGGTTGATCGCAATGTGAAGATGAGTGATCTCAAAGGTGTGCTCGAATTTATCGCTAAGGAACTTTTTGGATCTCAAACAAAGATTCGCCTTCGCCCGAGCTATTTTCCGTTTGTCGAACCTGGCGCTGAAGTCGATGTGAGCTGCTTTAATTGTAAGGGAAAACCTCAGTCTTCATGTCGCGTGTGCAAAGGTTCAGGTTGGCTAGAGATTCTTGGCGCTGGAATGGTTCATCCAAGATTGTTTGAGCTTGCAGGCAAGAAGAGCGATGGATCTTATCGATACGATCCGAACGAAGTCAGCGGTTTTGCTTTTGGAATGGGAGTGGAGCGCATTGCGATGCTCCTTCACGAGATCCCGGATCTAAGAAAAATGTTTGAAGGCGATTCACGCCTTCTTCAGCAGTTTTAATAGTTAGAAATAGAAAGAGATTCACTCATGCGTATTTCTTGGAATTGGATTTCCGAACTCGTCGATTTGAGTAGCGTTAAGGGGCCAGATCATCTTGCTGAAATTTTGACTCAACGAGGACTCGAAGTCGAAGAGATCGAACGGCAAGATCAAGGGTTCGAACAAGTTATTTCGGCACAGATCTTAGAACGAAATCAACATCCACAGGCCGATCGATTGAGTTTGTGTAAGGTGTCGACTGGGTCTGGCGAACCACTTGAAATCGTTTGTGGGGCTCAGAATATGAAAGCTGGCGATAAAGTAGCGCTAGCGCAGATCGGAGCACTTCTACCAAATGGTTTAAAAATTGCCCAAAGTAAGATTCGTGGCGTTGTCTCGAACGGAATGCTCTGTTCTGAATCTGAGCTCGGACTGAAAGACGAATCCGAAGGAATTTTGATTCTGTCTCCTTCTACACCTTTAGGTAAACCGATTGCGCAGATCTTAAAGCGTGACGATACAGTATTTACTTTAAAGCTCACCGCAAATCGCGGCGATTGTTTGAGCCACTACGGTCTGGCTCGAGAAATTGCCTCAGCGTTAGGCGTAAAAGCGAAACTCCCGGAAATTTCTGAACTAAAATTTACATCATCACCTATTTCGATCTCACTTGAGGTGGGCGAAGCTGCGCCACAATTTTTTGGCTGTATGATCGAAGGCGTGAAAATCGGTTCATCACCTGAGTGGTTAGTGAGGCGTCTAGAAACTCTAGGTTCGCGTTCGATCAATAATGTTGTCGACGCGACTAATTTGGTGATGCTCGAGCTGGGTCAACCCGTTCATGCTTACGACGCCGATCGAATCGAAGGAAAAAAGATCGGAGTGCGGACAGCTCGTAAAGACGAGAAACTTCCTTTGCTCGATGGAACAGAGATCACACTGGATGGGACNNTGGGACTGAATTAGTCATTTTTGATCAGAGTCGAGCTATCGGACTGGCTGGAATTATGGGAGGCGGTAACTCGGAAGTTTCAGACTCCACTCGGAATGTCTATCTTGAGTGTGCAGAGTTTGACTCTGTCTTAGTAAGACGAGCCAAGTCTAAGCATCTCAAATTTACAGATGCGGCCCATCGTTTTGAAAGAGGTATCGATAGTTCAGCACTACCGCGAGTGATTTCGCGCCTAGCTACTTTGGTCACCCAACTCGCTGGTGGAAAAGTAACGGGTGCAGGCTTTGCGCAAGTACCTGGATATGCGGATAAGCTCAAGGCCCGTGCAGCATCTCCTATCCAAGTTCAGCCTTCGTATTTTAATGAGTTTCTAGGGACCAGTTTTGAACTTTCTCAAATTGAAAAAGTATTGGCTGCTCTTGAGTGTCGAATCGAAAAAGTGAAAGCCGATGAATGGAAAGTCTTTGCTCCGAGTTATCGACTGGATCTAAAAATGAAAGAAGATCTCGCTGAAGAAGTGGCTCGTTCGATCGGGTATGATCATATCCCATCCAGCATTCCAACTTTAAGCTCTCCTCCAAAAAGTCTTTATACCGAATCCGCATCTGAACAATGGATCCTGATGGATCGCGCGAAGGATGCCATGGTTCGAAGTGGCTTGCTTGAAACGGTTAATTTTGGATTTACGAGTGCAAGCTGGCTGTCTCAATTTGGAATGAAGTCCAGTGTGAAGGTCATTAATCCACTGAGTGAAGAGTTTGAATACATGGTGCCGTCTCTCTTGCCTGGTCTAATCGGCAATGCATTGGGGCAGTGGAGACATCACTTTGGTTCGGAGTCTTTAGCGATTCGCTTATTTGAGATGCGGCCAACGTACACTCAGTCCGAAGTAAGCGACACGGGTGTCGAGGAGAGTTGGAAGATATCTTTTGTACTAGCGGGTCCTCGTGTGGCTTCTGGACTGAAGACAGATTTATCAGAAATCGATTTTTATGATGTGAAAGCGGTGGTCGAATCTTTCCTTCAAGGCCTGGGAACCAAAGGGATTCGTATGATTCCAGTTGAATCTTCACGAAATTTGGAACACCAAGTCATAAAGCTTTTGCATCCTGGTCAGGGTGTCGAAATTTTGGCAGGCAATCAAGTCATCGGACATTTTGGACTTTTGCATCCTGGAAAACAAAAAGAACTGAAGGCCCGAGGGCCACTTTGGATTGCAGAGTTTGACTGGAATCCGATTGTGAAAATGTCTAGGAAGGCCGCTGAGAGCCCGACTTTCAAAGGTTGGTCAGAGTTCCCACCAATGGAACGAGACTTTGCTCTCGTGGTCAAAAGTGATGTCGCAGCAGATAAGATCAATCAGGTTGTTTTGAAGGCAGGTAAGCCGCTTGCAAAGCTCTCAAAGATTTTCGATGTTTATCGTGGTTCACAGGTGCCCGAGGGGATGACAAGCGTCGCAGTCCGGGTTATCTTTTTTGATGAGGGGCGTAGTTTACAGGAGAGTGA
>DBAE01000023.1:6276-7878 GCA_002291495.1 Bacteriovoracaceae bacterium UBA1018 | reverse complement strand
TTTTTAGCCCAGCCACTCGTGAGCGTGGCCAGGAGAGCACCTGCCGAAGGAGCAGAGTAAAGCCAACCTAAGACTTTGGCGCCACCGAGACTTTCCGCCATCGCTGGAAAGAGCGCAGTTGGCATTCCAAAAGTCATTGCAACTATATCGACAATATACGTGCCCATCAGTTCAGGGCGGCTCTTGGCATAACGAATACCCGTTAGAATACTCTTAAAGCTCGGGGCCTCAGACTTTTCAGGCGCAGGCATGCTTTTCATTTTGGCGAGAACAAACATGGAAACAAGAAAGCTGAGGAGATCAAGTGCATAAGCCCCATGAACTCCAAATGCGGCGATGATCATACCTCCTACTGCAGGCCCCGCGATCATACCCAGATTACCTCTGAGGGCGTTGAGCGCCGCCACCGCAGGTAGTTCTTCTTTCTCCACCAGGCGAGGAGTCATTGCTTCAAGGGATGGACGGTGAAACCCATTGAGTCCAGACATTACGGCAGCCAAGACGTAGAGTAGCCAGACATGAGGCTTGGGAAGAAGTGAATTAACAATGAGTAGTGCTGAAGCTACCGCAAGTAAAAACTCTGATCCTATGAGGACTTTCCTCCGGTCCATGGCGTCGGCTACGGCGCCTCCGATGAAGGCCGTGATCAAAAGTGGAATCAGTTCTACTGCTCCCATGATTCCGACCGAAAACGAGGAACGTGTGAGCTGATAGACTTGGTAGGGAAGTGCTACGTAAGTGATCATCGTTCCAAAATAGGAGACCATCTGACCCGTGTAGAGAAGACGATACTCCGGATGCCTACGAAGTGGAGAAATGTCGAGTAACATGAATGCAATATAGCAAAAACTTAGCTTGTTGTTTAAACTTGATATTATGCGCACTCGTCCATGGCCACTCGTCCTATTAGCATTGGTCCAACTTCTTACCCCCGTAGTGAATGTCCTGTTCAATGCTTGGGTGTTAAGAGTGAGTCCACTTCAGATCCTGACTTGGCTTCTGCAGCGGCCCTGGATTGATATCTTTGAAGCTTTGCTGCTCATGCCGATCGCAGGAATTGCAATTTTTCGGATGAGGCGTTGGTCTTACGCCGTCTTTTTTGTGGCTATGGTGTGGAGCATCTACGGAAGCGTAAAACACTGGCAATATGCCTCTTCTACCTTGTCAGCCCCTTTGCTCATTTTGCTTTACGTCCTTGAAATTGCTTTGGTGATTTATTTTTTAACTCCCGAAGTCAGGACGACTTACTTCGATCCGCGAGTACGTTGGTGGGAATCTAAGCCACGTTACGAGCTCAAAGTCCCCGGGGAGATTAGATCGCAAAGTCAAAAGTATGACGCTTCTATTTTGAATGTGTCCGAAGGGGGGGCGTTTTTGAGCACCTCTCAAAAACTTGAAGTCGGCAAACCTTTAGAACTCCATTTTTCGATCCTCTCTCAACCTTTCTCGGTGACCGGCAAACTCGTCCACACTCGCGATTTAGGTAATGGAGTGAGCTGTTACGGTATGCAGTTCATTCATAGTGCGGAAAGCGCAAAAAAATTTCGTGGCCTAACTCGTGGTTTAGAAGAGATTGGATTTCAAGAGCGAAGTGGCCGAAAG
>DBAE01000023.1:0-6214 GCA_002291495.1 Bacteriovoracaceae bacterium UBA1018 | reverse complement strand
CTCTCAACCTTATCCAAAGAGTTAAGTCTAACTCCAACAACCTTGTCCAAAGAGTTAAGTAGCCTATTTTTGCTTTAGACGAAGAGGTTTAAAAAAATAATACGCAGTGTACGTTTGGGTACTCGAGGAATTATTTTTTTAAAACGATGATTGATAAAGGAAAAAGAGGCACTTAACCCTAATCCCAGCCGTCAGTGCGCGGGGCTATACCCCCCACCTCAATCTCCTGCAACTCCACCGGCTCGGCACCCTTAGGGGAAATCAAAAACATTCTGATATGAAGATTTCCAGCCCCGGCTTCGGTGTGAAAAGTCGTGATCTTGGAATTGACGTCTTGAGCGGTATTCGAATTATGGGTGACAGGGAAAGCAGACACCCACGCTTTGCCATCATGATAGAACCACTTGGATCCATCATTGGAGAGTTGGTAGCGGATTTCACCTTGGTGTTTTGGACCCGTTTTTTCAACAAAGCTATCGAGAGCGACATAAGAAGCATTTCGGCTTGCTTCCATGACAGCCTTTTCACGGGCGGTACTGTATTTAGGTCCCTTCGGCTCGTTAGACTCCTTCAGTCGAGCAACTCCTTCAGCGATCTCGATTTTCGACGGATCAAAGAGATAGCCTCCGACCTGAGTAAAGTTCCACGTTTTCTTAAACGCTCCTGGAGCATTGGGTCCACGTTCAATCGGTTTGTTAGCATTTCGGGCAGAATTGACCCAAGAGTAGTGGACAGGCATGACATCGAGTGAACACCCGGCAGCTGACATGCAGGCCAATAGAGCAGAAGTAACTTTTATTGTTCTTAAGTGCATAGATTTTTCGTTTCAGGCTTAGCTTTGATTTTGATGGATCAATTAGGGTAAGACAAGGAAGAAAGGTGGCCCTGCTCTCAAATGAGCTCAAGAATTCATGTCCCAGTCGATTTAGTGTTCGATTACGAAAGTCGTCCCGCCGTGGAGCCGCGACCTGAGCGTGTTGCCTTACTTCTTCATGGATATGAGCAGAACGGGCGTTACATGATCAACAAACTGGGTCCTGCGTTCGACGAGTCCACCTATGTGATCGCACCTAATGGACCTTTTCCGCTCCCCAAACGAACAGATGAAGGATATCGCGTAGGCTTTTCTTGGTATTTTTATGATCCTAAGACGGATGATTATTACATTGATATGTCCGTTTCGATCCAAGCGATCAAAAGCTTGCTAGGCAAACTTCAACTCGAAGAGCTTCCCATTGTGATTGTAGGTTTTTCACAAGGAGGGTACCTAGCCCCGTTTGTAGCTAAGGCACTGAAGGCTCGGGACAGACATGTCGTGGGTATCGCATGTGAGTTCCTCTATGATGAGGTAGTGCCTTATCCTAAAGAGATTCGAATGGATGCAATTCATGGTGAAAAGGATACAATTACGGATCCAGTTCAAGCTCAGATTGCTCATAAGAAATTTGTAGAGATGGGAAGTAAAGGCGAGTTTACGCTGATTCCAAATTTAGAACACCGAATTACGGATCAAGTTCGCGATAAGGTCAATCAACTCATTGAGGTAAGATAATTTCGTGGGTAGTCGTAGTAAAAATCGTGATCGTTGTATGCGATGCTATATCCGTCGCGCCTTATGTTTTTGTGACCAAATCCCGAGTCTCCAAACTCGGACTAGGCTTACGGTCCTCATGCACTGGAAAGAGGACCTGACCACTACAAACACCGCTCGTATTGCAGCACTCTGTTTGCCCAATAGTCAGATTAGGATCCGTGGGAGAAGGGATGCTCCGACTTCTGCGGATAATATGCTCTGCGAAGAGGGCCAAAATCTATTTTTATTTCCAAGCGAACGGGCCATTGAACTGACTCCAGAATACGTCGCAAGTCTGAAACGACCGATCCACCTCATCGTTCCCGATGGGAGCTGGAGACAAGCCAAGCGGGTAGGTCGTCGTGAGCCAGCTTTGGCCGACGTGCCTCATGTAAAATTACCGAGGGGAAAGCCTACAGAATATGTCCTTCGAAAAGAGCCAAATGAAGATGCTCTTTGTACCTTCGAAGCTATCGCGCGGGCGATGGGTACCCTTGAGTCCAAAGAAATCCAAGATAAGCTTGAAGAAGTCTTTCGACTCATGATGAGACGAGTCCTGGATAGCCGAAGTCCTCCATGATACTTCCTACAGCATGCTAAAAGTGATTCGTTGGTTTGTAGGAAGGTTAATCCTGCTCTTTGAAAAAGTCTCATCCCCTCAAGCGCTTATCCGTTCGGAGACAGAACAATCAAAAATCGATGCCGAGACTAGTCAGCTAGTCGTCTATCAATACGAGGCATGCCCATTTTGTTTAAAGGTGAGACGTCAAATTAAACGGTTGGGATTGAAAATTGAATTACGCGATGCTCTGCGTAATGCCGAATATAAGAAGGAACTTATGGACGGAGGCGGAATGGATCAGGTGCCCTGTTTAAGAATTGATCTAGGTCCGAACAAGACTCCTCGTTATCAATGGATGTATGAGTCTTCTGATATCAATGCCTATTTACAAAGCCATTATGGGAAGTAGTTGACGAGTTTTCGGGATGTGTCACACTTAAATCTCTCGAACTCACTTAAAAAGGATATCTATGCGAAAGGCAAACTGGCTAGCACTCATTCTTACCGCAGTCATGGGGATTACATCAATTGGCGGAGCGTTTTCTGCACTTTCCCATGCTCAAGACGAAGGCTCTTACTCGGCACGTAAAAAGAAAAAGAAGAGCAAAGGCAAGAAAGCTAAGAAGAAAAAAACAACTAAGAAAGCTAAGAAGACTGCTGCTAAGAAGAAGAAAAAGAAGGCACCAAAACGTACCCAGTCTGAGAACTCATACTCTGCACCAAGCACTGGAACGACAACTGAATCGGCACCGAGTGTTCCATCAGGCGGAAGTGACATGACAGCTCCAGGCGCTGGCGCACCGAGTGATGCAACGGGCGCTGCTATGCCTCCTAGCGGAAACTAATCTATAAAGCTTATATAAGCGAATACGGCGTTACTACCTCTGGTAGTAGCGCCTTTTTTCTTTTGCTATGTTAAAGGATGGAGCAAGAACGAACCTGGTTCGGGGGCTCCATGGTTTTTCTAAGCTTGCTTCTCATTACATCCTTGATGTCTCAATCAGTGGCAACAGTGATTGATCCTGTCGCCCACTCTCAAACTCAGCTTCAGTACAGCCCAGAGATGAGACACCACCTCAATGTGGTCGCTAATCGTTTGGAAGATCGTATGAGATTCTGGTCAGATAAAAAGAAAATCCGATTCATGCGTCGGATGGATCGATTGCTCGAAAAGGCCGAACGGCGCATTTCACGAATGAGTGAAGAACGTTTTTTAAGACTTCAGGACCATCCTGGTAGGAGCCCGTCGAGCTTAGAAGTGACAGCAGAGGATTTACCCGATGAGTTTGTTGAGCTGAGCGATGCTGTCGCAAATGGTCAGGGATCAGAATTTCAGTTGTCCGAAGTAGTCTCTAGACAATTAGCCCTCGGGCAGATCCAAGAAGCGAGGTCACATGCACAGGCGATGGCCAAAAAGATTACGTTCAATGAGGCTACTCTCTGCGACATAGCAGTTATATCGCTCACAATCATCATAGTGGCTCTAGTTATTTTCATTATCCTAGCGCCAGTACTTTTTATTGCGGGAGTGGTTGGGGCGATTTTAAGCGCAGCAATCGGAGTTGCACTAGTGATTTGGGCTAAAGGTCCGTTCAAACTCTTTCAAGGATTCGCTATTGTGAGTATCTTGATTCTTAATTCTTACTGCGATCCTCTGTGAATCTCTTTATTACTCGAGGATGAGTTTCATCTCTTCGTAGCTGATGCCGTCGATATTAGCAGGAATGTCGGAGGTTCGATCTAAGTTCGAAGCCTTCATGTCAATTGACACAGAGTTTTGGGCAATAGTGCGGTTAGCTTTACCTGGGCTAAGTTCTGAATAGAGCTTAACGTAGCGGTTCATGACCGCACGAGGGTAGTCTTTTGGCCAGATTTCGCGATCCAGTGCACGCTCTACATTTTTTGCACCCATGTTGTAAGCGGCTAAGTAAAGTCTGCTATGAGAGTCAAATTGTTCTCGAAGTTGAGCTAAAAACGCACAACCTAATTTGATGTTCAGTATTGGATCTTTGAGTTGGGATTTTTTTCGATATTGAACGTTAGCTTTCGGTGCAATCCAAGCAGCCGTAGTCGGTCGCAATTGCATGAGACCAATTTCGCCAACTGGTCCAGTTGCTTTTGGATTAAAGCTACTTTCATTCTCGATCATTGCCATTAGGAAAATTGGATCAAAGCCATACTGCTCGGACTGTTGCAAAAGAGTCTGAGTGATCTTTTTGGCCTGGCTGCGATAGGCAGCAGGAAGTTTCTTTTTGACGTTACTGAGAATGAACTTCTTTAAGTCAGTTACGCTTTCTCCGTTTTTGACCACACTTTGGTTATAGTGTTTTCCGAGAAGCTCCTTAGCATGTTCGAGTCGTTCAACATGGCGTTGAAGAAGCTCGCCGCCTTCGGATGCGAAACTCGCATTCGAATTTAAGGTGATAGCCAAAGTCGCAATGATGTATGTAGTAAGTTTCCCCGCCCCGTTCGTCATGCCTCTAAGTAAAGCAAGGAGCAGGCCGCGTTATAAGTGCTTGATATCTTAGGGATGTGTCATCTCAGCTGCGGTTATATTTGAGATGAGGCTGACTAAGAGATAACAAACTGTCCACGCCTTACACAGCTGAAATATATAGGTTATTAAGTAAGTACGTAGACTGACTGGCTTTTAAAATGATTAAAATTAGTCCAATGAATTCAANNCTACCAAAAAGTCGGGCCGACCTTCTGGGTGGATGCCCACTGCCACTTGGCAGATCACAAACTCGATGAGGGTTTAGAGGTTTGGCTGAAGGAAGCCTCTGCTCTAGGGATTACTTACTTTATACAGGGAGGAGTAGGTCCTGAAGATTGGAACATCCAACTCGAGATTTCGCGTAAATATCCCGGGCGGATCTTTCCATGTTTTGGCGTTCATCCATGGTTTGTTGCTAAAAATCCGCGTGAAAGCTGTCTTGCTGCATTTGAGGAGCTGAAAACAAAAATAAAGGACAGTGTTGGAGTAGGTGAACTTGGGCTCGATTTTTCAAAAAAGATTGCAGAAAGCTCATATGATCTTCAACGGGAGCTGTTTAAAATGCAGCTTCGATTTGCCCGAGAAAAGAATCTGCCCCTAGTTCTACATATCGTTCATGCACACTCAGAGGCTTTGGCAATTTTGCGCGAAATAGGTGTTCCAGAGGCTGGTGGAATCGTGCATTCCTTTTCTGGGGATGCCTCCCAGGCTAAGCATTACACGGGCTTAGGTTTAAGCCTTTCTTTAGGTGGCTCGGTCCTCAGTCGCCTTGAAAAACTCAAACAAATCATGGTAGCTACAAGCCTCGATCAAATCGTCGTAGAGACCGATGCTCCGGACCAAACTCCGCAGGATCCCGTTGTTTCCCCGCAAGGGGAACGACCAGCTATTAATCCTCCTCTTACCCTAATTCGGGTGGCGGAAGAAGTTAGCAAAATTAAGGGCGTGGACTTTACGAACGTTCTTGAACAAAGTAAGTGTAATTTGATCAAGATTTTTGGACTAAGCATTTAAGGATTTTACATGGACATTGAAGTGAGTACCGACACCGCCCTGAAAACCAACACGAATATTCAACCGATGACGGACGCGGAAATGGATAATTACAAACTCCATCGTCGATTTGATCGTATGGGGCGTCTTGTCGGCGACAGCAAAATGAAAAAACTCATGGACTCTCATGTCATGATCATTGGCCTTGGCGGAGTGGGTTCCTGGGCAGCAGAGATGATTGTGCGATCCGGAGTCGGCGCAGTCACTCTTGTGGACTTCGATGAGATTTGTATCACTAACTTTAATCGTCAGTTGCATGCCCTTCAAGGGATGGTGGGCAAACAGAAAGCTCATGTCCTTGCCGAGCGTTTTCAAAAGATTAATCCTTCAGCCAAAATTACAGCACATACTCGATTTTACAATGCGGACTCCTGTGACGAACTCTTTGCCGTAAGACCTGATTATGTCATCGATGCAATCGATAGCGTCACTCCAAAGTGTCATCTGCTCGCGTATTGTCGCAAAAATGGAATCCCAGCGATTAGCTCCACCGGTTCGGGGGGGCGTCTCGATCCTACTCGTGTGAAGG
>DBAE01000220.1 GCA_002291495.1 Bacteriovoracaceae bacterium UBA1018 | reverse complement strand
GGGTGGCTTCAAAAAGTTTGTCTGAAGTTCAACGACTCGCTGAAGAAGTAAAACGCTACCTCGAATAATCTCTGTCATAGATTTGACTCCGCATGCGCTACAAGGGTTCTAGGCAGAACCGAAAAGACCTGTCATACTTAGGTCTTATGAAGGCTTCAAGCTACGCGCTGACCGATCCTGGAAATCAACGTCCGGTTAACGAGGATTATTACCTCATTAACGAAGAACTTGGTCTCTTTGTGGTTTGTGATGGAGTCGGTGGACATGTTGCTGGAAATCTAGCGAGCGAAATGTGCGCTCGCACTATCCACCAATTTGTCTCAGATAATCAAAATCTCATTAAAAAGTATAAGCAAGATCGCTCGCTTAAAAATCGAGCTGTGGTCGCGGGCGTTCTCCAAAAAGCGATTCAGTCAGCAAGCGAAAAAATCTACAAGATGGCAGAAGTTGATGTTCTCAAACGCGGAATGTGCACCACCACGGTAGCACTTCTTCTGATTGATGACTTTGCCATTATTGGCCATGTAGGCGATAGCCGCGTGTACCTTTCTCGCGCAGGTCAAGTTCACCAACTGACAGAAGACCATAAATTCTCAGTTGAAATGGTTAAAAAAGGGATCCTGACCGCTGAAGAAGCTGCTCGAAGTCCTCATGGGAACGTACTCTCACGAGCGGTCGGAATCCAGGAAGTCATCGAAGTAGATACCTTACAAGTGGAGCTCATGGCCGGAGACACCTTTTTGTTGTGCACGGATGGCCTTGCTGATTATGTGGATCGCAACACATTGAAGAAGTTTTTTGATGATGATCTTCCAAAAATTCCGGAACAACTGGTTAACCACGCTAAAAAATTAGGCGGAAGAGATAATATCACCGCGGCCATCATTCGACTCGAAGAGGTGACTCAAGAAAACGACGAGATCATGAACGTCGTTCGAAAAACTGAGATCTTAGGTAAGATCCCAATTTTCAGATACCTCAATTATCAAGAGATTACCAAAGTACTCGCTCTTGCGAACCTCAAACAATATCCACAAAACTCTCATATCGTTTACGAAGGCAGTAATAGCGAAGCGATGTTTATTATTGCATCAGGTTCGGTAGCGATTCAAAAAGCAAATAAAACTATTGCTGAGAAGAAGAAAGGCGAAGTTTTTGGTGAGATGGGACTCTTTGACCATGCACCACGGTCGGCCTCAATTTTAGCAAAAGAAGCGACTACTGTCTTAGTTTTCCATCGCAATGAACTCTTAGCTCTTCTCAGAAAAGAACCTCAGTTAGCAGTAAAGCTGCTCTGGGCGCTCATTCATGAGCTCAATAAATTATTGCGGCTTGCGACTGAGAACCTTGCTACTCCAAAAGTCAGTCAACAAACTGATGTGCTCGAACTTCCGTTCTCAGTCTCCAAAGACGATCCTACCTGGAGAAGTTAGAAGGCGGATCCCAGACAAAGCTCATTTCAGGGCAAGGATCCGTGTGGTCCAGTAGCGTTTCTGAGAAGCCAACTCCTGGTTCGCGATCATACCTGAGATCTCCTGCAATAGTGCCTTCTTCAGTCTTTTGAACAAAAGGGAGCCTTGCTACATTCAGTAATTTTTTGAAGTTGCAGTTTTTCTCTGAGAGATCTTCAAAGTCTTTTTTCTTATACGAATACTGATCAATCCACACTACTGATTCACTGGAAGTGAGATCAGACTCATCGAGCTGAGCTGTCCGATTTGAGTTTTGGGGATAGACCCGGCTACTTAAACAACGCTCCGGTGAATAGAAACCAGGGAAGACAGAAACCACTGATCTTCGAGCCGTGCGCACACCGCTTTCGGAAGACTCATTCACTAACCAAACAGTCCAACAAAGTGGGTTGCCGGGTGCAGGTGTTGTCACTCGATCCATTGAGATCGAGGCATCCTGAGAGAGTAGTGCACTTGCACGATTTTCCACTACAGTTGAAAGAGCCGAGAAACCAAGCAAAATGCTGACGAGCGTGGCTCCTACGGGCCACGCTTTTCGATATCGAAAANNGTGAAGAGCGGCGACTGAAATAGGTGCAAATGGTCCGAACCAAACCAAACCTAAGGCAAATAGACCAAATACGCTCCAAAAGGCGCGAGCAATCCTGGATTGCAATGTATAGAGCGCTAAGGGCAGAAGCGTAAACCAGATAAATGGCTCAACGATGAATATAAAATCACCATAGAACCATCGATTCAGAAATGGACTAAATGGATGCACTCCATAGTCATTCATAAAATCAGCCGCAATATGCATAAGCACCGCGAGGAAGCTGATCCCCAATAACTTTCGATCCAATTTTTCTTTCGAGATCTTAGAAGCAATAAATGCGGTGGCNNGCCAGAAGAAATGTATGAGTATAACCACGATGGTGGACAAAGTAATCTAATGACGTCTGTCCTGCTATGAAGTGCTGTAGCACATCACTGTCCGGAATATTATTTCCGATCACTGACGCCCAAAACCATGACTTATTTGGGAGTGGTTTTTCTTGGTTGGGCGCTTCTCTTTTAAGGTCGTGTGAAAGCCCAATACCAAATAAAGTATGTGTAAAATTATCCATTCAGACCACCATACGACCTTCAGCCGTTTGGCGTCAATTGGCCTATGCGTTGCTTCAATAATAGACCATGTGGAGGCGCCGAATCTTTCTCATCCTCATGACTGGACTATTGATCCTGACACCTGTGGCGGTTAGCGAAGTCATCGTCAATGATCCAGGCCGCACCGATCCCATGATGCCTGAAACTCGTGCCGCACTTGAAGATCCAGGCACCTTTAATCCGGTAGAGCCATCTCCACCATCATTGTCGCCCGAGTCTGAGCGGGCTGGCCGAGTCGGAGTTAATCCCAGTAGTCCACAAGGCCGTCTCCCTCAAGCACCCGGACAAACGACCAATTTTCCTGGTCAACCCAACACCTCACCTGGCCAACCCGGAAATACCTTTAGTACGACAGGACGGCCGCTCCACCTCTTTAATGATGGTGGTTGATAAGACGCTTGCAGAATGCTAATTAAATTTCGCCTATCGCTAAGTTGCTCTCCTGGTGGAATTGGTAGACACGTACGATTCAGGGTCGTATGCCGCAAGGTGTGANNTTTAGGTTCTGGCGCCGCAAGGTGTGAGAGTTCGAGTCTCTCGGAGAGCACCATTTCAATTACATAAATCCCTTACGAAGATTAATTCCGTATTCGACAAATCCCTTTAGACAACAAACCATCTGCATCCATCCCTGGGCATTGCCCACACATGGATGTGGATTCTCCTCCGGATCTTTCCAACCCGTTTCAACAATTCGAACCAGTGTGGTCGTTTTGTCGATAGCAGTAAAAGTCATCTCGACTCTCGTATTATAACCGGCACCTTTACCTTCACCATCACTGGCTTCCCACTCAAACACGATCTTCTCATTCTTGGTCATTTCTTTTACATAGACAGGAAATGCCCCTGGGAAATCTGCAAACTCCCACATCACCTGAGTTCCTGGATCTAGGGGAGCACTCGCTCCTGCAGTGGTAAAGTAGCTGCTGATTTTTTTTGGATTATAAACAGCATCAAAGACTTCCTCCACGGGCTTTAGGATTTTTGCCTGAACTGGAAATTCGTATTTCATAGGCCTGCCTTTCGTTCGGTTGACATCTTCATTATATGTTATAAAACTATAACATGTCAATCAAGGCCCGTTCAGACCGTGTTTTCAAAGCCTTAGCCGATGAGAACCGGAGGACTATTCTTGATCTATTAAAGGACCAGCCAAAAACTACGGGGGACCTCTGTGATCATTTCAAGAAGAAGTTGGACAGGTGCACCGTCATGCAACATCTTGCAGTCCTAGAGAAAGCGGACCTCGTGATTGTCAAACGAGAAGGTAAGTTTCGATGGAATTATCTCAACTCCATTCCTATTCAAGAAATCTATGATCGATGGATCCATCAGTACGCCAGAAAGAACGTACAGCTTTTGAAATCCCTTAAGACAGATCTTGAATCGGGTAAAAAATGAAAGAACTAGCACTTCTATTTCTAAGATTAGGAACAACCGCCTTTGGTGGTCCCGCAGCTCACATTGCACTCATCCAAGATGAAGTCGTGAACCGAAAGAAATGGATATCACAAGCTGAGTTCTTAGATCTCGTAGGTGCTACCAATCTGATCCCGGGACCAAACTCCACTGAACTCGCAATCCATATTGGCTACAAAAGAGCAGGTTGGAAAGGACTCCTGACAGCAGGACTATGCTTTATGCTTCCTGCTGCCGTTCTAGTTTCACTGATCGCTTGGTCTTATGTAAAGTTTGGACATCTACCTGCCCTTGCAAAAATCTCTTATACCGTGAAACCGGTTATTATCGCTGTGCTCATTCAGGCGCTTTGGGGATTAAGCAAAACCGCGGTGAAAAATAATACCTTGGCGATAGTTGCTCTCTTCGCATTTGCGATCCACTATTTTGGATGGCTGAATGAAGTGCTTTCAATATTTTTGNNTCTTTTATCAGAAAGGGATCAGACCAAAATCGGCAGTTCACTTTTTAAGCTTCGGAGTTCTTTCAAAGAGCGCATTGGGAGCGACACTGGGTGCATTGACACCCTTTAGTCTAGATGCCCTCGCATTTTTCTTCTTCAAAGTGGGTTCTGTTTTATTCGGAAGCGGCTATGTGCTCTTGGCTTTTATCCGTTCTGATCTTGTCGAACGTTACGGATGGCTTACAGAAACACAGTTATTAGATGCAATATCAGTGGGTCAGTTCACCCCTGGTCCTGTATTTACTACTGCTACTTTTATTGGATATCTCTTAGCCGGAGCCCAAGGGGCAGTCGTCGCAACTGTGGCGATCTTCGTGCCCGCGTTTGTATTTGTGGCTCTTAGCGCTCCATTTCTTCCTAAATTGCGTAATTCAAGCTCTATGTCGGCCTTTTTAGATGGAGTGAACGCAGCGTCTCTAGCGCTCTTAGCTCTTGTGAGTTTTCAGCTCGCCAAAACGTCTATAATTGACCCTCTTACGATTGGAATCGCTGTATCAAGCTGTCTATTATTAGTAGTATTTCGAGTTAATTCGGCCTGGTTAGTAGGGGCGGGAGCTTTGTTAGCGTCTATCCGTTAAATTACTGCCCAAAACTTGAACAGTATTTGGATCCACCATCTTAAGTCCGCTCCTCAAAAGACTTAAATATCAAATATTTATAAATATCTCTCTTGGCACGAGTCCTGAATAAGGGCCTGTCGGAAGCGTTTGTAGAAGTTGAATTGAGTAGGAGTTGAATATGTTGAAGCAGTTTAAGAACGCCCTCGCTGTAGGGTTAGCACTTTCAAGTAGTCTTTTTTTAGTGAATTGCGGGAAGAGTGATTCCGCACCAGCACCTTATGTGAATAATATTCCTGGTTACCAACAAGGATATTTTCCAAATAATCCAAATGGTGTGAATTTCGTTCCAGGATCCTGTCAGGCGATGGGTGGCGTGATGTTTGGCAACGGTGGTTGCCGATTAACCACTTATATGCAGATGCAACGCATGAGCTTATGTAGCTTTCTTGGATCCCGCGAAGGCAGCGTTCCACTCGGAATGATCTATGCGGGTGAAACAGTCGATTTAAATTTAAATATTAGTTCAAACGCAGAACCTTCTGCTTACTTCTTGAACCAATACTTAAATACCAACGGTCCTAGCCATATCTATGCTCGTCAAGACGGCATGGTCTATGTCAATGCGCGAATTCGCAATGAGTGCTCGACTTTTTCCTTTAGCGGAACAAAGAGCCGTTGCTTTAATGCTCAAGGTGGTTCTGTAGAGTGTCCCGTAATTTTCGGGAACTAACTGTTACAACCCTTGAGAAGCTAAAATGAAAAACTCATCTTTGATTGTTGGTTTAAGCCTGACTTTAGTAGTGTCGGCCATTGTTGGATGTGCAAAAGAGGACAAGTCGAACGTTAGCTCTCAGTCCCATAATCTTGCACAAGATGCCCAGCTTGGCTTTGGCTATGAACTCAAGATCAAAGACCCGTCCAAGCTAGATGGTGACCTGCTCGCCTTGTATGCAAAGATTCAGGCACGTGGCGTGTTCTCCTTTATGGAGATTACGAACTTACTGATCGATGCCCAGGTACTAGAGTATCAAAGAGCCAAAGACCCTAAGATGAACCGTGAGAGGATGGAAGCAGGCCTTGCCCTACTCAATACCGATCTGGATGAAGTGGATGTGAACTATGATCCACTTACATTGAAAGTAGAATACGAAGAAGCTCTCAACTCTCGGCTTGAAAAGAATCTGATTTATAACCGCGCTGCTACAAGTGTGGGTCACATCGTGACATCTGGAAAGCTCCAGTGCTACTCAGGTACGATGCTACACGAGATCTTAGCTCGATCTCACCTAGGAGCAGAACGATTTAACGAATCCCACGCAGTAATTATCTTCGAGCCTGGCCACGTACTACCTGGTTACATGATCAAGGGTCCAAGAAATATTTGGCACCTTTACGGTCTGGAGACTACTGCAAATGGAAGAGCCAATCGCTATTTTGGTTCAGTCGATGAATTAAAAGGTAATATACNNATATACGTGTAGTCGACGCAAATGACTTTGCAATCGTCGAACTCTTTAAAAATCACATTTCAAATAAAGCAGAACTCGTTGAAGCGATCGTTCAGGCCACTGCTAAGAAATATGGATTTACAGCTCCATCCATCACTATAGCAAAAGCAACCTCTGCCCAAGTGGCTGATGGCGTAAAGGCTATCAATTCAACTCCGTTTGCATTTGGTCACTCTCCCGCGAAAGCTGGGGACCAAGCGCGAGCCGAGACTTTTGAAATGAAAAACGACTCTCGAGGCAGTCTCAAAACTCCGAGTGATTTAAGACAGCTCGTTGAAGAAGAGCAACTAAGAGAAGCGGCTGCGCGAAGTCAGCAACCTCAAAGCGGTTATGCCCCAACTTACGCAATGCCTCACGTTCAGCAAAAGTTCAGCCGAACCGTTTCATCTTGCGCAAGCCTATCCAGATCTGACTCTCTTTTACTCGGAAATCTTTACGGCGGTGAAACCTTAGAGCTCTCAATTCACACAAGTCAAAACTCTAGAAATGAGACCATCGTCGAGTTTAACGGGCAAACGCTAAGCACTAACGGCTCAGTCAATCGACTCTTTATACAGGTGCCCCAACCCATCATTTTAACTTTGTCGAAGAAGTCTGACGGATGTTCAATGTATATATTTAGCGGAGAGATTCGCCGCTGCTTGAATGAAATGGGACAACCCTCCATGTGTCCAGCAAGTCAGAGCAATTGAACCACCGCATCAATTATTCAATTAGCTACATGTCTCAGATTATTTTTCCCCGACACGCCAAGCCTTAAGGTATTGTCGAGGCAAGATGAGTCCACGACGAAACCGAGCAAAATTAGGCAATAGAAAATCACAGAAGCACGAGAAGCGCTCCAGTCAAGCCAGTAAGTTTAGATCCTTTGAAGATCGAGACTACCCGCGCGACGACTCTGAGCAAGAGGCTCGTGGTGGTAGTTTGGGTGGCGGCGGTGGTCGTGGAATTACAATTACAGACCGCAGCGGCCGTACTCATACTATTGGGGGCGGTGGCGCAGCTAGCTCGAGAGTGGGCGGAAGTGCGGGTCCTCGTGGACATAAATCACCCTCCGAAATTAGAAACGAAAGTCGCCAGAGCTTTGAAGAAAGCACCCCTGAGCGAGAATCTCGCAGCAGCGGATTTCGTGGTCGGGACAACCGCGACGACCGTGGATCACATTTCAAAAAAGACCGTTTTCAAAGAGCCCCTCGAGGTCGTGAAGAAAGTTTCGACGAGGAAAGTCCTCGTCACTCGCGCTCCGAGAAGCACAAGACGCGAGCCCAAACGGGTTATNNAAGGATTTGGCTTTCTTATTTTTGAAGGCAAAGGCTACGAAGATGCTTTTATTAATCCGCGTGATGCTTCTCGGGTATTTCATGGCGATCGGGTTGAGGCGACAGTCAATACTCGTGGTGAAGTAACCCATATCAAAGTCATCGAACATCGATTCCGTGAGATCGTGGGTCGCTACGAGCCACATGTGGGCGGTGGTCATAAAGGTAAAGAAAAGGGCGCCTGGGTCGTCTACGAAAGAAAACGCGCTCGAGAACAAGTTTTTGTTCCAAAAGCATCCGTCAAAGCAAATGCAAACGATTGGGTCAAAGCAAAACTCGAGTTTCATGAGTCCGGACCCTTTGGAGTTACGGCCGAGATCACTGATGTGTATGGACCAGAACTCCCTCCATCGGCAGACATCGAAATGGTTGCTGCTGAATATAACTTAACTGAAGAGCATTCGGCTGCAGCCGAACGAGAAGCAGCACACTTTCGTTTGGATACCCGCGATCGCAATCGCAAGGATCTTACTCAAGTTCCATTTATCACCATCGATGGTGAAACCGCGCGCGACTTTGATGATGCAGTCTATATCGAGCGCACTCAAGATCGCGGATTTATCCTTTGGGTGGCCATTGCAGACGTCAGTCATTACGTCACCCTAGGCAGCGCCTTAGATAAAGAAGCACGCTCTCGTGGCACAAGTGTGTACTTTCCAGAACGCGCCTTTCATATGCTTCCTCGCGCCTTGTCTGAAAATCTTTGTAGCCTAAGACCCAACGAGCCTAGGCTCGCAATGGTCTNNCTCCAAGCTTTATTGCGATTCTCAAGGCAAACGCACCAAAGTCGAAGTCATGGAAGCTCTGATCGAAAGTAAACGAAGAGCAACCTACACAGAGATTGAAAACGAGTGGCAAGCCAACCAAAATAATCCAAATTGGGAATACGCTCCGCACTTTGAGCTATATAAGTTGATGCGTAAAAACCGCACCAATCGCGGCTCAATTGACTTTGATCTTCCAGAAGCCAACGTATTGGTAAAACCGACAGGCGAACCTATCTCCATTACTCATCGCCCAAGACTGGACGCCCATCGCTTGATCGAAGAGTTTATGATCGCTGCCAATGAAGCTGTGACAGACTGGACGATGGAACAAGGCTGGCCGTTTATATTTCGAATTCACGAAGAACCAGCTGAAAAGTCCCTTTTTGAATTTCAGAAACTTGCGGCTCATGCTGGTGTAAATTTCGCTATTCGCAGAGAAAACCTAAGTCAAAGTCTCGCTGATCTAGTAGCACATCTTGAAGGCCATCCGGCTCAGCACTTACTCAACATGGCTCTCCTCAGATCGATGAAGAGAGCGGTCTATAGCTCTACCCATGATATTCATTTTGGATTGGCCTCTCAGGGTTACACTCACTTTACGAGCCCGATTAGACGCTATCCGGATCTAGTGGTTCATCGTATTTTGAGAATGATCTTAAAATCGCGAGCTGCTGGTGAAGGGTCTCTAAAGGCTCACGATCGCGAGAAGCTCGAACAAGACTTAGCTGACATTGCTGAGCACTGCAGTTATCGCGAGCGTATTGCTTCTGATGCTGAACGCGAATCAATCAAGTTAAAACAAGTTCGAATCATGCTTGACCGAGTAGGCGAGGAGTTCCCAGGTAAAGTGGTCGGTATGACTGACAACGGAATGTTTGTCCAAATCCCTGATCCGTATGTTGAGGGAATGGTCACCAAAGACAGCATGAGCGATGACTTCTATGAGTTTAATGAAGATCGCATGACTTTCTCGGGCCGAAGGAAACGCAAGATATTCAAAATCGGAACCGAAGTAAAAGTTCAGCTCATGCGAGCAGACATTGATCTCCGACTCTTAGATTTTGCTATTGTCGATACTTTAGTCGATGGCAAGCCAGGAGTTGCTCAGTACGAGGACGATGAAGATTCTGCCTACCCAGCAAAAACAAAAAAAGAACGCTTAAAGGATCGAAAAAAAGATCGCGGGCATCCCGGGAAAAATAAAAAGAAAGAACGGGGAGCAAAAAATCGAACTGAGGGACGACGTAAACCA
>DBAE01000148.1 GCA_002291495.1 Bacteriovoracaceae bacterium UBA1018 | reverse complement strand
CCTCTCGATCTCAGTGACTCGGTCCTGCGAAGTGTTTCACCTATGCACGTGCAGTATCTGAAAAATATGGGAGTAGGGGCATCAATGAGTGTCTCAATCATTCATGACAAGAAACTTTGGGGCCTGATTGCCTGTCATCATTCTGAAGCCAAGTATCTTTCCTATGAAACAAGACAAGGGTTAGAGTTTATCGGCAAGTATTTTTCGTCCCAGATAGGCGCGAAAGTAAAACGTCACAATTCGGTTTATCGCCGGAAACTTAAGTCGATCCAACCCATGCTCTTTGCGCTTATGAAACAAGAATCGACTTTCTTGGATGGTCTATTTACCCATAATCCGAATTTACTCGATCTGGTGAGTGGTGCAGTCGGAGCGGCGACCTATTATCGCGGTCAGGTCATAAAAGTAGGTGAGATTCCAAACTCTGAAGAGATTCAGAAATTATCCAATTGGCTACGCGATGCTGTGGGTAATCAACCCGTCTTCCATACGACCTGCCTTGCACAGCTGTATCCTGACGCAGAAAACTTCAAAGATATTGCCAGCGGTTTAATGTGTATTTCCATTCCCGAGCCTGATCCGTTTTACATTATGATTTTTAAACCCGAAGTCATTCAGACGGTGAACTGGGGAGGAAATCCAAATAAGCCAGTTGAAGTATCAGAGACAGGTAGTGTTTTGAGTCCTAGACGTTCTTTCGCTCTTTGGAAAGAAACAGTGAGACATACCTCGTTGCCTTGGGCCATCGAAGAAATGGAAGCACTCGAAGAGTTGCGTCATCTGATCATCGAAGCTGACTTAGGTAAGCAGGTCAAAGATGCGATTTCTAGCAATGATGAGCTGGATCAGTTTGCCTATGTCATTTCTCATGACCTGAAAGAACCGCTTCGTGGAATTAGCGCGTTCGCAGAGTTCATCAAAGAGGATACTAAGAACGCTTTAGATCCGGAGTCAGTGGAGAACCTAGCTGAGATCTCTCGACTATCAGAAAAAGGTCGACGTTTAATTACGGAACTCTATGAGTATTCGCGGCTTGGAAAAGTAGAACTCTCCTTTGCGGAGGTCGACTTAGATCAGATCGTTCGGGATGTGATCGATCGGCTGAAGCTCCCTGGCCAGCGGACTCTGGCGATTAAGATCGACGGAACTTTGCCCAAGGTTTACTGTGACCGAATTCGTATTGGAGAACTGTATTTTAACCTGATTTCAAATGCCGTTAAGTATAACAGAAGCAGTGAGCAGCTTGTTGAGCTCGGAGTCGACACCTCAGCAAAGCCCATGGTGTTTTATGTCCGTGATAATGGGATCGGGATTGCTGAAAAGGATTACGGCCGAGTATTTAGAATGTTTGAAAGACTCAATGATCCAGATCAGTATCCAGGCGGTACCGGCTCAGGGCTTGCGATCGTGAAAAAGATCGTCGAGCGTCATTCGGGAAAAATCTGGATATGTTCACAAAAGGGTGAGGGCACTACCTTTAAATTTACTTTATCGCCAGATTGATATTTGCGTCTTACTCCGGTAGTTTGCAGCCATGGCTGAGACTCGAAAGAGTGTTTCTATACTCATCATTGATGATAGCGTATCGGACCGAAAAATATATCGTCGGTTTTTAGAAGACGCTTTTCGAGAAAAACAAATTGTTCATATTCTTGAAGCTAAAACTGGAGAGGAAGGCTTGGACGTTTGTAGGTCCATTAATCCGGATTGTATCATATTAGACTTTCGCCTGCCGGATGTGGATGGCCTGCAATTGATGAGCAGTATTCGACAGTTTTGCCGAGCACCCGTCATCTTCATTACAGGCCAACCATTACCCTTGACTCAGACTCGCGCTTATATCGAAGGGGTAATCAAATACCTCTCCAAAGATTTTCTAAGCGCAGAGTCTCTCAAGTCCGCTGTTGACGAAGCTCTGACAGTTTCTAAAACAGTTTCTAAAAATGTCAGACCGAACTACTGAGAATCTTAGTCTGTCGCTTTAGCGTCATTACCGGCATCAAATCGAAGTCCGGCCATGAGTAGCAAGTCATCAATCTTTTCTTCGTAAGCAGAATTCTTTGATGAGTTAGATAGTCCGCGATTATATCGTGCTTCAATAAATAGTCCGGTCTTATCCACAGATGCCAAATTGACAGTAGCAGCTGCAGTCAAGCCGTATTCATTTCGTTCCCGTCCACCCGTATCAAAAGATACGAGGGTCGAATTTCCACTGTTGATCGAATTGTTCTCATCACCGATTCGGAGAGAGTAAAATCCACCGCCAGCAACTGAGAAGATGTTTCCTAACCAAAATCGAGCTTCGAGAGGCACGAAGATCGTTGGAACACTTCGAGTAAAGTTGAGATTATTTCCTCCTACTTCAAACTTACGATTGAGATAGAGTCCGCCGATCTCGATTCCGAGATCATCGGTTAACGGAGCTTCGACGAGCAAGCCTCCGCCCCATCCAATTTTTCGATCGGTCGTAATGCCTGTATTTTGAATAGATCCGGAGTCAGTACGTGCCCCAGTGATACCGGCGATGCCTCCAACGGCGATTCGTGGTCCGTTTGACGCCGCAAATGCTGAAGCGCTAGCTAATCCAAGAGTTACAATACCTAAAATTCCCAATACTGATTTGTTCATAGTCTATCCTCCTAAAGATGGCAGACACTTCAGCAATTAGTGCGCCAAGTCTAGGGCGATACGTCATAAATCAATGATCTCACTTTGAGAGCATCGTATGATATGCACTTTTAAAATGCATCTCGCACCTTTGATTCAAGATCTTGCAGTCATTTTAGGCGTCGCGGGCTTAATGAGCTTNNAGGCTACATCATTGCGGGGATGATTGTCGGTCCCCATACGCCACCCTTTCAGTTGGTCACAGACCTTCCAAGTATCCAAACTTGGGCTGAGCTTGGGGTAGTTTTCCTCATGTTCTCCTTAGGGCTCGAGTTTAGCTTTAGGAAGCTTGCACGTGTGGGGGCTTCAGCAGGGATAACAGCAGTTACTGAAGTACTCTTCTTTTTACCTGTGGGTTATTTTACTGGAAAGTTCTTTGGCTGGTCCAATATGGACAGCATCTTCTTAGGGGCGATGTTAGCTATTTCGTCCACAACGATTATTATTAAGGCTCTCGAAGAGCTGAAGTTAAAAACTCATCGCTTTGCGGAACTTATTTTCGCGGTTTTGATCGTTGAAGATCTGATCGCTATTTTACTTTTGGTAGGTCTCACGACTGTTGCAACTACCGATCAAGTTTCTGGACTCGCTCTGCTCAGTGCAGCCGGTAAGCTCGTCATGGTCGTAGGCAGCTGGTTTATCGTTGGATATTTTGTCGTGCCTCAATTTATGAAATACGTGGGTCGAGTTGGGAACAATGAAATGCTCACGCTAGTGTCTCTAGGCCTTTGTCTTGGACTAGTTGTGTTTGCGACCCACTTTCAGTATTCGACGGCTCTTGGCGCCTTTATTATGGGATCAATCTTGGCTGAGAGCCCGTTGCTTCATCGGATCGAATCAAGAATGGAGTCACTGAGAGATCTATTTGGCGCAAGTTTCTTTGTTTCGATCGGGATGTTGATTGATCCGAAAATACTTTGGGAGCACAAAGGTGTCATTTCGATTCTCTGTGTGGTCACCATTCTTGGCAAGATCGTCAGCACCGGTTTTGGAACCTTACTGTCCGGGCAAACACTCAAAAATTCCGTCCGTGTAGGCTTTGGACTAGCTCAGATCGGTGAGTTTTCTTTCATCATCGCGAGTTTAGGGATGAGTCTCAAAGCCACGAGTGACTTTGTCTATCCTGTTGGTGTGGCAGTCTCATTGGTGACCACATTTACCACGCCCTATATGATCCGGCTTGCAATGCCGCTCTCCGATAATATCGATAAATATCTGCCAGCACGTTTGCGCATCTTTTTAGAGCGATACGCAGCCTGGAGCGAAGGACGTCGAACCGCTGCAGATAAGAAAAAGGGTCTCTACAAACTTTTTGCTCGATGGCTCATTAATGGACTTACCGTCTCCGTCATATTTGTTCTCTGTTCTGAGTTGCTATTACCTTATTTGCGTTCTGAGAACTTAGGACACGAAAATCTGAGACTAGCGATCTCCTGGGTCGCGTCTGTCCTGTTTTCCGCGCCTTTTATCTGGGGTATGGCCTCAACTTTTCAAAAGTATACGCCCACCAACGCGCACGAAAGTTCTTCAATTCGAAAGTTTCCGCTTTTTACTTTTCGACTGCTAACATTTATCTGGGTAGCTGCGCTCAGCTCTGAGTTTTTTCCTGCTCGCTATATCGCAATTATTACATGCGCAATTTTGATGATCTTGTTTGCGTTCTTCTTTAGACGTCTGGAGCAAGCTTATCACTGGTTTGAGAAGAGATTTTTGTCCACATTTGAAGAACAGCAAAAAACCGCTCCTCATGCTGCAACTCCGCGCTTGGCTCCCTGGGATGGTCATCTTGTAANNGTTCACGCAAACGCCCAATTTTCAGGAAAACGGTTAGCTGAGATCGAGCTGAGAAATCGGTACGGAATTAACGTAGTCGCGATCCAGCGTGGTCTTGAATCGATTGTGGCGCCTAAACCAGAAGAGCAACTCTTTCCATTGGATGAGCTCTTAGTGCTCGGTACAGACGATAAGATTGAGGCAGCGAGATCATTACTTGAAGGTCCTGTTCTCGCTTATGACAGGTCGCAGGGTCTCAGTAGTTATGAATTGAAACATCTTGAGATCGGAAAAAATGCACGTTCAATTGCCGGAGTTAGCATTAGAAACTCTGGCATTCGAGAGCGTTTTGGAGCTATGGTGGTCGGCGTGGAAAGAAAAGGTCAGAGAATCATGAACCCTGATTCAGACTTATCATTGCAAGACGGAGATACTCTGTGGCTAGTCGGTGCAGCTGAGGACCTTATCCGGCTCAAACAGGAGCTTGCTCCCACCTCGGAGGCAAACTAGCCTTGCCGAATCGAGATAGTTTTCCAGAAGAGGTGAAGCAGTTCATTTTTGCTTACATCGATTCGGTCGAGCAGCTCGAAGTGCTTTTTCTTTTGTATCGCGATCCTGATGATAAGTGGACTCCAGAACGTATGAGTGCTGAGCTGAGGTCGAGTCCGAGTTCAATCGAAGGACGGCTAAAGGCACTGGAGGCTCACGGTTTAATCAAGAGAAGTAGTGAGGCTTCTCTTGATTACTTTTATCAGGGCTCGCGTCCCGAAACGGATTTGCTCTTGTCTCAGTTACAGAGTCTGTACCAGTCGCGTAGGCATAAGATCTTAGAACTGATCTTTTCTCCGCTCAAGAGAGCTCGAGACTTCGCAGATGCATTTCGACTTTCAAAGTCAAATTCAGATGAAGGAGAGGGTAATGGCTGAAATAGTCTACATTCTTTGCTCAGCGTTAAGTTTGTTGTGTGCCTCCATGCTTTTTCGAGGTTATCGACGAAGCGGCGCGCGCCTTCTACTATGGAGCGCCTGGTGCTTTGGCGTTTTCGCTTTGAATAATCTTTATCTTTCCATCGACATGATTATTTTTCCTGATGTGGATATCAGCGGTCCATTTTTTAGAAATATGCTCGGTGCTACTTCCGGTTCACTTTTACTTTTCGGATTAATCTGGGAGGTCAAATGATTGCCGCGGTTTTTTTGTCCGGCGTAACGGCGGCAACATTCGCTGCATCCGGATTATTTTTTCTTAAATTTTGGTCTGCCTCACGAGATCGATTTTTTGCACTTTTTGCGGCTGCTTGTTTCTTGATTGCATTTGAGCGCGTAGTCGCATTTTTTGTTCATGGCACTCGTGAGGTGATTCGCTCTCCCGCAGCAGAGGCGAGCTTCTGGGTTTATCTCATCCGACTACTGGCATTTTTGTTCATCCTATTGGCGATCTATCAGAAAAATCGGCCGCAGAGATTGAGATAGAAAGTAGAATTGACTCGAATGATGAATGGCGTGACAGATGATAAATATCGAATCGTCATCTTCGATTTTGACGGAACGCTCGCAGATTCTTTTCCGTGGTTTGTGAGCATTATTAATCAGGTTGCACGAAAATATCATTNNTACGACATTTTGGCATTCCATATTGGAAACTTCCTTTTATTGCTCGTTACACTCGCAAGCTTGCAGCTCGAGAAATTGCTCAAATTCGATTATTTGAGGGTGTGCATGAGATGACTGAGCGTCTTATACGTCAGAACTGTGAGATTGGGATAGTGAGCTCGAACTCCGAGAGCACCGTTCGTAAAGTTTTGGGCCCCGTGAGTTCAGAACGAGTCAGTTATTATCGCTGTGGCGTAGGTATGTTTGGGAAACGTAGAGCTCTCAAACGAATATTAACTCATAGCGGATTTAAACCCGAACAGGCCATCTATATAGGTGATGAAACACGGGATGGCGAAGCTGCTCAAGGTGCAGGAATTGCGTTTGGAGCAGTTTCATGGGGCTTTATCAAGGCAGAGACGCTTCAATCTCATGGGGCGAGGCATGTGTTTCGGTCGATGGATGAGATTTCTGTAGAGTAAGTTCTTGAAAATAAAAAAGGCCTGATCACTTTTGTGATCAAGCCTTTTTTTAATTGGTAGCGCGGGCCAGATTTGAACTGACGACCTNNAACGAGCTACCGGGCTGCTCCACCGCGCGACACGAGAAGTACATCAATCTCACGATCGACATTACTGTTTCCTTTTGTGAGGAAGCTTGGCTAACTTAGTCTGTAGATGCCAAAGAAGTCAACGCTAAATCTGTATAAATTATTGGGTGCGCTAGTTGGATTGGCGATAATCGTCATTGGCGCTTATTATGGGGTCATTTTGAGGTTTTTTCCGCTCGAAGCCTCCGAANNCTATGGCGCCATGGCGTAAAAGCCGTGCGTCTGGATTCACTCCACGGATACGAACGCAATTATTGCTCAAACTCTGGCAGTGATTGTCAGTGTTATGTGCTCATTCACGGCCTTGCGGATGATGCGATGACCTGGCGTAAAATCTTGCTTAGACCTCAAACAGATTGGCAAAAGCCAACACACCTCGTTGCCGTGGATCTGCCTGGTTTTGGAAAGTCTGCTCCTCCATCTGATCCATCTCGTTATCGGGTGACGGAATTGGCTAAAACACTGGGTTTAGCTTTGGATCAGGTTAAGTCCTGTGCTCAGTGGACGGTGGTGGGCAATAGCTTTGGAGGATGGGTGGCAGGATGGCTCGCGATCCAACGACCTGAATTAGCAAGACGTCTCATCTTTGTAGGTTCTTCTGGACTTCGAGCGCATCAGGGCGTTCGAGGAAATAATGAAACAGTCGAAACATTTAAAGCTCCGAGCATCGAATCCATGAAGGAGTTTCAAAGAAAGGCATACTTTAAAGCGCGAGAGCTGCCCCCTTACGTTTGGGAAGCAGTTGTGAAGAGGGTAGGTCAGTCGAACACCGCTGAAGTTGAAAAGGCTCAGAAGGCTGATGACGCTTTAGAGACCTACTTGCCGAGCCTTCGTAAGCCTACTTTTGTCTTTCGAGGAGAGGCGGATCAGATTGTTCCTCGTGAGGCATCCCAGGAGATGGCAAAGCTCATTCCAGGAGCGGTATACTTTGAGGCACCCAAGTGCGGTCATCTCCCGCAAAAAGAGTGTCCTGACGCTTTGATGAAGATACTTAACGGAATGTCTTCTTTTGGGTCAATTTAGAAGCCTGTGAACGTTTCATAGAACTACTGCGAGACTCTTGTCTCGGAGCGCTTCTGTTTGATGTTCTCTTACTCGGCTTAACGGCTGCTCTTGGAGCAGTGGCGATCTTTGCTCGAGACAAGTCACTCGACGCCCCTGGACGCTCGGAGATCGGCAGAATCGGTTTTGCTTCTTTTTCTGCTTTTGTTCTCAGGTCCACAAAGGGACGAGGCAAGACTTCGTTCTTCTTTTTCGAGTTTTCAAACTCAAGACGCTTTAGTCCCAATTCGGGTTGTTCAAGAAGCGCTTCAATCTGAGATTTTTGGAGGAGTCTGTAATGGCCAGCTTGAATGCTCCTCAGAGTGATCTGACCAATTGCAGTTCGGGTCATTCGTTCGGTGAGAAAGCCCTTCATTTCAAAATAGGATTTAATATCCACTGCGCCTGATCCAATAAACACGATTTCGATCTTGGATTTGCTATTCAATTCTTCAGCTAGGCGAACGGAATGGGGTTTAATTTTTTTGCCTTCGATACGCATTCCGCGCTCCAAGCGCGCTAACATATCCGCAGTCACATGGCCTCGCACTTTGACGTGATAGACGCGAGGGATGTCGTCGCGTTTCTGTATTTCTTCGGCGATTTTACCATCGTTCGTGAGGAGTAATAGTCCCTCGCTATTAAAATCTAAACGTCCGACTGGGAAAACACGGGTTCTAATTTTGCCAAGATAATCCGAAAGAGTGGGGCGTCCTTGGGGATCAACCATCATAGAGANNAGGTAGATCGGAGCTTCAGTTTGACGCAGAAGCTTTCCGTTCACTTTGATCGCATCTGCTTGTAAATCGGCCTTATCTCCGAGTTTGGCAACCTTACCATTAATGGTAACGGCTCCTTCAACAATGAGTTCTTCAGCTTTACGACGGGATGCAATACCTGCTTGTGCGAGGATTTTCTGGACACGTTCAGTCGACATAAGGCATTCCTTGTAACATTCTCTGGCTAAAACTCCAGGATGGATTTTGAAAGCCCTGCTAACTAAAGGAAATTCTAGTCGATTCTTCCTGGACGTAGAAGCTCAGCTCAAGCAGAATAGACGAAAACTACTGAGAGATCGCCTTGATAGACCGCCTAAAGAGCAAAGTTGCCGAGTCCAAGCTTGCTGAGATGTTTCAGCATAAGAATGCCCCTTTTATCGGTGCAGCAGCCTTGGTGGTCCTTTTTGCCGTTATTTTGTACTCCAGGTACCCTGGAAATTTCGAATCTTACCAAAACGGACCCCCTGGAGACTTCAGCGTCTATTTACAGGCTTGGAATCGATACCGCGCAGGTGAAAGCCCCTACGTTCCGCACGAGTATTCGGCCTACAAGTATTCGCCGGGGATCTTGGCTCTCATTCAGTTTCTGCCGAGTTCCTCTGTAGATGCATGGTTTGTCTTTAGTTTGCTTTGTATCCTAGGCTTTGCCGGTGCCTTGCTCTTTGGAGCTCGATACAGGACATGGAAAGATGTCGGGTGTCTTGTCTTAGGTCTTGGTCTTTCGTGGAAAGGAATCATTGAGTCTTTTGATTACGGGCAGATCGAAACGCTCATTCTGACGATCGCGATTTTTTCTGCTTCTCTCTTTGCTCGTTACACATTTTGGGCAGGACTCTTAGCCGGGATTTTACCTTGGCTCAAACTGCCATGGGCATTTCTATTTTTACCTTTTGTACTGGCTGCTTCGCGTGTCAGTCCTACGGGGGAGGCTAAGCCTCCAGCTCGAAGACTAAAGCTCTTAGTCTCCGGATACATGATGTCTTCGTTTATTTGGGGAGCAGCAGTGCCTTCGCTTGCTTTTGGCCCAGAAAAAGCGCTTGAGCTTTCTCAGAGTTGGATGACTGTCTTGCGCCAACAGCCTCACTCTCTTTTCTTTTCAGACATCAATCAGAGCATTTGGATCTCGTCGCTTCGCTTGATGGGAGAAGGTAAGTGGTTGTCCTATGCAGTGCCTTCTTTATTTGCAGCCGTATTGCTCGGATTTTTAATTCGTCGTCGACCTCAAACTCCATCTACTCAAGACAGTATGAGTTGGCTCACTCCCTGGTTAGTCTTTACGCAGATTATTAACCCTCTCTCCTGGAGATGGGGCAGCACCTACTTAGTCGGTATCCCCTTTGCCACTCACCGTGCGACTTTGGATCCTACATCTGGCGGCTTAGTTGCATCCAACAAGCGGCTCACTCGGATCTCTCGAGCAGCGCTTTGGGTCTGTGTCTTGGCGCTCTGGCTACTCCAGCTTAATCCGGTAGTTCAGACCTTGGGCATCCATCACTGGACCGAATTACACAGCTTCGGAATCGTTACTCTTTACTGGATTGTTCTTTTAATGCTGACTTTCTAAATTATTGAAATCTCGCTGAAAAAAAGACCTTTTTCCTCCTCTTGACAGGATAACTCTTGCACCCATTTTTCAGTTCAAGGAGGAAATATATGAATAATGGACTTACTCTTTGGCGTGATATGGACCGAATCTTTGATGATTTTCTGACACCGATTCATGCAAACGTAAGAAGCAATTCGTTTGCACCTGCGTGCGATGTTCATGAGACTGAAGAGCACTACTTAATGAGCTTTGATCTTCCTGGAATCTCCAAGGATGAGATCAATATCCAAGTCGTTGAAAACGAACTCACGATCTCTGGTGAAAGACGTAAGGAATGGAAAGAAGCTAAGCAAGGTACATCGTGGAGTGAACGAAGCTACGGCAAGTTTACTCGTACCTTTACGCTTCCAACATCGGTCGATGCCGACAAGATCGAAGCACATTTCGAGAATGGCGTACTGAGACTTGTACTGCCAAAAGCTGCTGCCGTTAAACCAAGACAAATCCGAATCTCGGATAATACTAACACAAGTGGTTTTTTCAGTAAGCTTTTGGGCCAAAGTAGAAAACCGGATGAGAAGGAAGTCTCATCACGTCAAAAAGACAATGTAGCTTGATCTCACGAAAGATCAGGACGCTAGGTCACTGGGGCGAGATAGCTCGCCCCGGTGATTGGGCGTCGGCTTAACCCAGCTTAGACTTCCAAAGTGATTTGATTTTATTATAGACGGGATCTGCTTCTGCTTTCTTCCAAACTTTGTGAAAGATCTCTGCGGATTTTGCCTTTTTTGGATCAGGCGCAAACGGAAGCACCTCTTCGGTGACTGGATTGTACTTTCGGCCGGAGGAGTGATTGGCGTAGCGGCGTGAGCGCGTATAGCCCATTTGTAAAAATTTTCTGGCCATATCCATTCCAATAAAATCTCCTGATTTTTTATATTCAAGAAATTTACGATAAATTGCACGNNCTTTTTTGCTGTGTTCGGATCCTTAAACTTCCAAAGAGGCAAGATCTCGGATTTGTAGGGCTCGACAAGCAGAACGCCTTGCTCACTTACTCCGACTCGATAGAGCTCCGGATGTTCACGGAGGTCGAGATCCTTGTAATGAAGTTCGTAGTTAAATTTGCGAGTATTAGGAAGAGAGGCGCGGCGTCGTAATTCGAAGGTTTTGCGTCTTGGAGTTTGGGAGAAATAACTTTTTCTGTTTTTGTGACTGGATGATGTCGCCATATGATGGACTCCCTGCAGCGGGATAAGGAAGCAAAGGACGGTCCAAGGAGGCAGATCATTCTCTATTGAAAGTGTATGAGGTCACAAGGCTGTATCAACTGAAAAGCTGGGTCTGCGGTTATATAGTGTCTCATATTGCTTGGTAACCTACTGAAAATACAGACTTAATTAATTAGTTGAAATACTGACCTTTTTTTGTCAGAAACAGCCCGTGACCAATAAAATTAATTCGAATGAAGATTCAACTCCAAGTGTAGAAAACGGCTTTAATCCAGCTGGGATGATTCCTGAGAGGGACCTATCTGCGCTGGAAGTTTACCGATCGCGAATGCAGTCTCAGTCTCCTGAGACTTTGGGGCGTAGTCCGACGCGCAATCAAGTGCGCAGTCAGACGATGGATCAGTTTCAAAAAGTTAGAACCTTACTTTCTCGGGGTTCCTTGATTGAAGCTCATCAAGTCTTGGATCAACTGAGGTCGCAACTTTTGATCGACGGAAACTCTGTTGATACTTCCGAATATCCAAATACTCTCTTAGAACTTTCTCGTATTCACTCCTTTGAAGGGGAGTGGGAGCAATGTGCGAAACTTTGCACAGAAGCACTAGAACATACTTTGGTCGAACCGATTCAACGTATGGCTTTGTTTCAGCTCCGAGCTAATGCCTCGTATGAGCTCGGTGATTTGGATCGAGCAGTCGCTGATTTGGACCGAGTTTTTTCATTAAAAGCCCTTGCGCCTCATGGACAGGTCTCATTTCAAGCCCAAGCTCTTCAGGTGAAACTCGTAGCAAGACGCGCATCCGTCGCAATTGCTCAACAAGCATTAAATACTCTGTGNNGGCACGTGAGCAAGAAAATGTTTCGGCTGAACAGCTTTTGACTCTTCTTCGGGTCGAGATCGATCTTGCCCGTCTAGAATCGAAGGCGCATGCTAAACTTTGTTACGCTAGCCTCCTGGTCGCCCAAGCCATGGGTGACCGACTCTATGAAGCAATGGCAAACCTCGATCTTGCTTATGCAGAAGAGTCAGCGCTTCGAGATTCTGCAATCGAGCGATTGAAAGAACTTCGTCAGTCTTTTAGGCGAGTGGATCGCTCATTGAAAGAACTGGAAGTGGTAGGCTCCGAGTTGAGCTGCAGCACNNCCGGACCATGCTGAAATTTGCAGGTTCTACTCAAGGTATGGGACTCACTTCTGGCCTCACGTCCGAGATCTTGCATCAACTCAATTCTTTTATCTTAGTGTCTCAGGAGATCCGTGTGAGCTTTGATCCATTTAAGATCGAGGCACTGGCTCTTCAGGCGCGCACACAATCGATCTTGAGACACTTTGCTGAGACTCCGACTCTTCTTAAGGCAGCGCTATTCGAAAAAGAGTGGAATCTTGGAGCCTACGATTATGATAGGCATGATCCAGTAATCCGTACTGCTCTTAAGCGTTTGCGTAAGCAAGCTGGGATCCAGGTAATTACCGATCAGGGTGCGATGTCTGTCATCGGCACGCTGATTATTGGATAATTAATTTTCAAGCATTCCCACTAATACTCAGGGGCAGGACTTGTTCCTTCAGGGAAGAGTTGTTGCTGAATCTTAGCTGCAGCTTCTGCCTCTGCAGCGGCTTTTGCTGCTTCAACGGCAGCCTTCTCAGCAGCCTTTTGCTCATCGATGGATGGAGTCGAGGTTGGGATCGAGTTGACCCGCTCACGAATCTCTTTTAAGAAAACCTCGTCTTCACGTGGATCATAGATGAGGCTCGTGCTGGTGTCTGACTTCATCTCTTGAACCATTCGACGCATTTCGCGTACACGTGGATCTTCGTCATCTGGGTTTTTAGATTGGGAATTTGGAATCATCTGCTCAATCTCACGAAGTGATGGAAGAGCAGAGAGGTCTTTTAAGCCAAAAATCTCCAAAAAGTCCTGGGTCGTCGAGTAGAGCATGGGACGTCCAGGAAGCTCGGAACGACCTGAGATCTCAATCAGTTTTTTGTCTAACAAACCACGGACAAAGTGTGAGGAGTCAACTCCACGAACTTTGTCGATGTCTTCTTTCATGCAAGGTTGGCGGTAAGCGATGATGGCCAAGGTTTCCATGGCACCTGCTGATAAGCGGTGGGTTTGGACCTTTGCGAGCTTCTTGGCAAGCTCTGCACGACCTGGTTTGGTGCGGAACTGAAAGCCGCCACCGACGTCAACGAGCTCAAAACCATGATGTGGCTTTTGGTAACGATCCTTGAGTGAAGTGATCGCTTCTTGAAAAAGTGAAAACTCAATTTCTGGACCGAGCAATTCTTGAAGCTTCTTAGCTGACATGGGTTTATCCGTCATGAAAAGAAGAGCTTCGATACACGATTGCATCTCTTCTTGGTCCAGCCCGGAAGGAAGTCCTTCGATCGTCTCTTCTGCGAGCGCTTCGGATTCTTCCGCTTCAGCTCGAAGCATCTCTCCAAGAGCTACATCTTCTGCGATTTCTTTAGCCAGGCGCTCAGCAGCTTCAGCTGCCTCGTCGGGAGCCAAAGCTTGGAGTTGTTCAATTTGTTTGGCTTGTTCTTCAGCCATTGCGGAGGCGATTTTGGCTAAAGTTTCCTCTTTTTCGATTGGATCGAGCTTGAGTTCTTCTTCAGCTTCGTCGAGCTCATCGGCAATTTCGGCAGCGAGTTCTCGAACATCATCTTCAGTTTTTTCGTCGTCTGCATCGTATTCCGATGCTTCTATCGCTTGGTCATCTTCGGAGTCTGAGTCTGCTTCGATCTCAGAGGTGTCTACACCTTCAGCTTGACTAATGTCTGCGTCAGCGTCGTCAAGCTCTTCAGAGAGGAGGTCTTCATCACCTAGATCGAGCTCGTCAGAGTTTGCTTGAGCATGAGCAATGTCTACTGTCGAAATTTGAAATGGGTCATGAACAAAAGTGAGAATATCGGATGAAGCTTCAATCTTTTCTTCTAAGTCAGAAGTGTCCAGCGGTGTGGTATCGGGTGCCCATTCATCGGCCGCAGCGGCAAGTCTTTCCTCAGTGTCAGCATCTGAAGCCATCATTTCTGAGGTAATCACTGCAACTTCTTCTTGAATTTCAGTTTGAGGTTTTTTTGAATCTGATTTTTTCTTGCTCATAGTTTTTTAAATTTGTTGTTACGGTTTTTTAAACACTCGGTACCATTTCAGAAACGGATTCTGGGTTTTGGGCCAAAAGTTCTTCAGGAACAGCTAACTGCGGAGCAGCTTCTGGGGATGTTTCCGATGTGGCGTCACCCGCGTTGAGAATATCAAGTGCGGCTTTTTGATCTGCCGGAAGTTGTGCAGCATCGCTACGGGTCTGTCCTTCGTAGTCAAAACCGGATGCAAGAGTCAGATTGAAGTTTTTCAGGTTCTCAAGCAGTTCAAGATAGATCTCTTGATAAGTTTGTTCTTGGTAAAGTTTGAGTTTCTTTAGGCGCGCGAGTTCCAAGGAAGCCAAGAACGTTACGACGATCTCGGGTCGTTCAGCCAAGGGCGAGAGGAGCGCTCTCATTTCAGTGAGTTTGCCTACTGGTAATCGGTCCGCAAAGTCGCCAATCTTGTCGGCGAGCGAAACAGTTTCTTTTTTAAGAATCGTAGTGCGCTTACGAGCTCTAGTCAGCATGTCTTGATAACTGAGCGTAAGCGAGGTGACTTTCATTTCTTTCCACACTCGATCGATCGGAGGACGACGATTCGGGCGAGTAAAGACGTCTTCGCCGAGTTTNNGTCTTGTCCTGCTTGCATGAAACGTTGATGTTCCATGAGTTGACGGACGAGATCTTCTTGCGAGAGCTCGGCTTCTTCAGAGGCATTGGCGCCTGCTTCGTCTTTTTTCTCCTGAGGAAGGAGCGACTTACTCTTCCAGTGGAGAAGGGTAGCAGCCATGACCAGGAAGTCACTGGCGATATCAAAATTCAATTCCTGCATCAGTCGGACATAAGCCAAGTATTGGTCCGTAATCTTTCCAATGGAAATCTTGGAAATATCAAACTCGTGGCTTTGAATGAGAAAGAGAAGAAGGTCTAAGGGACCTTCAAAGCTTTCTAAACGGATTGTAATGGGTACGCGATGAGCCAAAATGTCCTCAGTCTTTTTATCAGGCTTCAGAGCCTTTGTTGAACCGGCACAGGCGAGGCTGTCAAAAATCCCCCACCCGCATCAACATCTTAACGAAGTGAGATCAGAAGGCAAGCGCCAAGGTCAGGGTTTTTGTCGGATTAAGAAGTCGCCCGAAGGGGACCTAGAAATAGCCTAAGGTAAGATAAATCCTACGTTTTTATAAACTTGATCTAGTGTCTTTTGGGCGCGTGCATTGGCTGATTGAGCCCCTTTTTTGAGAATTTGAGTAAGATAAGTCTTATCTTTCGTCAAGCGCTCGACTTCGTCACGGATCGGTTTGATGGCCTGGATGCAGATTTCAGCGGTTTCGATCTTCAGATGCCCGTACTGTTTGCCCACGTAACCTGCAACGAGATCAGGCACTTTCTTGCCCGTGAGTGCGGCCTGTATGGTGAGCAGATTTTTAATTCCTGGTTTTTCATCATCCCAAACAATTTCGCTTCCGGAGTCAGTGACCGCTCGCTTGAGCTTTTTGAGGATTGTATCGTCCGAGTCGCTTAAGTAGATGGCCGAGTTGACGTCCGGATCGGACTTCGACATCTTTGCGAGCGGGTTCTGAAGGCTCATGATCCTTGCGCCGACCGGTGGAATGTAGGGCTCTGGAACTTTAAACAAAGGAGCTTTCGGAAAGAGATTATTCATCCGGATTGCGAGATCCCGGGTCAGCTCGATGTGTTGTTTTTGATCTTCGCCCACAGGCACAAGCTCAGTTTGATAGAGCAAAATATCTGCAGCCATGAGCACTGGATAAGTAAAGAGACCCGAAGGGATATTGGTCCCTTGCTTGGCGCTTTTATCCTTAAACTGTGTCATGCGACTGAGTTCACCCATGTAGGAGTGACAGGTCAGAACCCAAGCGAGTTGAGCATGCGCGGGCACGTGAGATTGAGCAAAGAGTATACATTGGTCAGGATCAATGCCTGCAGCGATGTAAGTTGCGAGAGCACGATAAGTTTGTTCTCGGAGTTCTTCAGGATCTTGTCGCGATGTAATCGCGTGCATATCGACCGCAAAAAAAATACAGTCGTAGTCTTTTTGGAGTTGAGCCCAGATTTTCAGCGCCCCTAAATAGTTTCCAAGGGTGAGACGATTCGAAGGTTGCACCGCAGAGAGCATGACCTTCTTACTTTGGGATTGCTGAGTGCTGGATTCTGCCATGGGATTTCCCGTTTAAATCAGTTTAAATACGAGTGCCATCAGCCCCAATGTGGTTTCACTGAGGACGCGTATAGGATAGCTAATAAAATTGAGTCCTCCCGTAAACAACAAAGCGAGCAGAATAAAAAAACTATAACGCGCTAAGGATTCATACCGTAGGGTCATTTGAGGCGACATGAAGCTTTGGACCATTTTGCTGCCATCCAGGGGCGGGAGCGGAAGGAGATTAAAAATCCCCAAGGCATAATTGAGCGAGACGGAAACGTAGCACATGGCGATGAGGGGCTCATAAAGGTAAAAGTCTTCAGGTGCCCAGGCTCTGAGCGCGCAAAACACTGCGGCTGAGACTAATGCTAATAGGAAGTTTGTAAATGGTCCGGCAAAGGACACCCAGAATAAGCCAGGGCGATACTTCGTAAATCGAGTCGGATCAATAGGGACTGGTCTTGCCCATCCGAAGAGGAGGTTAATTCCCAAAAGCATGTTCATGACTGGAAAGAGCACAGTTCCGATCGGGTCCATGTGAGGAAGGGGGTTGAGAGTGAGGCGGCCAGCATCTTTTGCAGTCGGGTCCCCCCATCGGTTGGCGACGTAGCCATGGGCAAACTCGTGAAAAACGACGGCCATAAAGAAAGGTACGAGCTGAATAAACAGCATCGGTAAGCGCTGGGAGAATGAATCCATAGAGACTTGTATACTGACACAAAGCTTTAGGATTTCCTATAGGGCTTGTAGTGGGCCCTAGGGTGATGTTGTTCGTGGAGTTCTTTGAGATGCTCTGGAGTTACGTGGGCGTAGATCTGTGTGGTCGACAGATCCGAATGACCTAAGAGCATTTGAAGCGATCTTAAGTTCATGCCGGACTGAAGCAGATGAGTAGCAAACGAATGTCTCAAAGTATGAGGGGAAAGATGCGATCGGATGCCCGCTTGGGTCGCATGATGCTTGAGGATCTTCCAGAAGCCCTGACGAGTCAGGCGCTTTCCTTGAGCACTGATAAAAAGATCATCGTTATTTTTGATAGCATTGAGGCTAGCGCGATGGTTTTGAATGAACTCAATTGCGTACTCACCCGCGACAGGCGCAAAAGGCACAATACGCTCTTTTTCTCCTTTGCCCCGAATGCGCACGTAACCCATCTTGGTGTCGATCTGATGTGTGGTCATCTCCACGAGTTCAGAAACTCGAAGCCCAGTTGCATACAAAAGATAAATCATCGCACGGTCGCGGGCTTGAAGAGCAGCCTGATGTCGACCTGGGTACGGGAGCCCCTGGTGAACGGAATTGAGCAGCCCCCCGATTTGATCGTGAGTGAGAAATGAGGGGAGAGATTTTGACTGCTGTGGAGTTTGCAGTACATCGGCTGGATTGAGTTCAAGATCATGCTCTAAACAGCAAAACTTGAAAAATTGACGAATGCTGCTGATCTTTCTCGAGAGGGAGGCGGATTTCTGGCCTTCTTTTGTGAGCGTGTGAACAAAATGAGTCAAATGATCGGCGGTTATTTCGGTAATGGGGAGATGGGCGAGGGCTTCGTTGGATTGCGCGAGTTGCAGAAGATCGCGCCGATAAGCAGCGACTGTATGATCTGATGCTCCACGATCAATTTGTCGCGCTAAAAGAAAGGCTTCGATCGCTTCAAGAAAATTCATTTGTTTTTAGTTTAGCTTGGGCGCGTGCGGGGGGGAATGGGAATTTGTAGGGAGGTGGGGTTGTGTGCGGGGTGCGAAGGGCCGCGCGATTGCGGGCGGCGCGGGACGTGGGGTGCAAGATTTTGGGCGAAAGCGTGGGCAATGGATCTGTGGCTAGATCTGTGGGCAATGTGGCGTCAAGGGACTGACGAGTTCTGTGGGTAGAGTAGCGGCGGAGTTTGCGTGGGGCAATGGTGTCGCGCGCGGTGCTTTGTGACGACAATGAGCGGAATCACGTTTGAGCGAGTGCTTCTGAGTCAGAGTTTTGCTTCGAATGCTTTGGGCGGGGCAATGGTATTTTTAGAGAACTAAGTGCTAAAAATCAGCAGAAAAATAGTACTTTTTAGTGAAGTAGTGATTAAATTTTGATATGAAATTTCTCGATGCCTCGCCCAAATCAACTCTCTTTTCTGCCTCATCTTCTAAAACTTTCTGCCAAAGAATTACGTGAGAACCGTGAGCACGGTGGAGACATTAGAAAAGGGAAGAGAAAGATCGCGCGTCCGTTTGATCCGAAGAAACCGATGCATCTCGTTTTCCGTTCGACTCGTGCTCGCGGAGTCCGCTCCATGCTTCATCCAAAAAATAAGAAACGCGTCGATGTATTGGTGAAAAGCGTGGCGAGAAAATCTGGAGTACGAATCTATCAATACGCCAATGTAGGAAATCATTTGCACTTACTTGTCAGTGCGGGTGTTCGAAAAGATTTACAGAGTTTTCTGAGGCGATTATCTGGTGCGATTGCTCTTTTGATCACCGGAGCACGCAAAGGGAGTTCTCAGCGCTTTTGGGATGGGCTTGTTTATTCCAGGATTGTGACCTGGGGGAGAGAGTTTAAAACGGTCACGCTCTATGTGATTCGTAACCTGATGGAAGCCGAGCTTGGGATCAAAAGGGATCCGGGGATGAGGATGTTTAGTATGGGATGAGGCGGTGGATAGAAAGTGGAATTTACGTCTTCAGTCTCGCGTGATCCGCGAAAATTCGGACAATTTGATTTCTTGTGAATTGCAGGTTCAAGCCTCAGAAAAGGATCGCTATATTCCTCGTGAAAAATCTTTCACAATTAAGCAGGTCGAGTTGTCAGAAGATGACTTTTCAATTTCCTTCAATCTCGATCACGATGTCGTGACCAAGCTTGCGTGTTTTGGGGCTGGTGTTTCGAAGATGACAATTGGCGAACTTAAGACGAATGTTTTACAAATCGTCAACCTTGAGCCTGCGGAAGACGCGCTTTTTACTCTTAAACTTCCTGCGGCAGAAGCAATCGATTAATTAGATCACAATCAATTAAAAAAGGGGTTAACACCTATTTGTGTTAACCCCTTTTCAATACGGGTCTTAATCTACGCATTGAGAGATCTGTCTCTGATGGATCGACTTATTTATCCATCGTGTAGAGCTTTTTAACTACTTTTACTTCAACCTTCGCTTCTACTCATCACCTATCGAAGTGGGCATCTTCTTCACATCAACATTCACTGGCCCGAACTGCTTTCACATCTACTTCTGCTATCGCTTCAACTTCTGCTTTCACATCTACTTTCTCTCTTGAGGTAAGACCCGCCAGGAGAGAGCGTGGAGTTTGGCCACGCTAACACTAACACTCTAACTAAAATTACAGAGACTAGGATCGATTAATAAGTAGCACCATACATGGTGACTGGACCGTTCATGAATGGAACGTTTGATCCGTTGAAGTAGAGATAAATTCTACCGCTTTGAATCTGATTCACATTCACAGTCAAGCTCATCACAAACCCGCTTACGCAGAGGGGTTGCATGTAGCCATTGTTATAGTTCGGCTGAACGCCTGGAATCATTCCAGTTTGAGCTGCACCGTACAACGCTTGTACGTAAGCTTGTGTCAGCTGAATGTAACCACCGCCACTCACCGGAACGCCACCGTAGGTAGCGCCACCACTAGGAGACAAGGTCATGTCAATGGCTGCATCAGGGCTAACCTTGATGAATCTTCGCACTTCGCCCATTCCTACGTTAGGAATACCGCCTGAAGCGCCGACAATGATGCGTCCAACGGATTGGCCATTGAGCATACCGCCGTCGATATTGATGTTAGTTGCACGGATGTTTTGTGCAACGAAATGAATTGGGGTTGGGGCATTTGGATTAATCGGAACACATTGTCCGTTACCTACGATCCCATTGTTGAGACCGTGATGGATCCCGCCAATCGGAGCGGAGTTTGAACTCTTACCGCAACCACTTAAAGTTAATGCGCTCAATGCGGCTGCTAAGAACACCGCTATGCGCTTTGTATTTACGCGACTCATATCTACTTCCTCCATTTTTGTTTAGCCTCTATGACCTAAGTCATTGGTCACTTCAGCTAGCTCTCTCGAGAAGTAGTAAAAGCAAGGGTGGTGCCAAATGAGTCCGCGGAGACTCAGGCTTATTAAATTGGTTATGTGTATGAATTAATTAGATATTAAATATGGGCTATGTGTTCGCAAATTGGTCGGTACTGTCAATGAACTTTACACCTGCTCAACTCTAACTGCGCCTCACGGGTATTTTTATTGCGCTTAAACTGCTGAATGGCCCTGACGATCGAGGCCCCAATAGCCCTTTTGCCATGGATAGAGGTAACGAGTTTTCTATCCCTGGGGTGGGTGAGAAAGCCTGCCTCAACGAGTACGCTAGGCATATCAGCGCCCAGTAGGACATAAAACAGAGCTTGCTTGACCCCTCGATTGCGCTGGGACGCAGATTTAGATGAGGTCTGAGAGGTGACTGAGACGAGGCTATTTTGAATTGCGCAGGCCAGGCGTTTACTTTCGGAGAGGTTAGCATCTAAAGTGAGGTCCTTGAGGATCAAAGCCACGTCGTTTTGATCAGGAGCTTTTTCTGGATTTTTGTCCGCCGACTTATTTTCAAAGTGAGCCAACCTCTTTGAGGTGGCGTCGGTAGCGTTATTTAAAATGAAAGTTTCAATGCCCTCGGCGTCTCCAGCTCGAGCAGAAGCATGTGAGTTCATATGAATTGAGATAAATACGTCTGCCTTGATTTGGTTCGCGACAGCAGTCCGAGATGGAAGAGGGATGTCTTGGTCTCCACGGCGGGTCAGGAAAACATCGAAGCCCTGATTTTCGAGTTGTCTCGCGGTCTCGAGCGCAAGATCTAAGGTGACATCCTTTTCAGCAAGTCTCAGTTTACCTTTACGATAGACCGTTCCTTGGTCATTGCCTCCATGGCCTGGATCTAGGACCACGCGAAATCCCTGAGAAGTAGCACCATTGGCGGCTAGGGACGTTCTTGGGGAGACTAGAAGGTAGACATTCAAGGAAAGGAGGACGACAATCCATATGCCTGCGCCACGGCGAAAAGGGCGTAGCACAAGCCTGCGTCGTTGAGTTTTTAAGGCAGGCCGCTTCTTGCGGAGTTGAAGCCTCTTGAAAGCAAAATCCTTCTTGCCCATATCTAAAAGCTTATGGGACAAAGGGGTCCGTGAGCAATCCTAATGTCACTTTCAATGGAGCTTTAAAGTCCTTAGCTCAGTGGTTCGAACTTCGTAAGCGGGTCTTGCCTTGGCGGGACGAGCCTTCTGTGTNNCTCGGAGATCATGCTCCAGCAGACTCAAGTCGTGACAGTGGTCCCTTATTTTGAAAAGTTTATCGGGCGATTTCCAAGCGTCGAAATTTTGGCTGCGGCACCTCTCGATGATGTCCTCCTACATTGGGCGGGTCTAGGGTATTACTCACGCGCTCGAAACATACATAAAGCCGCTCAGATGATCGTAACGGCTGGAGGCTTTCCCACTGATCGAGAGGGATGGCTCGAGATTCCTGGTGTGGGAAATTACACTGCGGGAGCAATCCTATCGATCTCTCAAGATCGGCCTGAAGCAATCCTCGATGGAAATGTTGAGCGTGTGTTATCGCGAGTACGACGAGTCAATCGTCTGCAGGGGGATAGTGCTTATAAACAAAGGCTTTGGCGCCTGTCTCGAGCAGTGGTGGAACGGGCGCATAGGAAAAAAATCAAACCCAGTGTGATCAATCAAGCGCTGATGGAACTTGGGGCAATGGTTTGCACTCCTAAAAGTCCCAAGTGCGAAGTTTGTCCCGTGCGCGATGCCTGCCGTGCCTATCAGGCTGGAGTTGTGGATCAGTACCCGCCAAAGAAAGCTGGAAAAAAATGGATCAATGTCCAAGAAGAGCTTCATTGCGTCCTTGATGAGCAAGGAAGAGTACTTCTACGAAAGCGCGCAAAAGGAGAATGGCGCGCAGGGCTTTGGGATCTTTTAGAAAATGCGAAACTGACTTCGGGCCTTGTGAAAATAGCGACCGTAGAGAGTAAGCACATTGTTACTCGCCATAAGATCGCGCGTACCACTCAAGTGTGGAAAATGCCCAGATCGGGGGGGCGCGAGTCTGCGCGTTTACTGAAAGTCGCTGAAAATACTGCTGCTCAATCGGACCTGATCTGGATCCCGCTTGATGAAAAAACGCCATCGGTAGCACTAGGTTCCGCTCTGAAAAAGACTCTCCAGCTCGTTCGAGAACGTCTGGAGTCGTAGATCTATACAGATCAGCTCTATCCAAATCTGCTGTGTAGCAAAGTGGCCCCACTGTGTAGGTGTGGACCTGGGGCCGTTCTTTCACCACCCGCTCTACCTATTTGAAAGTACTAGAAATCGGTGCGGCACCCGCACTGCAATATTACATACGCATGATGTATCTAACATTTTCCGTAGTCTATATTTCAGTAACGACCTTCTATGCTTGTGCTTATGCAGGACTCAGCGAATGACGGGTAATGAATAAATGACGCGCATGCGCTACCAAAAGGTCGGGCCCACCTCTATTTTAAGCCGGCGATCCTACCTTGAATATCTACTAAGAAGTTCATGGCCTGGATGGGAGTCATGTCATTGATGTCGATCTTTTCGAGCTCAGTGACTAAGCTTTTTCCGAAGATAGCATCGGGCGGAAGAGGTGCGGGAGCGACGTGAAGCCCAGCAAAAAGAGAGAGCTGATTAATGT
>DBAE01000171.1 GCA_002291495.1 Bacteriovoracaceae bacterium UBA1018 | reverse complement strand
GCCCGAACGAAGTGCTTGTTCGATGTCATCGGTACTGACATATGCCGTGAGAGCAATGGCAGGCAGACGTGAGAGATAGGATTCTTGCCGCGAGCGAATATATTTAATCAGTTCATACCCAGATTGATCCGGTAGCCCAATGTCGCTGAGAATAATATCACAGTAGGTTGTGGAAAGTTTCCGTATGGCCTCGGAGGCGCTGGAGGCTTGAGTGAGATCGGCGCCTCTCATCCTAAATGCAATCGATATAGCCTCACGAGTGGCTGCTTCGTCTTCAATTAAAAATACTCGTATACCACTCAGTGAGATAGCGCTTTGGCTTGCTTGATTTGAATCGATGTTAAGTCTAGTTTGGTCTTGATTGAGGTCTTGCCAATCTACTTCTATGAGTGGAAATTGAACTATGAAAGTACTTCCAAGCCCAATGCCTTGGCTTTCTGCTTGGATAGTTCCGCCGTGCAGCTCAGTCAGACTCTTGACAATGGCGAGACCAAGTCCGAGCCCCCGATTGGTTTTCATGCCTGAAGTTTCTTGCTGCGAAAAGGGTTCAAAGATCGATGGTAGAAACTCTTTTGGAATTCCTTTTCCTGTGTCGGTCACTTTTAGTTGCAGCACAAATCCAGAGCCTACTTGATTTGTTTTTGCAAAGATGGAAATGGATCCGCCGGAAGGTGTATATCGAATCGAATTATTGACCAGGTTCCATATAATTTGTCGGATACGAGTCGGATCAACGTGTGCACTGCCGCGGCAGTCGTCAAAATTTAAGTAGAGACGCAGACGTTTTTTCTCGACTTCCGGAATCAGTGATTCTATCGAACGCGGAATCAGATCACATAAATCGACATTCTGGAGATCCAGGGTAACCTTGCCCGATAAGATCCGAGAAACTTCTAAGAGTTCTTCGATCATTCGATTGAGTGATTCGGTGGCTTGTTCAATCATTTTGATGCTGCGATCGAGTGTATTAGATGCAGAGGGAGGGAGTCTGAGGAGTTGAACCCAGGATGAAATCGTCGTTAGAGGAGTGCGTAGTTCGTGCGAGAGTGTAGCAAGAAAGCGATCTTTAGCCGCGTTGGCATGTTCTGCTTCTTGTCTCGCTTTTTGTTCTCTGATAAATAGCTCATTGCGCCTTCTTTCTTCTTGCTTCCTTGCAGAGATGTCCTGGCATGTGCNNTGATTCATGATGGATTTTCCACGAGCTAAAAGTTCTCGGGTCTCCCCCGAAGGCGTGATGACCCGCTCTTCAAACTCAAACTCTCCATCTTGAGTAAGTACACGTAGAAGTTCTGATTTAATTGTGTCCTGATCTTCGGGATGAACCGTCGCCAAAAAAGCATCTAATGTTCTTGGGATGTGTTCGGGCCTGCACCAGCCGTGGAGTCGGCACAATTCGTCAGACCACATAAATTGATTTTTTCGTACATCCCATTCCCAGCTTCCAATTTGACCTACGCGTTGAGCTTGAGTCAGAAAGNNGAGTTCGATTTCTGATTGAATGAGACGGCGGGCCTCTTTGTAAATGTTGCTGTCCGAAGACAAAATGAGTCCCGTCGCTGTAAGAGTTGCAAGAAATTTACCTAAGAGTACTAGCTGCATATATGAAGACTCACTAGCGAAAGGACCCAAACCGGCCAGCGTTCCTAGGGTAGCGACCAATCCCACTATTAGAATGATTGGAGCTAAAATGAAGGTTGCAAGACGAATGGAAGACCAAACCACAATTGGAAAGAGGAGAAAAGCGGGTGCACTGGCGCTAGTAAAAATCCAGATGGCTGCAGTGGTAATAGCTACAGACAGACTCATGGTTTCAAAATTTTTGAAAAAGCTTGGGGGTGAGCTTGGCAGGAGATAAGGAAATACAAACAAGAGAGTACCAAAATAATACTGCAGGCCGTAGATGGTAATTGCCGAGGCCTGCTGTGGCCAGCCTTGCGCCTGCGGCAATAATATGGAGCTACTGCTGATGAGTGCTCCCACGACAGCGGTCAAAGGTACCATTAGTAGAATGAACCATGTTGCATCAGAGAAATTGACTTGTGTGGTTCGATTGTTTTTTCTCGTTCGGAAGAGTTGATGGGTGATTACGGCTTGCACGCCTAAAGATGTGCTGAGCAGTAAGGCCGACGAGACTGAGCGGAATGAAATGATAGACGTGAGTAGAAACACGGAAACGACGGCCGCAAACCCGCGGTAACCGTAACGTAGGACGATAAAAATTCCTAAGCCGCTAGGCAACCAGAGGAAAGGGCTGATCTCAGTATATTCATGGATGCTAAGTGCTAGAAGAGTGATTCCAAAGTAGCTTACAGCATAAAATAGCTCCTTAACGCCCAGCTGAGTTTTCTCACCTGTCGGCAGCAAATGCGAAAGCATTGTCATAATCATAAAGTTTTATTGCAACTTTGAAGCTATTTCGTTTGGAATAGTTGTTTGAGTAAAAAATAGTTCGGCAGCGCTGCTTCACGTTTTGGCAGTTGTTCTCGGTAGCGAGACGATAAATCGTGATCCTTTTCCGGGTTCACTTTCAATCCGGATAGTGCCTTGATGGGATTCAACAATTTGGCGGGTGATATAGAGTCCGAGCCCCAATCCGCCGATGTTTTTTTGTTCCGTTCCCACGCGTTCAAATCGATCAAAGATCTTAATTTGATCTTCTTTGGCTATACCGGCTCCCTGGTCCTGGACNNATCCGACCCCCGTGAGCGTATTTTGTGGCGTTGGTGATAAGATTGCTGAGTACCTGTTCGATCCTGAGATGATCGACCTTAGCGTTACAAACCTCGGGAACGCACACGTAAACTGTGCATCCAGCTTTTGCTATTTCGGACTTAAAGCGTTCGACTGTTTCATGGATGATTTGAGATAAGTCGACCGACGTCGGTTTGATAGTGAGTTTTCCACNNCATCGACTAGGCGGCTCATGCGACTGATCTGATTTTCGCAGATGGCGGCAATTTTGATGAGTCGGTCTTGGGAAAGCAACAAATTGGGTTCACCTCTAAGTAATCTGATTAGACTTTGCAACTGCAGCTGAAGGGGGGTCAGAGGAGTTCTCAATTCATGTGAGGCAATGCTCAAAAATTCATCTCTGGCTCGAAGGGCTTTTCTGAGTTCGTCCTCGTTACGTTTACGCTCGGCAAGAAAACCTTCGATTCTTTGTAGATGTGCACGCTCAAGTTCAGTTTGATTTTTGTTACCGAGCAAGAGTAAAAACATCAAGAGGCTGACGCTCAGGCCGCTTAGCCCAATGACGAATGGTGATGTTTGAGCTGATGTTTTTTCATACTCAGGCAGTGAAGCGATGAGTACTGTCCAGTCCCGTCCCTTTGCATGTATGGTACGTCTATTTCGAAATCGTGGTTTGTAGTTCGCATCCAGTTGCCGGTGTAAGCCATCCTTATCGTAAAGAATATTGCTTTGGGTAATCTCTTGCGTGTCAAAAACCTCAACGTCTAATGCCCTATAGGTTACAATATCTTCGTCAAATATCCGCGCAAAAAGATCGCCAGAACGAAAAGGGGCATAGATATAACCCGTCAGTGCTTTTCTCCTTTGTTCTACAGTATCTGCGGGCAACTTTGGATCATAGATAGGAACATAGAGAAGAAATCCAGGCTGAACATTCTTTTCTGTCTCCTGGACCAAAATGACTTTTCCAGACAAAGCCGGCTCACCGGTATCACGAGCAAGTTCCATTGCCTTCTTACGGATTGGATCAGTAAACATGTCGTATCCAAAGGCGCGCTGATTTCTCCACTCAAATGGCTCAAGATAGAGAATTGAGTAGTACTCCTCTCGTGGATGATCTGGCCATACTTCGTATTCAGGAAAACCACCCGCTTGGATTTTTCGTTCATGTGATTGGAGCTCTTCTGCTGGTATTCTGACTGTAAAGCCAAGTCCCTGAATCCCCGGATACTTCGTGGAGAGTTCAAGTCGTCTGACGTAGTCTCGAAATGCTTGCCGACTTACATGACTCTGAGTCAAAAAGAAGGCGCGAGTGTGTATAAGTGCGTTTTGGTACTTCTCAATGCGGCTTCGAATTCGACTCTCGGCTTGGTTAGCCTGGGATTCAAAGCGGACTAGCTCTTGGTTAATCGTAACTTTGTAATCTAGAATTGCTGCGGTTCCTGTCAAAAGCGCACCAAATAATAGTACGGCATAGGGCAGCATGCCGCGGACGAGGAGATTTTTGAACGGGCCTGAAGAGTTGCGAATTTTCATGAGGGCTCTCGACAAGGATCAGTTTGAGCACACTGTGTACCAGATTAGGGCGTCCGTCTACAGCGAGATGATGCATGAGGCACCAAACGTGCAACTTTTGCAGCGTGACCCATCGCAATTACGCAAGACATGAAATTCATTTCCGGTCGACGGCAGAGCGGCTGATTCGATCTAAAGAACGGATCATCAAACTGTGGAAAAGTAAGATTTCGGAAAAGATTCCTGCTGCAAGTCGCCAGACTGAACCTCAGCTTCGAGATAGCATTCCGATATTTCTCGATCAACTCGGAAATGCTTTGTCTAGAGGGGTAGAAGGATTGGCTTCAGTTACTTCAGGCGGATTGAAGGAGTCCTCAGAAGAGCACGCGCAGCAGAGGGCCACATTGAAAGAGTATTCACTACAAGATGTGTTGATGGAATTTCGGATACTCAGAGAAGTTCTTTTTGAGGTCTTAGAGCAAGATGCACAGCTACCTGTGCGTGAACGGGACATTATTCTATCGGCATTAGAACAGGGAATGGCAGATTCTGGTGCTCGCTATATTGCTCAGGCTCAGGAAAGGGAGCGTGCTGCCGAAGATCACTTTCGAAGTATAGTCAAAAAGCGCGAAGAGGAATTAGAGGCTTCGCGTGCTCTTTTCGAATCTGAAGAGATTCATGAGCTTGAGGAGCATAAGAGAATGCTACAAGAAAGTGAGGAGCGTTTTAGACAGATAGCCAATGCACTCCCCCAGATTATTTGGACTGCTACCGCTGACTTTTATGTCGATTGGTACAATGACTGGTGGTTTGTCTACTTAGGATTGCCGTGTGGAACCCGCTGGGACGACGCAGATACATTGCCTATGCATCCCGATGACGTGGAGTTGACACGGATTCGTTTGAGAGAGGCTGTTAAGACTGGGCACGATTTTCTGATGGAACAGCGATTTCGGCGAGGATCCGATGGGCAATATCGCTGGCATCTCGTTCGCGGAGTACCTGTACGAGACTCGAGCGGTAGGATCACTAAGTGGATTGGGAGTAATACGGATATACATGAACAAAAGATCTTGGTGGAAAAGCTTCAAGAAGAGCGAGAACTCAGAGAGCGCTTTGTTGCGACTCTGAGTCACGATTTGCGGACACCGTTGACGGCAGCAAAAATGAACGCTCAGTTGATTATTCGAAAAGGAAGTGATCCCGAAATCCTTTATAAGGCCGCAGTTCGGATCTCAGAAAATATTGATCGGTCTGACCGAATGATTCGCGATCTGCTCGATGCCAATCGTCTTAACGCCGGTGAGCAGCTCCCTTTGGATGTCTCCGAGTGTGATCTGAATGGACTCGTACTGACAACTCTCGATGAGTTGGCGCAGATCTATGGTGATCGATTTGTCGTGGAGGTCGCTGAGAACATTATAGGGCGTTGGAGTTGCTCGGGCATTAAACGAATCATTGAAAATCTTTGTAATAATGCCATTAAGTACGGATCTAATGAACGAAGCGTCGCAGTGCGAATCAGTCGTGAAGGTTCAGAGCATGTCATGATCTCAGTTCATAATTGGGGTAACCCGATCGCACCTCATGATCAAGCTACGCTTTTTCAGCAGTACCGAAGGACAGACTCTGCGATGGCCGGAAAACAAAGAGGTTGGGGGCTCGGGCTGTCTTTAGTAAGGGGGTTGGCCGAGGCGCACGGTGGTGAAGTTCGTGTAGAAAGTAGCCCTGAAAAAGGAACCACATTTTTTGTAAAGCTACCCATCGATACAAGAACCGAGGGTTAGCTCAGAGGTCACTCATAATTTAATGATAATTTACCGACAATTTACTGAGCTGTGTATCCACCATCGACTGGAATAAATGCACCCGTGATAAAANNTCTGAGAGTAAAAAGGCAACCGTTTTTGCTACCTCGTCTCTACCTGCCATGCGTCCCATGGGATGAGATTGGGCCATTTGATTAAATATCTCCTCAGGTGTTTCTCTCATGCGGGGAGTATCAACATACCCAGGTCCAATCGCGTTGATGCGCACACCAAGTTTTGCGCACTCAAGAGCTGCAGATCGAGTTAAGCCGATGATGCCGTGCTTAGCTGCAGTATAGGCTGCAAGTGCTGGTATACCGACCACACCGTTGGCGGATGACAAATTAACGATTGCTCCGCCACCACTTTTGATGATCGCGGGGATTTCATACTTGAGTCCATAAAATACGCCTGAGAGATCCGTCGCAATGACATTATTCCAATCTTCAATTTCAATGTCAGGGATGTTAGCCGGCGTGCCTGTTACACCTGCATTATTGATGGCGTAGTGTAACGCTCCAAAGCGCTTCAACGTTTCACCTACTAAATATTGCACAGCAGAAGGATCTCTGACGTCGGCTTTGAGGGATATGATTCGTTCGCCTCGCGGATCAAGCCGTCTGGCGACTTGTGTTTCTGATTCGATATTACGTCCGGCCAATACAATCTTACATTCTCTGCGCGAAAGCTCTTCAGCAATTGCTTCGCCATTGCCGGTTCCTGCGCCAGTAATGATAGCGACTTTGTTTTTGAAAGATTGGGTGCTCATGGGAGTAGAGGACTTGCAGGAGGTGTGCTGAAAAACAATACGGCCGTGCTCTCTGGGGAGCACGGCCGTTCTTTATTTAACTATGATTAATCGATACATCATTTGGGGCAGGCTGACCTTTGCCTTTTTCGAGCAAGTCTTTCAGGCTCAGCATAAATACTGCCCATTTCATGGAGCAATGAGGATAGGTTCCCTTGATATCCTTCCATCCAGAGTGTGAAAAATGCACCCAGACTTGATCTCCTTCTTTTGAGAGGTCAAATCCGATTTCTGTTCCAACCCATTCTGAATCCACGAAGCCAGCTAAGGGTCGCCAACGAACTTGTTCATTGGGTTTGAGTGAGGTCACTTCAGCCTTGAGGCAGTGTTCGCCGAACCAAAACTCAATTTGACTTCCAACTTTTGAGGAGTCACCTCGGGTATCAGTTGTCCACCACCCGGAGAGTTTTTTGATGTCGGTCAAGGCTTTGTAAATTGCATCGGGTGACGCTTTTACGCCGATTTCGTGGTGAATATCGTGGGTTTTCATTGAATAGTCCTCCGGTTAGATCGGTTTCTATAAAGTTTTAACTTACTTGCATCATGATAGTAGGTTTGGTTGCGTAATGCAAGTAAAACTGCTAAAATGGTACTATGCTGGGAAGAACATATGACAAGGAAGCTTGTTCTGCTGCCCGTGCCTTAGAGGTTGCTGGTGAGCGTTGGAGTCTTCTGATTCTCCGAAACGCTATGTTTGCGGGCATGACTCGCTTTACGGATTTTCAGAAGCGGCTTGATATTGCACCCAATATTTTAACAAAACGATTAGAGACCTTTGTCGAAGACGGGCTGATGACCACTTCAAAGGGAGAGTCAGAGCATCTCGAGTACCATCTGACGCCGAAGGGACTGGACTTTAAGCCAGTGATTATTGCACTCACCGAATGGGGTGATAAATGGGCTGCCCCGGAAGGCCCGCCGATTGCCTATGAACACGAGAACTGCGGCGGACGNNAAGACATGCGAGAGCCATGCGAAGGTAAAGCAGGTGGTTGCTAAAAAAACTAAAGCGATGGCCATCTATCAGGAAAAGATCGCAAAACGCCGAGCTGAAAAGCGTGCGCCTAAAAGAGCGGCTGATTAAAATGACTGATTAAAACGACGCAACCAATACGCCTCAGAGGTAGGATCTTTTAACTCTCCACGTAGAAGACTCGAGCACTGACTCCACACGGTTTGGCGTTTCACAGGCATGCCGGAGATTGTATATGTATTTTTTTCTAACAGCCCTGGTTCAGAAGACTCAAAGATGATTTGAGCATCAAAGTTTAGGTTAAATCCGAGCGCGTTCAGTGCTTTGAAAATCGCGAGAGAAATCAGGTTGTCGCCACGACTAAACTCTTTGCGAAGATAATAATGACTCTGACGATAGGTTATTCCAGCAATACTTAAGATGAGATCTAGCTCGGGAAACGAGGGATGAACATGTCTCATTCTCAGTGTTCTAGGGTTATCTCTCTCATAGGGTGGAAGTTCTCTTATTACTCGAGTGAGGGACTTTTCGACCGAATCATTAAATAGGTGAGTCTGAGTTCCATTGAAAAAGATCGGCTGGGTGAGAGGTAAGCCATCACTAGAAATGAATTCAAATGAGCCCACCTCCACTTTTCCTAACCTGAGATGGAGCTCCCAAAGAGTATGATCGTGCGCATCGATGAGAGGCAAGTCGTCTCTTGAAAAGTACTTGGCATCTTCGGGTCGAATCCCCACGGGATAGAACTCGCTTGAAATGGCTTCCATTTCCGTAAGTAAACTGACCAGGATGAAGAGAATTATCTGAAATGCTCTCACGTCGCGGACCATAGTACGTTAGCCCTAAAAGCGCACTTAAGTTTTACCTACGGAAAGTATCAAAATAAGTCGGTCGCTGGTCCGCCCTTTGCATTCTGTCCGGACCATGTTGGACCTTAATNNTTTTGCATATTTGGCAGTGGCTGTTGCGATCGTAGGCACCTATCTTTGGTTGAGGCCACGTCCTCAAGCAAGCTCGACTAAAAAATCGGGTATAGGAGATCAAGGTCAAGGTTGAGAGCTGTTTTTCGCTGTGACTTTAAGTAACAAAGGGATGTCTATCTGGTTTTAATCTCGTATCTTTTCGAGCAGATAGACCTTTTGTTTGAGACTCTCGACTGCGGAAAGCCTAGCCCCCTCGTTTGAGGGCGTTTCATTCTCTAAGAGTTGGATGTCAAACCGATCTTGATAGAGCTCATTGACTTCTTTTGCATCGACACTGAAAGGTGGACCGTCCATTTTCGACGGGTCGTATTCGTACACGATGAGCAGACATCTTCCACCTTTTCTGAGTGATCGCTTGATCACTTCCGCATAGTCTTTTCTCATTTCGTGCGGCAAGGCCACAAGCGCTGCGCGGTCGTAGACAAAGTCATAGGTCTCGGCAGGATCTAACCGAAAGAAATCACCGCAGCTGATTCGAATGTTTTTGTACGTGTACACAGTAAAGTCATGATCCTGGGTCTTGATGAGAGGAGATAGTTCATTTTCGATAAAAAATGCTGCCACTGCATCTTCATGCAATTCGACCCCGTGAACCTGAAGATTTAGTTGATGGAGCCAAAGTAGATCTTTTGATTTTCCACACAGTGGCACGAGCACCTCTTGTCCCTGAGTGGGATTAAGCTTTGGAAAGTACTGGGTGAGCTTTTCATTAAAATCTCTTTGATGAAAATTGGTCTTTCCTTCATTCCAAACGTTAATCCAAAATTGTGCGTCCATTGTATTTTCCTTATGCTAGGTGGCCTCAACTGGAAGTTCAACGGTGAAAGTGGAGCCTTTTCCAAATTCGCTTTCAACACCGATTTTCCCGCCGTGCATTTCAACAATTTGTTTTGAGATATAGAGACCGAGTCCCAGTCCGCTAATTTCGCTAGCAGAGACCGCTCTTTCAAATCTTTGAAAAATTCGCTCTTGGTTTTCGGGTGCAATCCCAATCCCATTGTCGCGCACAGTAAGGCAGACCTTTTGAGATTCTTTGACCACACTTACCGAGACAGGTCTACCTGCTCCATATCTTGAGGCATTGGTCAGGAGATTGATGAGAACTTGCTCCAGTCGGAATCGGTCCCAATGTCCTATGGCTTGATCGCAACAGAGGGTTTCAATGCTACTTCCGGTGCTTTCGAGTTGGGCCCGGTGTCGATTGACCACGTCTTGAACTAAGGTGCAAAGGTCAAAACTCTCTCTTTGGATCGGTAACTTTCCGGTATTGATCCGTGAGATGTCGAGCATGTCTTCGATCAGACGCGCCAGTCGCTGGATCTGGCGGACATCATTTTCGATCATGGTGCTTAGCTTATGAAAACTAAATGCCGATGAATCACCTTTTGCGAGAATCTTTCTGCGCATCTGAGCTTGGAGCTTTAATGAGGTCAGGGGAGTTTTAAGTTCATGGGAGGCGATCGAAAGAAATTCATCGCGTGCGCGTACGGCTTCTTCGAGAGTGTGTTGGACTTTTTTAAGGCCTGTGATGTCTTGAAACTCAAGGACTGAGCCAATAACGTGACCGTCCTTTTCGAGCGGAGCTACAGAGTAGGAGACAGGAAACAATCTTCCGTCTTTAGTGCAAAAAACTTCCTCTTGGTTTTGAACAGCCTTGAGAGCGGAGTGTGCATTATCAATCGGACACTCATCCATTGGGTATGGCGATCCATCTGGTTTTTTCCAATGAACAGCGTAATGCAGGGGACGATCTCGGATTTCGTCCAGGGAATTGTAACCGGTAATCCGCGCTGCTGCAGGATTCATGTATGTGGGATGTCCCTTTTCATCCATCATAAAGAGACCCGAGGTGGCGTTGTCTGTGATAATCTGGGTCAAGTCACGTTGATACTTAAGTGCTTCGACAGCGCGCTTTTGTTCGGTGATGTCAATCGCCGAGGTCGGATAAATTTCGTTTCCATCGACGTCCTGACCAAGCCATGCCCACATGCGCACTTCAAATGTACTTCCGTCCTTACGGAGTGCCGTAAATTCGATATCACATTGCCCGGTCTCTTTCAGCGAACGAATAATTTTTTCTGGAACGCTTGGGTCGGCGCAGTGGGTCGAGGGAGAAGTTCCTAAGATCTCCTCTAGTGTGTCATAACCCCACATTTTGAGGTAAGCACGATTAGCATAAACAAATTCTCCCTTAGAGTTCACGATGTCAAAACCATTTAAACTATTTTCTAAGGCATCTCTCTTGAGCTCCAAGTCTCGAAGCACCGTCGAAAGCGATCTCTCCGCTTCCTGCGCTTTTTCTTTCTCCGCTTGTGCTCGAGATAGCGCGACCACGAGCGCTTGAGTGATAGAGCGAATCATAAATGCTGCAAAAATAAACAAAACCTGTCGCACCACTCCTGACGGCCAAGTCACCTGAAACGAATACATGGGAGGTACGAAGAAGTATTGTGTAGATAGTGTGGCGAGAATGATGGCACTCAATCCATCGCCGTACAAAGCAGCGAGAATGATTGCGGGATAAAATAAGATAAAAGGGGCCGGACCAACGAGCGGCCACAGCAGCCATTGAAGGCCAGTTGCGGTGCTGATAATGAGTAGGGTAATCAGATATCGGGTTGAACGGTTTTGAGTCAGGCTGTCGCTCCTAGGTTGAATTTTTACCATAAAGGTGTCCGATGAGGAATATGCGGTTGACGAGAAATGTCGCACGCTGAGTCAAGATATCAGCTTATATTCTATTTGGGAGGCTTACGATCATGATTCAGTCCATTCTTCAGCCGCGCGATGCCGTGCTTGCGGGCGAAATGCATGTCTCGAGGCGCGGTTATGATTGAGGGCCAAGAAATGGTTGCTCCGGTTTTTATTCAAATGGAAAAAGGGAGCGAAGTATCTCTTACCGCAATTGATGAAGCAGAAGTTTACGTGCTCGGCGGGGAAGCGCTCCCTAAAAAAAGACATATTTGGTGGAACTTCGTTTCATCCTCGCGTGAAAAGATCGAGGACGCAAAACGTCGATGGAAGGCGCAGGAGTTTCCTCTCGTACCGGGTGAAACTGAGTTTGTTCCCCTTCCTGAGAAGCCTCCCTCGGTTGAAAAGTCGACGCTTCCGTAAAGACCGCTTAGCCTCTAGGTTTAGATTGCGATCGTAGAGTGGTGCTCATCTGATTTACTTCGATACGAGTGAGTCCGATTGAGGTCGCATTTATGGGAATCTCAAATATAAATGTAGAACCCTCGCCCAGGATGCTTTCGACCCATATTCGACCGTGATGCGCTTCGACTATCCCTTTAGTTATGGCCAGGCCTAAACCCGTACCCATCCGGGCCGTGTGGGCTGCTTGCCAGTAACGATCAAAGAGATGTGCCCGATGTTCGGGTAGAATTCCTGGTCCATTATCTCGGACAAAAAACCGCACTCTTTCTTTGCTCTCGATGCAACCCACTTCGATCTTTCCACCCTCAGCAGTAAACTTGATGGCATTTCCCAAGAGATTGGCGAGGGCCTGAACAAGGCGATCTTTGTCGCAGTGGAGTGTCAATGGAGGTTCGGGGCTGTGAACAGTGAGTTCCAATAATTTATTATGGGCAATGGGTGCCATCATTTCATTGAGTTCGTTCAATATTTGCCTTGAAGAAGTGGGATGTGGATCGACCGAAAGTCGTCCAGAATGAGTCTTTTCAACATCAAGCAAATCTTGAATCAATCGAGATGCTCGATCCGTCGACCGAGCGATGGTTCCAATGATTTTTTTCGCGCGGTCTGAACTGTCAATTTCAGGTAATCTCTTGAGTAAGCCTGCGTTGAGTCGGATTGCACTGAGTGGATTACGAAGATCATGTGAAACGATTGCAAGCAGATCCTCCCGAGCGCGACTCGCCTGTTCTGCTTCAGCTTTTGCACTTTGTGCAAGCGCATGCGACCTGCGAAGCTGGGATCCAACCCATCCTAGAAAAAAAGCTGCGACAAAAAAGAGCACAAGTTCAAAAACGTCAGCGGATGAATTGATACCTAAAAAGCCGTGTGGACTCTGAAATAGATGATTTTGCCCGAGAACAGAGACAATGGCGACAAAACTTCCGGCTAAAAAGCCCGCCATCAAAGAAACTAAAACAGTGCCAGATAAAAGAATAAGCAACGACTCGTCGCCGGGTAAAAACCGCTCGGTCACTTCAGCAATGACCAGACAAATGCAAAGTACTGCAAAGATAAAAGCGAGTCTTGCGGGCCAGGACTGGATCGTAGGAAGCTTCACGTTTTTGATGCTCATAGCAATTTAACTCATGGTGGATTGACCCAGACAAATGTATATCTTACATCCATAAATGGCACGTAGCGTGAAACGTGAACAGCAGAACATTAAGGAGCGTCGTTGTGACGCTGTAAGTGAGTCATGAAGATTGCGACATATAACTGTAACTCCGTTCGAAAGAGAATGCCGATCATCCTAGAGTGGCTTGAANNGCCTGATGTTTTAGCTCTTCAAGAAACAAAAGTGCAGGATCATGAATTTCCGATAAGCTCCTTTACTGATGCTGGTTACCACGTCAACTTTCGCGGGATGAAGAGTTACAATGGAGTGGCAACACTATCGAAGGTTAAACCGGCGGAAGTGATTCATGGATTTTCGAAAGGTGCTGACTCCGAAGATTTTCGATTGCTTCAAACCGTGATCAAAGGGGTGAGAATCATCAATACCTATGTACCGCAGGGAAGTGATATTGAATCTGAAAAATATCAATACAAACTCAAGTGGTTTACAAGGCTTAGGAAATACTTTGACCAATACCTGAAAGACAAAGAACACGTGATCTGGTTGGGAGATTTGAATGTTGCTCCAGAACCCATTGATGTTGCAAATCCTGAAAGAAACACGCTTGATCCGTGTTTTCATATCGACGCACGAACACAGTATAAGAAAACCGTAGATGGCCGCTTTATCGATGTATTTCGCCAAAAATATCCCGATCGTGTCCAATACACATTCTGGGATTTTTTTCGTCAGGCCTATCAGCGTAACCGAGGCTGGAGGATTGATCATATTTTAGCGACGCCAGATTTGGCGAAGCACTGTGTGGACGTAGGAGTTGATTTAAAGCCTCGCGAGGCTCCGAGCCCCTCGGACCATACTGTGGTCTGGGCAAAGTTCAAGTTATGATCAAAATATACGACACGAAATTGGCGGTATCTTTAGCTATGTTTAAATCCTAGAATCAAGACATGAAGGCTGATGCTTCCCATCGGTACAGTATACTACCGTCGATAATTCCTATCGTGAGTTTCCTACTTAGTTTTCCGTCTACTGCTCAGGTCACCGATGTTCGTGATCCTAATCACTTTGTAACTCATAGAATATTAAAAGCACTGGTTCAAAGAAAAGACACGACGAATTCGAGTAGCCTTTCCTCTTCAATGCCAAAGTTGGATCCTAAAAAGCAGACCAGATTTGAACAAATGAGCGACCACTTAGATGTACTTGACCAGTGGTTCATCAGTCAGTCGCCCGACACTGTAGTTGAGACCTGGAAGGATTTTGTTCGTACGAGGAATACAGTTTTTATCGATGCCCAGAAAGATAGACTCGAAAGAGAAATTCGATCACTTAAGGCTAAAGAATTGAAAATGAGCGACGCTTGGTATGAGCGACCGTCGTCAAGAACGATTTTAGAAGCTAAATCCAATTTATTGAGAGAGCTTAAAAAATTGGATTCATCTAAGTATGATCAAGTGATCTTCGCGGACATGAGAGATCTCGTTCAGGGAACCGGTCTTGGACCGAAAGCCGGTCAGACTATTGCCAAAATCTCGCCACATCGTGGGTCGATTCTGGGCGGGGATAGGTCCTCTAATCCGGGCAACAATAGTGCTGAGCGTTTCGAAGAATTGATGAAGATTAGGCATGTATACGCTCAAATCGATAAAATCTCAGTGAAGCGAAATGTCGTCAATCAAAGAAATATAGCTATCGATGGCATTGATAAGAGGAATAATTCGACGCTTCAGTTTCATGGGGCGCCTAAGTCGCAGGTGGTGAATGGTAATAAGACCGCCGCGTGTGTTCCTTTTGCGATTATCGCCAATATGGAAAGTAAACTTGCCAAAGAGACTGGCAAAACAGCGGACCTTTCTCCCTGGGAACTCTACTTTCAGACTCAGATCATAGATGAAAAGATTAGGAAGAAACTCCCATTAGATAGTGCATCCCCGTGCTTAGTCAATAGTTCGGATGTAAAAAAGTATTTCGACAACACCTCTCCTTTAGGTGGTGTGCAATCAACACTGAGAACTATTCAAGTCGCCAATGCTAATGGGGTTTGTGAATATGCTAAATTCCCTGCATTTCCGTCATCGAGTGATCTGGCGAAATCTCAACTTGGGAGTGGAAAGTCTTTTCCCGGTACTTTAGTCGAGGTCTGGAAGCGAAAAGATGCAAGCGGGAAGGAGACGCCTCTTTCGCTAAGCCATATTCAAACGGCGATTGATTCCGGAAGGTCCCTGTTGGCTGAAGTAAAAACAGATTCCCGATTTGAAAGTGAAGATTGGTTAGATTTAGGTGGAGTGGAGACTCGTTATTGGCATGCGCTTAATGTCGTTGGTTATGATCTTGAAGCGATTCATCCATCGACGTTGAGTCGTGAGCCTGCAGTCATCGTGATTGACAGTTTAGGCAAACATCCGATCCCGTATAAGATCTCGTTCTCTCAGTTTAGAGAATTTGCTATCGCCCTCTACGATCTAGAGGGAGTTACCGAGGGAAAGACCGAAGAATATGATTTGAAGCAATCAATCCAAACGACTGAAGAAGTAAACAAAATGCTGTCACCTCGCTGAGCTTATTTGATTTCAAATGGAAGCAGTACTCTGCGGTCCTCGCGGTCATTAGCATCAGGATCAAGCTTCGCTGAAAGCTCGACATGAAAACGCATTCTCAGAATATTAAGCAGGGGGCGCTTGCCCTTGGACTTAGGAGTTTTTGGGAAGCTCTTTTCTCTCGCCTTTTGAAGTAGGTAATAAATCGGCTCCTCAGTGATGAGCTCTGCATGGTAAGGGCGCCCAGATCTTCGAATGATCTCCTGAAAGAGATGAGAAAACTCAAGATCCAGGTGCCTTCGGATTGATTTTTCACGTTTGTAGTAGGTGACAGGTAGTTCTTTGAGATTATGAAAGTGACTGACGTAATAGATCGTCATCTCTTCAGCAAAGTGGCGCGCGCGCCTAAGAGATTCCAAATCCCAATCACCCAAAGGTGAAAACTGAAAGCCTTCGATCTTTTGTAAGAGCTGTTCGATGATCTCCGTTTGATTTAAACTCTCATCGCGAATAAAGCGCGTCAGAAAAAAGAGTTTCTGCAAGTCTTGGTCAGGAGTAGATGGTTTCGCTTTTGGTAGCTGCATGCGACTACTTGGGATCTTAGCCGAAGGCTGGTGATGATTAAAGACGCGAGATGCAATAGGCGGGTCGATGGCTAATCCTATTATATTTCCTATTTTCTAATGCAATCAGCCAGGGTAAAGGAACGGGATGAAGTTTTTAGGAGCGTTAGACCCGGTTTCTCAACGACGTACAGAAAGTTGCAATCTAAAGCTAGTTGATCCTGCGCGACTCCAAGCCATCCGGGAAACTGGACTCATGGATACGCCTAGAGAAGAAGCCTTTGATCGACTGGCTCGTCTGGCGGCAGAGATCTTGGATGTTCCTCTTACAATTTTTTCACTTGTTGATGCTCATAAGCAGTTTTTTAAAGCAGATTTTGGCCTTCCGTCGCCCTTTAAGGAAACTCGTGAACTCCCCATTGACGCTTCACTTTGTCGATATACGCTTGAAGGTCAATCCATTATCTCGAACAATGCCGCCCATGATCCTTTTTTAAAGCTTCATCCGTCAACTGGCCCCTGGGGTATTGTGGCGATTATTGTTTTACCTCTGATTACGGATGATGGTCACGTGTTGGGTACGTTTTGCGCGATCCAACCTGAGCCCAGGGAATGGACTGATCACGATCTCAATGTCATGAAAGAACTTACTGCTTCGATTATGACCGAGATCAACCTTCGACGTCAGATTGCGCGCCTTCAGGCGGAGCAAAATCTGCGAGATACTTTCGTGGCCGCTTTAACTCATGACCTTCGTACGCCGGTTACGGCAGCTCAATTATCGATGCAAATATTAGCGAGGCAGTTTCCTGATATTCCAGGAGTGCAAACCCAAGCACAGCGTGCTCTGCAGAGTCTCAAGGGAATGGAACGAATGATTCGAGACTTATTAGATGCGACTCAAATTCGTACCGGCAAACCACTCATGCTTCGACGAACTGAGTTTGACCTTGTGGAGCTAGCCCAGCAAACGATTCAAGATCTCGCGTTGATTTACTCAGATCGTTTCGTTTTGAAAGCCGATCTATTGTTTGCAATATGGGCGGATCAAGGAGCTTTGCGCAGGATTCTTGAAAATCTGCTGTCTAACGCAGCAAAGTATGGCGCTAAAGAGACTCCAATTGAACTAATCATTGAAAAGCGTACGGCACAAGTGAGGCTCCAAGTTAGAAATCAGGGTAATCCAATACCGAAACAAGATCTTGCAACAGTTTTTGAGCCATTCCATCGATCGGCGTCTGCTTTGGAAAGCGCACAAAAAGGATGGGGCCTCGGACTTCCACTGGTTCGAGGTTTGGCTGAGGCTCATGGGGGAAGTGTGTCTGTGACAAGCACCGAGGAGGAGGGCACTTGCTTTACAGTGAGCCTCCCGAACTCAGTCGAATTGATGAATTAGGACGGATTGAAAAACGGAGCCTTCCGGCGCCGGGTCAGACTTGCGCAAAACTTTCGCATCAGCCTATAATCGCTCCATGTATAAGCTCCGTGACTATCAGCAAGCGGCAGTAGATAGTGTCCTTCAGTTTTTTCGTAAAAAACGCGTTCCTGCTGTAGTCGTTTTGCCAACAGGTGCAGGCAAAAGTCTGGTGATCGCAGAGCTTGCTCGCATCGCTAAGGGACGAGTATTGGTCCTGGCTCACGTGAAAGAACTCGTCGAACAAAATCACGAAAAGTATACGAGTTATGGCCTCACGGCCGGCATCTTTTCAGCCAGTCTCGGAAAAAAGGACTGGGATCAAAAAGCGATTTTCGGAAGTGTACAGTCGGTTGCTCGGGCGCCAGATGAGTTTTTCAACGACTTTTCGTTGCTCGTGATTGACGAGTGTCACCGCGTGGCTGATGAGGGAGATACGCAGTACCAAGAGGTCATCAAAAAGCTTCAGGATCGAAACCCGGGACTTTGCATCCTTGGACTTACGGCCACTCCCTATCGCCTTGGCTTGGGATGGATCTACGAGTATTCACAAACAGGTGAGATCAAAACCGATAAGCAGAGATTTTTCAAACAGTGTGTCTATGAGCTACCGCTCGCACATATGATTAAAAATAGATATCTCACTACTCCAATCAAGGTGGACATTCCAGTCACGAGCTACGATTTTTCAGAGCTCAGTGAGCGTGATCGTATGTACACTGCTGCGGAGGTCGAGGAGATTTTAAAGAATCAAAAGCGACTCACGCCTTTAATTATTAATAACATCATCGACATTACCGAACGCTACCATCGGCAGGGTGTCATGATCTTTAGTGCCTCAGTCAGGCATGCTGAGGAGATCATGTCCTATTTGCCTCCTGAAGATTCGAGGCTCGTCGTAGGCGATACGGATATGGTCGAGCGAAACCGAACTATCGATGATTTTAAAAAAAAGAAGTTTAAATATCTGGTTAATGTCTCGGTGCTGACGACGGGGTTTGATGCGCCTCATGTGGATGT
>DBAE01000249.1:342-11759 GCA_002291495.1 Bacteriovoracaceae bacterium UBA1018 | reverse complement strand
AAGCAGTTCGTGATCGAGGAATCGGATACGTGGGATTTTGTGCAGGTGCATGGGTCGCCGTTGGACCTGAAGCTGATACCAATCAAACAGCAGGTTATGGAATGGCCGTTGCCGAAGGTGCCGTACTTCCTTACTACTATCCAAATGGGAATTCATCTTTGATCGCCGATATGGTTGATGTTGAGTTTGCAGATGGATCTAAACGCAATCTTGTTTGGTGGGGCGGCCCTGCTACTCCTGAATGGAGCAGTGGCGTGATTGCTCGATATGAAAATGGCGCTCCGGCTATTTCTCAAACCGTGTCGGGTTCGGGTTTTGTAGTCATTTCTGGACCTCACCCGGAAGCACCACAAAGCTGGAGATCCACAGCCGGCACAGACTCTGATGGACTCGACTATGATCTGGCCATTCAAATGATTCAGTCTGCAATTGGACATAACCCCATGGCTACGTACTAAGGCCCGTAGGAAATCGATAACCATTCGGTAATATCGAACAAAATCAAGGAGCGTGTCACATTTGACATTCTATACTTAACCTAAATACTCCCGATATAATAAATGAAAGGGTCCTTAAGCCTTATTTAGGGAAGTCGCTAAACCGGGGGGTTTGGGGACTGACTTGATGCACGTCGGGGGTTTTTATGCGAATAAACAAATCTGTTTACGCTCTTATTGCGTTAACGACTTTCACTCTGACAGCTTGTATGGAGCGTACCGAGAGTTACACCAAAGGTACCTCTAAGGATCGTCAGCTTCAGTCCGACTCAACTGGCGAAGTGATCACTCCTACCCCTAATAATTCAGGCCAAAACTACGTCAATGGACTAAAGGGCGAATATTTTGAAAACATCGATTTCCAATCTCTAGCTTTTTCACGCGTCGATCCAGCTATTAATTTTGACCTTTCAACTGCTCTCGTAGGCACTGCGATTACCGATCGCACTTACATGAGCATTAAGTGGACTGGGACAATCCGTGTTCCGGCGGCAGGCAATTACACTTTCTATTCTTATGTGGACGATGGTACCCGTCTCACTATTGACGGAAAAGTCATCTTGAATGACTGGGATACCACCAAAGGACATGCGCCAAAAGAAATCACCAGCAGTGTCATCGCTCTTCAGGCCAATAAAGATTATCCAATTATCGTAGATTATTTTAATTTGACGGGCCAAGCTTCGGTGGATCTTAAGGTACAAGGTCCCGGTATCGTAAAACAGCTTGTACCTTCATCCTATTTCAGAACACAATCGCTAGTTTCAGCTCAACCATCACCTATGGCTTCTCCGGGTACTAATCCGGTCAACGCTAGTTTTAGCGCATTTAAGCAAGTCATGACTACACGATGTGCGTATTGCCACAACACATCTTCGTTAGGCGATTTCACAAAGCTACAAACTGAAGCTCAGTGGCGCCTATCGGGTTACATTACTTTAGAGAACGGTCTTGGGAATGCTCAGAAATCTAAAGTCTATTATCGAATGATCAACTCTCTTGGCACTAATGGGCCAAAAAATATGCCGAGTGGTACAAATTATGCCAATCTCGATCAAGTTCAAAAAAATAATTATCAAAATGATTTGGCCACAGTTGCAGCGTACATCGCTAGCGTTCAAGACGACGCCACAGTTTGCCAAGACAAATCTCCTGACTATATTCCGCCTCGCCGAATCACCATCCGTGAACTTATTACGTCTCTAGGTGATCTCACGGGTCAAAAACCAACAGTACCAGGAGGCTTTCCAAAAGACAGCCCGGGTAGCTTAGGATTTGACAATGACACTTTAGAACTTTCCATGAGTTCTATCCTCTTGTCTAAAATGGTCGGCCTAGCCGACGAGACTCTATCAAAAGCCCTTTCGGCCGAAGCTACTGGAAGCTCACCTAAGGTGATCAACTCGACTAACTGTGACATCAAGCAAGATGCATGTCGTAGTGAGATCATCAAAAACTTCGCTCTTCGAGCCTACCGTAAACCATTAGCCAATGATCAGCTAACGGCCCTAGCCAACTTAGCAATCAGTGTGAAAAATTCTTATCAGCATCCAACTGGAAATGGTACGGCAGCTCAAACTCCTCTTGATGCTCCAACTGAGGGTTTAAAAACAGCGTTATTGGCGGTGCTTAGCTCTGCAAATTACCTCTATCGTATCGAGCAAGATACTAATGCGCCAAATACGATTCGAAACCTCAATTCGTATGAAATCGCGTCACGTCTTGCTTCGCTCATCTGGTCCTCTGTACCGGATAAGACTTTGCTTGATCTAGCTGCGCAAAATCAGCTCACCAATCCGAACACGATTAAGGCACAAGTCACTCGCATGTTATCTGATCCAAAGGGAGAAAATTTCACAAAAGGATTTGTCGCTCAATGGTTGGAGTTAGACAAGATCAGTGAAGCTACTCCACTGCAAAATCTCTTTGGAACAATTCCGGCTCAGCTTTTGGAAGACATGAAGTATGAAACGATTTTCTTTGCGATCGATCTGATCAAAAACAATCGTAGCATCAGAGACCTTTTGAGCGAGTCTACGACTTTCCTCAATGAACGTCTCGCTAAACATTATGGAAGAACTGATGTTACCGGTAATAACTTCAGGTCGTATACGTTTCCTAATTCAATCCCGCATGACGGAATTCTCACTCATGCTGGTATCCTGACTTTTACCTCAAAAAATACCGGCACACTCCCAACCCGTCGTGGAGCCTGGGTCATGGCTAAACTTCTTTGCGAACCGCTGGGGCTACCTCCAGCCGATGCTGGAAGTCTTCCGACTACCCACACACCAGGGTCAAGCGTGAGACAAGTCTTTGAACAACACGCAAGTTCGCCTGAGTGCGCTTCTTGCCACGACAAAGCGGACCCAATCGGATTCGGATTGGAAAACTTTGACGGTGTTGGAAAATATCGAACCAAGGACGACTATTCACAGCCAGTGAATGCTGCTGCCGAGATCTATGAGAGAGCTTTCAGCTCACCTCAGCAACTTACCCAAGTGGTCAGAGATCGACCTGAATATGGTGAATGTATCACCCGACATCTCCTCACCTATGCGGTTAAGGTTCCAGAAACTATATCAGAAAAGTGTACTAATAACGAAATTGCTGACAAAGTTAATAAGGGCAATGGTGGTTTTCAGGATCTGATCAAAGAAGTCGTGACCAGCTCACACTTCATGCAAAAACGATCCAGATAAATTACCCGGGGGAACGTAGCTATGAGTAAAAAGAAATGGGAAATGGATAGAAGAACTTTTCTGAGATGTTCCATGGGCGGCGCCGGGACCATGATCGGCTTGCCTCTGCTCAACTGCATGCTTCCTAACCAGGCGCGAGGAGCTCCGGCCGCACAAGCCCGACGTTTCTTGGCAGTCAAATGGCCTCACGGGGTCCCGCTTCACTACTGGATGCCCAACGAACTTAAAGGGAAAAATCCGAAAGAAGACTCCTTTACCCAGCTTGAGGGCAATCAATTTACTTTGAACTACGCAATGAATCCACTCCAAGCTCATAAAGATTTGATCAACATCTTTGTGGGACTCGATAACTTTAACTGCAAGAGTGGGCATCTCGAAGGCCCAGTGCATTTTCTCACCGGCACTGGATTCACAAAGATCAATTTCAACTCGAAGGCCGACGTCATGTCTGGTGGTCCATCAATTGACCAATTGATCGCACACCAGATGTTCGAAAACATGACCGCGGCCCAACGAAAAGCTTATTTGGATAAAATTCCGCTTTATAATTTAGCCTCAGATAACACTGCGGGCGCAGACGGTGGCTATCACTATTCGCGTACCGTATCTTGGGGGCTGGATGGCAAAAAGCAGGACAATGAAAATCGTCCCGAGCTCATCTTTGCTCGACTTTTTGGCGGATTTAAGCCGCCAGCAACTGGGGTTNNTGCGTTGAAACGGCAGAAAAACGTATTGGATTTTGTTCTGGGCGATATCAAATCACTCATGAATAAATTAGGTGCCGAAGACAAGATCACGATGCAAGAGTACTTAAGCTCTGTCGAGGATCTGCAACGAGAGACAGCTTCAGTACAAACTGAGATGAATGCTTCCTGTACAGTACCTGAATACGGATGGGATAACTCAAAAGGTCCTTCCAACAATACCGGTAATATTGGCAATATGTCAGATCCTACGCTCTTTAAGAAGCACGTGGATCTGATGAAAAAATACATCGTCGCAGCATTTCAATGTGATCGTATGAAGGTGATTACCTACAGTTTTGCAGATAGCTCAACGGTGCGCCAATACCGAAACTTGGTCAATCAAGTTACACCGGTCGATAAGCAATTACCGATGGTGCGTGATTCATACAATAACGCTTTAAAGGACCCAAAAAAGATCGATGTCTTGAAACGGGGTTATCACGATATCTCCCATGAAGATCAAGGCGAAGAATTTATCCAAGCGATGGGTGAAGTAGCTCGATGGTTCTCTTTTCAGATGGCCGATCTCCTCACCCAAATGCGAGCTAAGGGTTTGATGGATGATACTCTTGTGATGTACGGCTCAGAAATGTCCTGTGCAGCCGCACATAATGGCGGAAATGTTCCTACCGTACTATTCGGCAACTGTGGTGGGATCAAATCCAATACAGTTCGAGCATGGGGACGTGTAGAATTTGGACATAAAGCTTATGTTCATGATCTTGCAAAAGGCTCAGCTAACTACCTGCATTCTCGCTCGGGACTTCTAGTCCAGATCCTCAATGCCTATGGAGTTAAAAACGATAAAGGCGGAGCCATGACGATGAATGACTTCGGATTGGGTTGCATCTTGGACTTTGATGCCGAAAAACGAGTCATCACTGGTCTAAGAAAAGAAGACGTGAATAACGCCGCTCGTAAAATTAAGATCAACCTAAAAGCATAACTATGATAGTCCAATGGACTATCTATGAACTCCGTTGGCTTGTCGGTTTCTACCCTCTTAGTTGCTATTTTGTCCATCCAAGCTGGAGCCGCTGCCGCTAAGGGCTTATTTCCAGTATTAGGAGCAGTTGGGGCCACTACCCTACGCATCTTCCTTGCTGCCATCATTTTACTGAGCATCTGGAGACCTTGGAGGACACCCATCACGCGCAAGGAACTTCGTGCGGTGACGGTATATGGCATTTCCTTGGCTTTGATGAACCTCTCTTATTATCTCTCACTGGCCCGTATCCCACTTGGGATTGCAGTTGCGCTCGAATTTACTGGTCCCCTTGCCGTAGCCATCTTCAATTCCAGAAAACCAATCGATTTCGTGTGGGCGTTCTTAGCTGTAGTGGGCCTAATTCTCGTTCTGCCACTCAGTTCAAGCTCAACCCGGCTCGATCCTCTCGGAATGACTTACGCGCTAGTTGGAGGACTCTTCTGGGCAATGTATATCATTTTTGGTCAACGTGCTGGAGCGACTCTTACTGGCGGTCGGGCCACTTCACTCGGAATGACTGTTGCCGCACTGGTCATCTTGCCAATCGGACTTTTTCAGTCAGGGCACTCCCTCTTTCAGCCTTCCATCCTACCTCTCGCACTCCTAGTCGCCGTGCTCTCGAGCGCACTTCCCTATTCTCTTGAAATGATATCACTCAAAAACTTACCTGCAAAAACTTTTGGAATCCTTCTCAGTCTTGAACCTGCGGTTGCAGCTCTAGCTGGACTCATCTTCTTAGGCGAAAATCTCAGTCTCTTGCAGTGGCTTGCTGTCCTTTCTGTCATGACTGCTTCTTTTGGAAGCGCCCTTACAGCAAAACGTCAGAGGGAGTAATCCATGACGGGCCCAGTTGGGACAATACCTGTCGGATTGATCTCGCTATGAGACCCGTAATAGTGCTTCTTGATGTGTTCAAAGTTGCAAGTCTCTGCCACCCCAGGGATATGATAGATCCGTCGTATATATCTCCATAAAGCCGGATAATCGACAATTCGACGCCAGTTACATTTAAAGTGACCGTAGTAGACCGGGTCAAAACGAATTAACGTCGTAAAAAAAGAAATGTCCGCTTCCGTAAATTGATCGCCGCAGAGATAGATTTGCTTCGAGAGGACTTGCTCCCACTCATCCAATGCCGAAAAAACTTCGCGAACTGCACGCTCATATGCGGCTTGTTGAGTGGCAAAACCAGCTCGATAAACTCCGTTGTTGATAGGTTGATAAAGTAAATCAATGACTCGATCGATCTCGGGCTGTAGATTTTTAGGAGCCAACTCTGGACCAGTTACAAACTCGCCAAACTCAGTATTCATCATCCGCATAATTTCGCGCGATTCATTATTGACGATCGTTTTATGTTTTGAGTCCCAAAGTACGGGCGTGGATTCCTCGCCATTAAACTTTGGATCGGCCAATCGATAGACAGACACGAGATCTGGCTGCCCATTTTCGTGATCAGGCAGAGCATCGCTAAAATACCAGCCATTTGCATTCCAAACGGGTTCGACGGCTGATACTCCAATAACGCGATCGAGCTTCCTTAACTGAAGAGTCAGTAAGGTACGATGAGCCCATGGACAAGCAAGAGAAATATAAAGATGATATCGATTCGCTTCAGGAACAAACTGAGTCGATCCGTCAGCCTTCACCCAGTCACGAAACCCCGATTTATACCGTACAAACTCACCTTGCTCGTTATTCCACATGAGCGCATGGTGCCATTATTTGAAGTGAGCTGCGCAGTATAAAATCACCTAGACGCTATGTGCCCTACCATGAACTAAACCTAAAAGTGACTCGACTGAAGATTCTAGACGCTCTGATTCCTTTTCAAGGAGTTGTGCCGTCTTTGCGCATTCTTCGGAGGACTTTGCATTTTGCTGAGTCACTAGATCCATCTGTCCAATCGCTTTCGTGATTTCACCTACCGCCTGGGACTGCTCTCCACTCGCTGAGGCAATCTCGGAAGACATTCGCGATGCCTGAGAAACTTGTATTACAATTTCGTCCAACAGTCGCTCGCACTCGCTTCCAATTTGAATTCCAGCTTCGACTTTTTGGCGACTCTCTTCGACAATACTAGAAACTTGATTACGAGTTTCCTGAACAATCATCTCGACTTTCTGAATGCTCGCCTGAAGCATCGAGGAAATCTCTTGAGCCGCGTTTCCGCTCATCTGAGCTAAATTACCCACCTCTTCGGCCACTACCGCAAAACCTTTACCTTGCTCACCCGCACGAGCTGCTTCGACCGAAGCGTTAAATGACAGAAGTTTTGTCTGAAAGACGATATCGTTAATTACTTTGGTCTTTGCACTGATATCACCGATGACCACCGAGATCTCCGCGATGCGTTTATTGCTTTCATTGACCTGCTGAAGAATATCCGACGTACTTCGATCTATATCTTTGAGGGATCCCATCATTTTTCCAACGACTGACTTACCATCGTGAACGCTTTTTTCACTTTCGCTCGAAACTCGCGAAGTTTTCGAAGCTGTTTCAGTATTTCGACTGACAATCGAATTCATCTGATCAGCAGCCGCGGCCGTTTCTTGTATACCTGCCGCCTGCTGACTTGCGGCACTAGATAGTGAAGAAGACTGAAGCGCCATTTGCTTCGCCATTTCTTTCAAGGCATGGGAGTTAGAAGTCAGTCCGTCGACAATTTGATTAAAAAGTACGATCAGACTTCTAGAAATACTGAAGGCAATAGCCAACGCAATTAAACCTGCAATAAAAGCTGTCAGGATCAATTTGACTCGCGAGCTCACCTGAATGTGCTCAGCTCGGGCAACGGCAGAAGCAAACTCTTTGCCCACTGTCTCTTCTTCTTCCTTCAGAAGTCCTAACATCTGTCTCCGAGAGGCACTCGCCTTACTCTCACTCAACTCGTTTGCACCTTGGACATCACTTTTTGCGAGGAGTTGCATCACTTGATTTTGAATTTCGATATATTCGGAGAGCTTTGGTTTAAATTTAGCGATCAGGTTGCGTGTGTCCGTACTCGCACTTTTTTCCCACGTGTCCACTGCTTTTAACAATTTGACAACAATGTCATCCCATCTCTTCTTTGTTTCGATTGCCCGAGGGCCAGTGGGACTCAGGATCGATTTCTTTTGCATGACGGCGAGCTCACCCATCATGGTTTGAATATCATCGATCTGTTGAACGTTAGGAAGAACTTCGCGAGCGACAACTCTAAAACTTTTAGAAAGATTAGCTACTTCAATGAGTCCAATAGCAACTGTCAAAATCATTGCTGCTATGAGAGGCAAAACCGTCAATCCGATTTTGCCTGCAAGGCCAAACTTTCTCATAATACTCTCCTAGATGCTATCCCTGCTGATGTACTTCAACAGTTTACATAAATTTTCTTAGGACATCAGAAATAATTTTCACATTTAAAATAAATAAATAATACTTATTGAAGTAATACATCGGAAATTCGTTTAGCAATTCACCTTTGAGGATGCATCATGAAGGATCGTCATTATATTGGCTTTTTGGGTCTAGCTGTTTCGACTTTTACACTAAGCGGTTATGGACAAACTCCTACTTCTGAACCGAGCAAAAGCACACAGCCTATGATTAGCTCCACATCTCCACTGAGCATTTCCGGCTCTTTTCGCGTCCGACACGAAGAACATAAGCGCACTGACCTAAGCTCAAATCGCGCCTTTACTTTAAATCGCATTAGATTGGATGTTCTTTTTAAGCCTTCTTCAAAAATGAAAGTATTTGTTCAACCTCAGTTTGCGAAAACTTTTGGTGAACCTTATTACACTCCGACTGGGCCTGGATCTGGCACGAGTGCAGGAAATACCTACTCACAGAGCAGCGGAGTGACAGCCGATACCAATGTGATGTTCCATCAAGGGTATCTTAATTATGCGATGACCGATTCAATTAGCGCCATTGTTGGTCGGCAAGCCCTGAGTTACGGAAACGAACTAATTATTGGACAACTCAACTGGGGAAACATCGGACGATCTTTCGACGCACTCCGGGTTAAGCTGAATACTTCAGTACTTGAGACTGATTTGATCGCTGCAAAAGTTGTCGACAACTCTTCGCGTGGTATCGCAACACTTTCTGGTGATCGCGATTTATACGGAGTTTATAGCACTAGCTCATCCATTCCCGGCGTAAAGACCGCTGACTTTTATGCTCTCTATCTAGTAGAAGGTGGAGTGGCTCCAATTTATCACGTAGGCACACTTGGGATCCGGTTGCAATCTGATCTCGGACCATTTGACTACCGAATTGAAGCCAACAAACAGTCTTTGTCNNACTTTAGGTCGGTCGCTTTTCAACCTCGATTTGGGATCGGAGCTTTTAAGGCCGGAAAAGACTACGAACACTACTATCCAGGATGGCATGGATTCTTAGGTTACGCTGATTTGTTAGGCCGAAAAAATATCCAAGGATACAATCTTCATTTTTCTGCTGCTCCGACTCAGGACTTTTCATTTATCCTGAGTTTCCACGATTTCTATCGCAATAACATTAACGCTCCTGCGTACAGAACCGACACCAACATTGCTCCCTACAGTAATCGTTCAACGGCTCGAAAAATTGGAAGTGAGATCGACTTAACCGTAAAAGCTAAGATCTCCGAAGGTCCAGAATTAGTGGGCGGTGTATCCCGATTTATCATGGGCGACTACCTCACTGCTCAATACGGCAACTTGAGTCCTTGGTTTTATTACGCATCGATCGAAACGAAATTTTAAACAAAAATCCCGCTCCCCTAACAAGGAGAGCGGGATCATGATTATACGAAGCTAAAAAATAACTCATGCTTATGAGTTATTCAGTTGCGATACTTCCAGCTTGTTCAGATGCTTTGTTTTCCATTTTCTTCGACATTTTGTGATGTTGTTGAACTTTTGGAAGTGCAGCATCGATTAAGCCTTTCACCTGAGTGTCCTTGATATCGGCGCGAGTTGTACGAAGTTGTTGTGCAGCTTGCTTATGGCTCATTTTCATATTTGCTGAGAAAGCTTGGTCAAACTGAGCACCTTCCAAAGCTTTCATTTTTGTCATTGCTGCTTTTTCGTAGGTAGAAGGTTGAAACTCTTGAAGTTCAATATTCTGCGCTTTCGCAACAGATTGAACTTGCGTGTCGAGTTGTTGGTGATCATTTTGAATTTGCTGAGCAGCACTTTTCACATCTGCTGACTGAGCTTTTTCTTGTGCGAGCTTCGCTAACTCAATTTCTTTTTGGTTGATGTGATGAAGTTGATTCAAAGCCATTGAGTTGGAGAAATTAGCCGCTGAGAAAGTAGCTTTTTCGCCCGAAGTATCTGATTGCGCCTGATTAGAAGGTGCTTGGCCAGCTGCTTCGACCGAGTTTTCATCGCTACTAGTCACCATGCCCGCTTCTTGATTTGCGTTGAATGGCTCTTCCCAAGCAGTATCCGAAGGCGCCTCGACAGACGATGCAGCCGTAGTTTCATTCATGGATTCTTCTTGAGCGGTTGACTCTGAGTTTTGGCCAGTTGAGCATCCTGCAGCAGCAAGAAGAGCGACAACACCTAGAGACAGAGCAAATTGTTTTGATTTCATATGTGATTCTCCTAAACCTTTATTGAAAGTTCTAAAACGAAATGAGTTCGTAGCGTGCGACGATGCAGGAAATGTGCGCAACGCACCCCAGCTACCTGATTTAATGAGGGATTTTCGGTGGAGGTTGCGCCTATGATTTAGGGTTTTAGTGTGTTATACCACGCCAGACGATAACTGCCTTCTTTCGAGTCTGCGGGCATAGTGCCCATATCCTCTAGAGTGGCTCCCTGCCTTTTGGAGGTACTATGGGTAAAAAATTGTATGTTGGTAATCTTCCGTTCTCAGCTACCGATCAAATCTTGATCGATACCTTTGCACAATGTGGAACTGTTGAATCTGCAAAGATCATCACTGATCGCGACACAGGCCGCAGCAAAGGCTTCGGTTTCGTAGAAATGTCTACAGATGCAGAAGCAGCTGATGCAATCAGCAAATTTAATGGTGCGGATTACGATGGTCGTAGTTTGACCGTGAACGAAGCTCGCCCAATGGCTCCACGTGAAGGTGGCGCTGGCGGACGCGGAGGCTTCGGTGGTGGTGGCGGCGGACGCGCTCCACGCGAAGGTGGACGTGGTGGTTTCGGCGGCGGCGCAGGCCGTGGCGGAAATCGCTGGTAATCCAGCTTTCTGGTCTTAGCTCTGGTTTTAGTTTCAGAGCTTTCCAAATTTTTCAGAACTAAAGGGGGCATTCACGTTCATATTGAGCGTGTGCCCCCTTTTATTTTTTTTACTTAGGACACTTTGAAATGAATACATTTAACGAATTGCAACTTCCAACAGACCTTGAGCAATCCCTCCAAAAAATGGGATTTCAGACCCCTACACCTATCCAAGCCAAGGCAATTCCTGTTGCTTTGCAACGTCGAGATCTCATCGGCTGCGCTCAGACCGGAACCGGTAAAACAGCAGCTTTT
>DBAE01000249.1:0-255 GCA_002291495.1 Bacteriovoracaceae bacterium UBA1018 | reverse complement strand
GGGATGTCGATGCAGCCTCAGGTTCGAGCACTCGGACAGCGACCAAAAATTATTGTCGCAACTCCAGGTCGCCTTGTAGATCACTTAAAACGTGGCAACCTATCTCTTTCGACTATTGAAATACTGGTATTGGACGAAGCAGATCGAATGCTGGATATGGGTTTTGCGCCTCAGCTGAATGAAATTTTGCGTTTTCTTCCGAAGACTCGACAAACTCTACTATTTTCTGCGACGTTTCCTACACACATTCAAAAG
>DBAE01000224.1 GCA_002291495.1 Bacteriovoracaceae bacterium UBA1018 | reverse complement strand
TTTTCAGATTTGACCCTACGAGAACGAGCATTCTTACTGCCGCTCGTCGGAAGTCTCTTAGTATTCGGAATTTATCCTAAACCACTCATTGAATTGGTCAGACCGACGGTCATGAGTCTCTTATCAACCATTAAGTAAGGAGACGATTGAAGTGAAGGACCTAGTCTATTTATTGCCCGAAGTCTTTTTGGCCGTCACCTTGGTCGGCATTATTATGAGCGAGGTGGGATACCACGGGGAGCGATATAGACTTTTGTCTCTCATCTCAATCATCGGTTTAGCGATGGCTTTGATTCAGGTCTTGTTGACTTACGTATACGGACCGACTCAAGCATTTTCTAATACAGTGGTTGTCGACGGGTTTGCATTATTCTTCAAAGTTTTGTTTATCGTGCTCGCGATTCTTACGATCTTAACCTCGATGTATTCAAAAGAGATCTCCGGCAAAAGACGAGCTGAATTCTGCACCTTAATCCTGAGTTCAACGCTGGCCATGTGTTTGATTGCTTCGGCCGCGGACCTTTTATTGGCGTTCCTTTGTTTGCAGTTTCTTAATGTTATGGGTTACCTCATGGTCGGCAAGAAGACACAAAGTGTGCTCTCGACTGAGGCATCCATTAAGCACTTAGCATTTGGTGCAGTGGCAGGAGCATTGTTTCTATACGGAGTGGCAATCTTATTTGCGACGACCCATTCCTTTAACATTTACGAAATGCATCGTGCTCTCACTCTGAACAAGTTGCCGCTTGAAAGTGGGACCATTGCTTTCGGGTTAATGTTCTTTGCATTAAGTTTTCAGATCGGTGGTTTCCCAATGCACCTTTGGGCGCCAGATGTTTTGCAAGGCGCACCGACGGCGGCATCGTCTTTTTTGTCGGTCGGATCACGAGCGGCTGGATTTGCCCTGGCATTAAGAATTTTGATCATCGTTTTTGCACAGCCTGCGCTTGCACCGGGCGAGTGGCAAGTACTCGGCTCTGTCGATTGGCCCAATATGATTGCGATCTTATCAGGAGCGACCATGTTGATCGGTGCCCTACTCGCTTATCGCCAAAACAGTGCTAAGAGGCTTGTTGCTTACCTGGTCATCGCGGAGACCGGCTTTCTCCTGATGGGTATTCTTGTTTTAGATGAAGTTGGCGTTTCAGCACTTCTATTTAATTTGGTCGTTGAGTTGTTTGCTTTAACTGGTGCGTTCTACATTCTGTCCTTTATATATGATCAAGTTCAGTCCGACCGTCTCGAAGATCTCAAGGGAGTGCTTGCGCGCGCAGTCCCTGAATGCACTTGCCTGATTATTTTTCTAGCATGCCTAGTCGGCTTGCCTCCGTTACCCGGATTTATCGGAAAGTTTGCACTCATTGGCGCGGCGATCCGTCACAATTGGCATTTTCTTGCGCTCATAGCCGTAGGATCTATAGCCATTGTTACTGCCGCTGTCGGAAGACTTGCGTTTAGTCTCATGGGAGATTTTCGTCAGCTCACTCAAATTGGGAGTGCTGCATCACAACCCATCGCCACGACCACCGGGCATCGCGTGCTCTTAGCAGGGCTTGTTGTGCCGATGATCTTACTCGCGGTCTTTGCAGAATTGCTTCTCTCTTGGGTGGGACAATCCATCCAATTCAATCTTTGGTAAGCGGCCGTTCGACACAATGCGGCGAACGACTTACCAGATTATGCCTCTCTTCTATTTTCGACTGGAAACCCTGCTCCAGCTAGGGCTATAAATGGAGTGTTCATTTTTAACGCGACTTTAAACCTTTGATTTTTCAAAGACGAAATAGGGGTAGAGCTGAGCCATGTCTTACATTCCTGTACTCATCTTGATGGCTATTGGGCTGACGATCGGCGGAGTTATTATTATTCTCTCCAGTTTGTTGGGCCCTAAGATCCGCAATCGGATCAAGGACCAAGCTTTTGAATGTGGAGTTCCACCCGAAGGTGATGCTCGCCATCGATTCTCGGTTCGGTTTTACTTAGTTGCCATTTTATTTTTATTGTTCGACGTCGAAGCCCTTTTCTTTTTTCCTTTTGCCGTCGTTTACAAAAAGTACTTAAGCATCAATCAGTTTCTTCTCATCGAGATGGCCTTTTTCGTCGCGATACTTTTGGTGGGATATTTTTATGTGCTCCGAAAAGGTGCACTTGAGTGGGATTAGACTCTTCTCATCTGAACAAGAACTTACTGCAATTTTATAGAGGGATTTATGAGTAAAGATGGATCATCTACATACTTGACGACTCGCCTAGACGACTTCGTCAATTGGGCGCGCAAAAACTCAATGTGGCCCCTACCGTTTGGAACTAGCTGTTGTGGAATCGAAATGATGGCCACTCTCGCATCGGATTACGACATGGCGAGATTTGGAGCAGAAGCGATGCGCTTTTCTCCTCGGCAAGCAGACATGCTGATTGTCGCAGGGATCGTAAATGCAAAGATGGCTCCTGTGTTGAAAACCATCTACGACCAAATGAGCGAACCGAAGTGGGTTATGTCATTTGGTGCGTGCGCATCTTCGGGCGGAATTTTTAACGTATACAGTGTCACTCAAGGAATCGACACTATCATTCCAGTGGATGTTTATGTACCAGGATGCCCGCCAGCCCCCGAAGGCGTGCTTCACGCGCTGATGCGTCTACAAGATATGATCGCTCGCGGAGAAACTCGGTCTCAAATCCGAGAGCGCGGCCTAAGAGACATGCCAAAACCTAAACTGGCAACCAAATAAAGGGTCATTGATATGGATATTCGTACACCGATACCGACAAATTACGGAGACTGGATAACTAAGTGGGGCGAGACTTGGAAGTCTCAAGTTGCGACACTTCAGCAAAAGTTTGGTGATCGTATTGAAGAAGTACGAATGCCGCCCGACTATCCGACAGATGTTCCGATTGTCTATGTGAAGAAGGAAGCAATTATTGATGTGCTTTCTTTTATGAAAACCGATCCATCGTTTGATTACAACTTCTTGTCGGACATCACGGCGACGGACGAAGAAGCCGAACCTCGTTTTGAAGTCGTGTACAACCTATTTTCAAATGCAAAGCTTTGGAGAATCCGTCTAAAAGTACGTGTGCGAGACGGCGAAGAAGTTCCGACCGCCACAGGGCTGTGGAAAGCAGCTAACTGGGTAGAACGAGAAGTGTACGACATGTTTGGAGTTAAGTTTTCAGGTCACCCAGATCTTCGCAGAATCTTGATGGACTATCGTTGGGTTGGACATCCACTGAGGAAAGATTACCCACTACGTGGATACCAAATCTTTCCAGACGCGGCCCCAGTCTTTAAGGACCTGCTCGAATAAAGGATTAATCGTAGCCAATTGTCGGCGACAAGGACTTAGAAATTTTTATGGCGCAAAACAACACACATTCTTCGGAAAACAACCCAGGCGGATTCGTGAAAGAATTTCAAGATCTTGGTAATGCAAAAGAGCATTATTCGATTCATCACGATCCCGACGATCTGTGGGGAGACTCACGCGTAATCGTCAACATCGGTCCGACCCACCCTGCGATGCACGGTGCCCTTCGGATGGTAGCTAAAATTAACGGTGAGACTATCGAAAAATCTTACTGCGAGTTTGGCTACACTCACCGAGCGAAAGAAAAACTCGGCGAAAATAGAACTTATCACCAGTACATCGTTTACACCGATCGCATGAACTACTGTTCAGCGCTGGTCAATAATGTCACCTACGCGATGGCTGTTGAACGCTTGCTAGGGATTGAGCCTCCACCGCGTGCGGTATGGATCCGAATGATCTGTTGTGAATTGGCTCGCGTAATCGACCATCTGATCTGCGTTGGAATCAACGCCGTTGACTTGGGTGCATTTTCATTCTTCCTCTACGGATTTCATCAACGTGAAGAAGCTTACACCCTCATCGAAAAACTTTGCGGCACTCGCCTCACCACCTCCTACACCCGTATTGGCGGTTTGATGGCCGATGCTCCCGAAGGTTGGGAAAAAGAAGTTAAAGATTGGGTCGTGCGCACTCGTAAGGTCATTAATGAGATGGATAAACTTCTCACCGGCAATAAGATCTGGTGCGAAAGGACCATCGGAGTTGGCGTATTTAATAAAGAAGATTGCTTAGAGTACAGCTATACTGGCCCATGTGCACGTGCGGCTGGAATTGATCTCGATCTACGTCGTGATCAGCCCTCCATGTTCTACAAAGACGTCGAGTTTGACGTACCAGTGGCTAAAAACGGCGACGTTTTTGATCGATATTTGGTTCGACTCGAAGAGATTCGTCAGTCGCTCAATATTATCGCTCAATGCGCAGATCGCATACAAAAAGGCCCAATCTGGGTGGAAGATAAGCGTGTAAGAATTCCAGACAAAGATGTTGTGCACAATACGATGGAAGGTCTCATTCATCATTTTAAATTCTTCATGACTGGTTTTGATGTGCCAGAAGGTGAAGCCTACACCACGTTTGAGGCGACTAATGGCGAGCTTGGATTCTACATTGTCAGCAAGGGCGGTCCACGAGCGCACCGAATGCGTGTACGCGGCCCATCTGTGTTTCACTTCCAGGCACTGAGTCCGATGTGTGAAGGCCAGAAGATTGCGGACATGGTTGCTGCACTCGGAAGCATTAATATTATTGCAGGCGAGCTAGATCGATAGGGATTATTTATGGCAAAAATTCTTTCGCAAAAATTCTACGATGAGATGAAAAAGTTGGAACCGCGCTACCCAACCAAGGTGGCCTTACTGCTTCCAGCTCTTCATCAAGCACAAAGCGAAACCGGATGGCTACCACCTGATGTAATGGCCGAGATCGGCGAATACATCGGAATTCATCCAGCTCAAGTGAAAGAAGTCGCAAGCTTCTATACGATGTACAATCTCAAGCCGGTTGGAAAATACCACCTCAAGATTTGTACAAACGTAGCTTGCTGTCTTCGAGGTGCGGATGAGTTAGTCGAACATTGTGAGAAAAAGTTTGGAATCCAGTGTGGTGATACAACCGCGGACAAGAAATTTACCTTGATGGAAGAAGAGTGTTTGGGAGCGTGCGGAACGGCTCCAGCCATGATGCTCAATGATGATTATGTCGAGAATCTTGATATCTCAAAGCTCGATAAACTTTTGGATTCTCTGAAATAGGTGGACACTCATGAGTGATAAAACATTGTACATCCAGCACTTTAACGACGAGGCCCGACCTATTTCTTATTATTTAGGAAAGATGGAAGGCTACACCGCTTTGAAGAAAGCGTTCGGAATGTCTCAAGACGACATCATTAACGAAGTCAAAAAATCAAATCTTCGTGGACGTGGTGGCGCCGGATTTCCGACTGGGATGAAATGGGGATTTATCCCTAAGCAATCTCAAAAACCAAAGTACCTGGTTTGCAATGCGGATGAGTCGGAGCCAGGAACTTTCAAAGACCGCGACATTATGCGCTACACCCCTCACCTCTTGATCGAAGGCATGGTGATTGGCGGTTTCGCAGTTGGAGCAAAAATTGGCTACATCTACATTCGCGGCGAGTATACACGCGAAGCAAAACTTCTGAACGAAGCAATCGATGAAGCTTACGCAAAGGGTTACCTCGGCAAAAACATTCTTGGATCTGGATTTGATTTTGACCTGACCGTTCATCGCGGAGCTGGTGCTTACATTTGTGGTGAAGAAACAGGACTCCTCAACTCACTCGAAGGTAAGCGCGGCGAACCTCGTGTTAAGCCTCCGTTTCCAGCGCAAGCTGGCGCATTTGGTGGCCCTACGGTGGTTAACAATGTTGAGACCCTTGCCAACGTTCCATTTATTATCAACCGCGGTGGCGAATGGTTTTCGGGTCTTGGAAAGCTAGAAAAATCTGGCGGTACTCGTTTGATCAGTATTTCTGGGCACGTCAAGAAGCCAGGTGTTTACGAGATTGGTGCAGGCACGATGACTATTCGTCAGATCATCGATATGGCCGGCGGTGTGCTCAACGATCGCCCGGTTAAAGCAGTGATTCCCGGCGGATCTTCTGCTCCAGTTTTGACTGCTGACGAGTTAGACGTCGTATACGACATTGAGCCCTTAATGAAGATTGGCACCATGATGGGATCTGCTGCTCTCATGGTCGTTAATGATGAATACGATATTGTGAAACTTATTTTCCGTATCACTAAATTCTATGCCCACGAATCTTGCGGCCAATGTACTCCATGCCGTGAAGGTGTGAAGTGGATGGAAGATGTGATCGAGAGAATTTTACATGGAAAAGGTCGCGAACAAGATCTCGCACTCCTTTTGGATATTGCGGACAACATCAGTGGAAAGACGTTGTGCGCCCTAGGAGATGCAGCAGCGGGTCCTGTCGCAAGCTTCGTGAAGAAGTTTAAATCCGATTTTGAAGCTTATATTCGAGGTGCAAAACATGGCTAAGTGTACCATTGACGGTCGAGAAATTGAGTTTTCGCCCGGTCAGAACCTAATTGAAGTCGCAGCTAAGGCAGGAGTAGAAATTCCCTACTTCTGTTATCATCCAGGTTTAACGGTCGTCGCTCAGTGTCGCATGTGCGCAGTTGAAGTGGAGAAGATGCCAAAGCTCCAAACGGCATGCTCCACTGCTGCAACTGAAGGGATGGTCGTTAAGACCAAGTCCGACCGAGTGAAGCAAAATCAAAAATCCGTCATGGAATTTTTGTTGATCAATCACCCATTGGATTGTCCGATTTGCGACAAATCAGGCGAGTGTGATTTGCAGGACCAGTCTTATAAATACGGCGACCCTTACATGCGCTACACCGAAGAACGCCGCACGTTTTTGGACTTGGATATGGGTCCAGTCATTAAGAAGAACATGAACCGATGTATTCACTGCACGCGATGTATTCGTTTCGGTGAAGAAGTCGCAGGCATTCATGAAATGGTAGCTGTGTCTCGTGGTAACAACACTGAAATTACAACTATTGACGGGCGCCCTCTTGAGACCGACTACGCGGGCAACTACGCAGATATCTGCCCAACCGGGTCTCTCACGCTGAAGGATTTCCGCTTTAAGAAGCGTGCTTGGATGTTGAAAAAGACACCGACCGTTTGTGAAGGCTGCTCACGCGGCTGTAACATGGAAATTCATCATGAGATGAACGTGATCTATCGCTGCATTGCTCGCACCAACATGGAAGTGAACAAGCACTGGATCTGTGATGAGGGTCGATTTAATTATCACTATACCGTGGATGAGGATCGCATCGTTGAGCCAGTCCTTAAGGCAGCCGCCCCTAAAGAATCTGTTCAGTGGGCACAAGCCATCGAGAAAGCAAAAGCTTCACTCGCAGGTAAGAAGGTTACTGTCTTGGTTGGATCCGATCTCACCTTAGAAGAAGGAAAGCAGCTTCTGGAGTTTTTGCCAAAGCACCTTCCAGGCGCATCAGTTTTCCACTTCGGAACTCCAGGCATCAAAACTTCATCTGAAGATGCGCCAGCCGACAAAATCCTTAAGCGTAAGAGCAAAACCTCTAACCTTCATGGACTTGAGAAGCTTGGCTACAAGCCTTTTGAGAAACTCGCCGATGGAACTCAAGCTGTATTAATGATTCGTGGCGGTCGCGCAACCCTTCCTCAGCTGAACGGTGTCGAAGTCATCGCTATCGGAGTTTATAACGCAGCCGATGTTGGCAATTATGGGGTAGTTTTGCCAGGCGCAAGCTTTGCGGAAAAAACTGGAACCATTGTTAACTTTGAAGGTCGTGAGCAAAGGATAAATCGTGCGATTAATCCTCCAGGTCAATCCAAGCAGCTCTCTGAGATCTTGATGATGTGGATGCACGGAACTTCAGCAACAGGAGCAGCATAATGGATAATATTGAATGGCTCATTATGGGCGGTAAGATCGCGTTCATCGTGGTCATGCTCTTACAAGTTGTTCCGATCATGGTATGGGTTGAGCGTCGTGGTTCTGCATTTATGCAAAATCGCTTGGGTCCAAATCGTTGCGGACCGCTCGGTCTTTTCCATTCGCTTGCGGATGCGATCAAATTTATTTGGAAAGAAGATCCGATCCCAGCTCACGTGACGCCTTTTTATTATGTCTTGGCGCCATTGATCTGTGTGGTCCCTGCCTTTATGACGTTTGCGACGATTCCATTTGCAAGCACATTAAACCTTGGCGATCGAGTCATTAACTTCCAGATTGCAGATTTGAATGTAGGTCTCCTCTATATTTTCTCGGTCGCATCTCTGGGTGTGTACGGAATCATCATGGCGGGTTGGTCTTCAAACAATAAGTACTCTCTCCTGGGAAGTCTTCGAAGTTCATCACAAATGATCAGCTACGAGCTTTCCATGGGTATGTCGGTTGTAGGTATCATCATGGTCTTTTCGAGTTTAAAGCTCGGTGATATCGCAGTTGGACAGGGCCAAACTTTGCTTCAACTCGGACCATTGGCTATTCCAAAGTGGGGAGTTTTTGTTCAGCCGCTAGGATTTATTATTTTCCTCACATCCGTTTTTGCTGAAACAAACCGCCTTCCATTTGACTTGCCAGAGGGTGAATCTGAGATCGTAGCTGGGTACCATACTGAGTACGGTTCGATGAAGTTTGCGCTCTTTTTCATGGCCGAGTACATCAATATGACGGTGGCTTCTGCCTTGATTACGACTCTCTACTTCGGTGGATGGCAAATGCTTCCAGGGTTGCCGTCGTTACTGAATGCTCTCAGTCTTCAGGGTTTAACTCATGATATTGTTCGCATCCTTTTTGAGTTGGCTTCATTCGGAGCCAAAGTAGCTTTCTTTATGTGGTTCTTTGTTTGGGTGCGATGGACTATTCCACGCTTCCGGTATGACCAACTCATGGACCTGGGTTGGAAAGTGATGTTGCCTCTTTCGTTGATCAACATCTTCGTCACCGGATTTCTCATTTACTATAAGGTGATCTAATATGTTGGTTAAAAGTAAGACGCCTCTTTTTCAAAGATTTTACCTCGTCGAGATCGTTAAGGGATTAGCGATTACGATGAAACAAATGCTCTTCGGGAAAAAGGTAACAATCCAATACCCAGAAGAACGTCGCAACTACTCGGAGCGTTTCCGAGGAATGCACTACATCAAGGCAACAAATGGAGTAGAAAACTGCACAGCCTGCATGCTCTGCCCTACAGTTTGCCCTGCTGAATGTATCCATATCGAAGCCGGCGAACGCCCAGATAAAGAAAAGTACCCGGTCAAGTTTGAGATCGACGTACTACGGTGCTGCTTTTGCGGAATGTGTGAAGAAGCTTGTCCTAAAGATGCGATCAAGCTCAGCACCATTTATGAAATGAGTCAGCAAAAGCGAACAGTTTACGATAAAGACTTCTTACTCGAGCAAAGAGGAAATAAGTAAAATGGATATCTCTCCAGTCTTTTTCTATGTGTTTGCGGGGCTCGCAATCGCCTTCTCGCTTATGGTCGTCTTAAAGAAAAACCCAGTCGCCAGCGCATTTAGCTTGGTCATGGTGTTTTTCACTTTCGCAGGTATTTACGCAATATTAGATGCCCACTTAATTGCAGCACTTCAAATCTTTGTTTATGCCGGCGCGATCATGGTTCTCTTTGTCTTCGTGATCATGCTTCTCAATGCAGATGTACCATCACTCGATATGGTGAGATCCTCTAAACCGGTGAGAGCTGGTGCGGCAGTGGCCTGCACAGCACTTTTTGCTCTGTTCGTTTGGGCGCTCAAAGAAAGCCCCTCGGTTTTGAAGTCAGGACCCTTTACTCCAGCCGCTGTCGAAGCTGCTGGAGGCAACACTCAGGTCCTATCCGAGCTNNGAGTATATTTTACCGTTTGAACTCACTTCGGTTTTGATTTTGGCAGCAATCGTAGGCGCTGTTGCTATTGCTAAGCGCAAGCTTGGGAGAAATTAGTATATGACGTCTGTCCAGCCATGGGTTGTGCTCGCGTTTTGTTCGGCGATATTTTTTATCGGTCTAACGGGTCTTTTGATTCGCCGAAATATTTTGGTGATCTTGATGTGCATTGAGCTGATGCTCAACGCGGTCAATCTGACCTTCGTAACTTATTCAAAACAGTTTGATCACATGGGTGGTCAGATGTCTGTTTTCTTTATTATCGCTGTAGCGGCGGCTGAAAGTGCAGTTGGACTTGGGCTTGTCATCGCTATGTTTAGAACGCTGAGGTCTGTAGATACGGACGAAATCAGCCTATTAAGGGAGTGACCTCATGCTTGCGTGGATTCCTCTATTTCCCCTGATTGGTTTTTTAATTAACGGATGTTGGTATGCATTTTTTCAGGCTCCGGCCGGAAGATCAAAAGCACATGCCACTGTTCCCGGAGTAATCGCGAGTCTAGCGATCTTCGCATCGTTTGTTGTTTCGGTGATGCTCTTCATCCAGCTGAAGGGTATGCCGGCAGACAGCCGAGTCATTGAGCAAGCTCTCTTTACTTGGATTAAGGTTGGCGGATTTCATCTCGACATGACTTTGAGATTGGACTCACTCTCGACCCTTTTCACCATGGTGATCTGTGGTGTTGGGACTTTGATCCACATTTACTCAGCCGGATACATGGGTCACGATGAGACCCCAGGCAAATTTTTCAGTTATCTCAATCTTTTCTGCTTTGCGATGTTGATGTTGGTACTCGGCGCCTCTCTACCTATCGTGTTTTTGGGTTGGGAGGGTGTGGGACTTTGTAGTTACCTCCTTATCGNNCTGGTACACCGATCCAGCGAAAGCTAGTGCAGGGAAAAAAGCGTTCATCGTCAACCGCGTCGGAGACTTTGGGTTTCTCTTGGGCATGTTCCTGATCTTTACGACCTTTGGAACACTCGACTTTTCTCAGTTACAGGGTGCTTTGGTTCATGGCGGTCATGCGACTCTTCCTGCTGGAATTGAAGTAGCAACGGTAACAGCGATTTGTCTTCTTTTGTTTGTCGGATGTATGGGTAAATCTGCGCAAATTCCACTTTACGTTTGGCTTCCAGATGCGATGGCCGGCCCAACTCCAGTATCTGCTTTGATCCATGCGGCAACAATGGTGACCTCAGGGATCTACATGGTCGCCCGGCTTAACTTCATGTACAGCCTGTCTCCTACTGCACTCGGAGTGATCGCTGCTGTCGGTGCGTTTACCGCATTCTTTGCTGCGTCGATCGCATTTGCCCAAAACGACATTAAAAAAGTTTTGGCTTACTCCACCGTTTCTCAGCTTGGATATATGTTCCTTGCTTGTGGAGTTGGAGCCTATACGGCAGGTGTATTTCNNTGATCACTCACGCATTCTTTAAGGCGCTCTTGTTCTTGGGTGCCGGTAGCGTGATCCATGGCATGCACGAAGAGCAAGATATTATGAAGATGGGAGGTCTTAGGTCTAAGATGCCTCAGACTTTCTTTGTCTTTATGATCGGCTGGCTCGCAATCTGTGGAATCCCGTTCTTCTCAGGGTTCTTCTCTAAAGATGAAATTTTGTGGATGGCTTACAGTTCTCCACATGGTTCTGTCGTTCTCTGGGCAGTGGGTGCTGCAACTGCAGTCATGACAGCTTTCTATATGACCCGACTCTTCTATCTCACTTTCTTAGGAAAGCCTCGCTATCATGAAGATCCACATCATCATGTGCACGAATCTCCTGCAGTGATGACCATGCCTTTGATGGTACTCGCCCTACTTAGTGCGATCGGCGGATTTATGGGCATTCCTCATGCGAGTTGGCTCGGTCACTGGCTAGCCCCAGTTGTTCCAGAGTCACATGCTCTCCGTGAAGGTGTATCTGCTTCGATGGAGTGGATCTTGATGGGAGTCAGCGTGGCAGGAGCAGCTGTCGGAATCTTCTTCGCCTTCTCTACTTATAAAGATCTCGCTAAAGCTGAAGCACGAAAGCGCCAGTTTGCTTGGTTACATCGACTGCTTGAAAATAAGTGGTACATCGATGAGATCTACGAAGCTCTCTTTGTCAAACCGATCCACACTCTATCTCAAGGGCTTTGGAAAGGTTTTGATGTTGCTGTCATTGATCGAATCGTACTCGGGTTTGGCCGTGTTTCTCAAATGACCGGACAAGCTGTCCGCACATTGCAAACCGGATCTATTCAAGTTTACGCATTCATGCTTTTAATCGGAATCGTCGTTACTGTGGGATACCTTGTATATGGAATGGCTTAATTCACATCTTCTTTCAGTAGTGGTTTTCTTTCCGCTCGCTTGGGCTATCCTTGGAACTTTTATTCCAACTGGTAATCAGGGCGGTCGAAACACATTAAAGACCTGGGCATTGCTTGGCTCTTTGATCACTTTTGTACTCTCTCTCCAGATTTATTGGGGCTACTCGGCCACAGGAGCTGAGTTTCAGTCGACCGAGAAATACGATTGGATCGCAGGTCTTGGGATCTCTTATAATCTGGGCGTGGATGGCATCAGTCTTTGGCTGATTATGCTCACTACTTTCTTAACCCCGATCGTGATTCTTGGGTCCTACAATGCTGTCGAAGATCGCCTTCGCGAATATTACTTCCTACTTTTGGCATTAGAGACTGGGATGCTTGGTGCATTCGTTACTCTCGACATTTTTCTCTTTTACGTATTTTGGGAAGCGATGCTCATCCCGATGTATTTCTTGATCGGGATCTGGGGCGGAAAAGATCGAATCTACGCAGCCATGAAATTCTTCATCTATACGATGGTGGGTTCATTGCTGATGTTAGTCGCTATCTTTTATATCGCGTACCAACACAAAGTTCAGTTTGGAACATATTCGACCGCTATCCTTGATCTCTATAATCTGAAGATCGCTGGCGGTGGATTTTTAGCTCCTCAGTCACTTTTATTTATGGCGTTTGCGCTCGCTTTTGCCATCAAAGTTCCACTCTTTCCTCTTCATACCTGGTTACCTGATGCTCACGTTCAGGCGCCTACAGCTGGATCAGTGATCCTAGCCGGAGTGTTGCTGAAGATGGGTGGATACGGCTTTATGCGTTTTGCATTTCCTTTGTTTCCACAAGCGGTCGCGTACTTTCAGTTACCCTTTATGATCTTAGGAACCATTGCGATCGTATATGGAGCTTGGGTAGCCATGGTCCAGCCTGACATCAAAAAACTTGTTGCTTACTCATCAGTGAGCCACATGGGATATGTTGTGATCGGCTTATTCTCACTCAACTCGGTGGGTGTTTCTGGATCACTTTATCAGATGCTGAATCACGGGATTTCAACTGGAGCACTCTTCTTATTGGTTGGAATGATCTATGAGCGTCGCCACACTCGAGAGATCAAGGACTTTGGGGGCATTACTAAGGTGATGCCACTTTTTGCGATCGCTTTCATGATCGTCACCCTTTCATCTGTTGCCCTTCCAGGGACTAACGGTTTTATTGGTGAATTTCTGATTCTCCTTGGCACTTGGAAATATGATGCAGGACTGGCTGCCATTGCCGCACTAGGCGTCATCTTTGGCGCGGTCTATATGCTTTGGATGTTCCAACGAGTGATGTTTGGAAAACTGAACAACAAAGAAAACGAAGGCCTCAAAGATCTGAGCTTCCGTGAAATGGTAGTTTTGGCTCCATTGATTTTCGCGATCTTTTACATGGGAGTCGTTCCAAATTTCTTTTTTAGAAAAATGGAACCTTCTATCGNNGCGCTTCTTGAAAAGAACTATGGTGACGGCGGTGGCGCAAAAGACTGAAGAGCCTTCAATCCAGTCTGCCCCTGATACACACGTTCAAACAGCTTCGCACAAAGAATAATAAGGAAAGATACTATGGGTACCCTACAGACCATCCGGCCAGAGTTCCTCACGCTCTCTCATGAGCAAGTGACGTTACTAATGCCCTACTTCTATGTTTTCGGCGGCTGCGTACTCACTCTCATGCTTTCAGTGATGAAAGTGCTACAACCTAAATGGCCCGTATTTTTGTTGACCTTGCTTACGGTAGTCATCGGGTCGGTTACTTCGCTTAACTTGATCTCAGCTCCATCGATGGCGTTGTTTAACAACATGATGGTCTCAGACGCTTACTCTAATCTATTTAACATCGTCTTTTTAGCGTCTGCAGGTTTCACTGCTTTGGCTTCTTTTCGATACCTCGATCAGGAACAGCTACAACATCTGGAGTATTACGTGCTTCTTTTGTTCTCGGCGCTCGGCATGATGCTCATGGCTTCGGCTCTCGATCTGATCGTAATCTTTATCTCACTTGAGATTATGTCTTTGGCGGTCTACGTGCTTGTGGGCTTTAGACGTACCGATAAACGCTCCAATGAAGCGGCGATGAAGTACTTTATTTTGGGATCAGCTGCTTCGGCGATCTTACTTTACGGTTCGGCACTTCTATATGGCGCCACTCAGTCGACCAACATTCGAGATATCCTCGCTTTGATCCAGAGTACTCCGGCTGTGATGACTCCAATTTTCACTCTGGGATCTTGGATGGTCATAATTGGTTTCTTATTTAAGGTGGCAGTTGTGCCTTTTCATATGTGGATGCCCGATGTTTATGAAGGAGCCCCGGCACCGATCACCGGCTTTATGACCACGGGACTTAAAGCAGCCGCCTTTGCTGCTTTCACGCGTGTTTTCATTTCCTTAGGTTATGGAAAAGGACTCTCAGACCTCGTTCAAAACAATATCCATGACATCCTTTGGGTATGCGCCGTTCTCACCATGCTCGTAGGTAACGTCGTAGCTTTGACGCAAACTAATATGAAGCGCATGTTAGCTTTCTCCTCGATTGCCCATACAGGCTATCTTTTGGTGGGTTTGCTCTCTAGCCACGGCAGTGATCAAGGTTACGCACCGGTCGTGATGTACCTAGTGGCCTATGCCGTGATGAACATGGGAGCTTTTGCCATCTTGACTGCGATTTCTGGTCGAGGAGACTCGGGTCTAAACCTTCAAGATCTGTCTGGCTTGGCTAGAAGAAAGCCTTTTTTGGCATTCTCAATGGCCGTATTTCTCTTTTCGATGGCCGGAATACCTCCGACAGCCGGGTTCGCCGCCAAATATTTGTTATTTTATTCGGCAATTCAGTCAGGTGAAATAGTTTTAGTCATCATCAGCGTGCTCTGTAGCGCAATTTCTGTATACTATTATTTAAGGGTTCTGGTTTACATGTACATGCGAGAACCGGTTGGAAGTGCGCCTTCATCAAGAGTGTCCGTCTGGTCGACGGTCGCCGTGGCGATGATGGTCATCATGACACTTCAAATCGGGATACTTCCATCTCGTATTGTTGCAGTCACAAAGAAAGCTGTGGCTAGCCTGTAATCAGTGACTCTGCTTTGTTGCATGGACGCGCAAGGCAATGACAGTGCACTGGTAAACTGGCTAGATGGCGAAGAATAAACAGCGCTATAAAGTTAAGCACTCTTCAGGAAGAATTCTGGGTCCACTGGACCTAGACCGAATCCGCGCGTTCATCGCTAAAAATCAATTTACAGGTTCTGAAATTGCGCGCCTTCATCCCGACGGTGAATGGCAAGATATTTTGTCCTTCGCTGAAATCTCTGAATTATTTTTAGAGCGACTTTCTGAAATTAAAACAGGTCAAGCAAACTCTGAAAGTTCGAACAAAGAGTCAGACGAGCAAGTCGAAAATCCTACGATACCTTTAGGGCCTACACAATTGTTACCTGGAGCAACGATCATGCTTCCAGCAACGACTGTTCAACACGAAAGCACACTGGGTAATTTCGATCCGGCCTTACCCAAGTCTGAAGGCGGCCAAGGCACTAAATCAGATATAAGTAATGATTCGACGATGCTCCTCGGAGAAAACGCTAACGAAAATCATCCAGATCTAAGCGATGAAGATGAAAAGACTATTTTGGATCGACTCGAAATGGCTGATCCAGATAATGAAAAGACTGTATTTGCCTCATTTACGAAGAAGATAAAGGCAGACCAATCACAAGTCGAGCTCGAGTCCGACAATCAGGAAGGATCTGGGATCCTAGCGGTTCCATCCTTAGAAAAGTTATTGCCTAATCGTGTACTCAATCTCGCACAAAAAGTCGGACTGAGACGGACATCTCAACCTGAGCGTGCAGTCAAAATCTCAGAAGAAAAGACGATTCTCCTTAAGCAAAATCAGACCATCTCTCGTCGACTGGACTTTAGTCGTCTTGGCACAAAAGAGCTGATCAAAGGTACGATTATCGCTGTGCTATTAGGAACCCTTGGGTATGATTTCATTTTTGATGAACCCAAAAAAGTTCCGTCGATTACGCAGGTCGAAAATGTTCGCGCACGAATGCCGGTGGCCATCAATGAAGAAAAGCCAGATCCACAACAAAGTCAGAAATTTTATCAGCAAGGGATTAAGTACTACATATTAGACAATGTGGTTGGATACAAAAACGCGTCGGAGATGTTTCTCAAAGCAGCTGGCTATGACATGTCCAATGTCAAAGCGTTAGCTATGTTAGCGTCGTCTTATATCAATCTCATTGATTCATCGAATAAGGACGAAAAATACTTCTCTGTAATTTCCAGATTGATTGATCTATCCGGAAATGGTGGGACTACTCTCCCAGAGACGATTATTGCCAATGTCGAGTTTCTGATTACTGTGAATCGAGCCGATGCGGCAGTAGACAAAATCGTCGAGTATACCCAAAAGTACGCTAAGAGCATCGGTATGGAGATGTTCTTATACATTTCCTATGCGCTTTATCATCAGGGCAAACCAGCAGAAGCACTCAATTACATTTCGCGTATTCAGGAGAACAAAGTATTTACTCCGCGGATATTTTACCTGCGCGGGCAGATCGCTGAACAATTAGGTAATTACGAAGAAGCGAGAAGTGAGTTTAGCAAAGCTCTGAAGCTCAGCTCTGCTCACGCTAAATCTCGCCTCAAGCTTGTTGAGTTGATGTCCAAGACGGGTCGCCTCAAAGAAGCAGGGCCCCTACTCGAAGACCTTGTTGGAAACCCAAAATATCTAAGTCCAAAAGACCTTGCGCAAAGTTATTTCTATTACGGCAACTACTATCAACTGATTAAAAATCCCGACGTGGCCTTGGGTGCTTATGAGCGAGCTGTAAGACTCGACAAATCCAAGCATGAGTACATGCTTGAGCTTTATACCCTGAAGTCTAAATCCGGGGACTCGGTGCTGGGTGCAAAGAAACAAGCTAAAATGTACATCTTACTGGGTGAGGGAGAAAAGTTACTTAAAGAGGGCAAATATCAGTCCGCTCTGAGTAAGTTTGTCCAAGCGCGCGAAGCCAATCTCGATTCAACTGTGCCTCTTGTACGCATAGGAGATATGTTTGTTTATCTCAACGATATGCCAAAAGCGCGTATGAATTATCAAAAAGCAGCTGAAAAGGCTCCGAAAAACATTGAGATCTGGTCGAAGTACATTAATTCACTGATCCAAACTTATGAATGGTCCGAAGCCCAAGCGGCGATGGAAAAGTTCAGAAAACTACCCGTGAGCCAAAGTGCAATTGATAAAGCGGCCGGAGATCTTTACGCAAAGCAGGGACGTCACATCGAAGCTCAGATGTACTACAAAAAGGCGATGGCTCGCGAAATCATTGATCCCGATGTGTATCATGCTTATGCGAAGAGTTTAATGGCCACGCGAAATTATCAGGACGCTCCATTTTTCTTTGCGCTTGCTCGTCGATTTGATCAGTTTAATAACGAGTCACTGATTGGAACTGCAAAATGTATCGCAGCATATGAGTCCATCGACGGTGGTATCCGTATTTTACAAGACGAGATGCTTAAGATTGGTGGAGCGCGCGCAGAACTTTTGACAGCAATTGCAGAATTACAAATTCAAAAAGGTGAATGGGATCTAGCCCAACAGTACGTGAATCAGGCGCAAGAAGCTGACCCCGAATATGCACTTCCATGGAAAGTACAAGCTCAGATCTATATGAATCGTGAGAGCACCGACAAAAAGGCTCTCGACAAAGCGCTTGATGCTTACAAATATTACTCGGATCGAAATCTATCTGATCCGATTGGTTATCTTGAGCGCTATCGAGTTTTTGTAAAGAAAGCTGAATTTGAGAAAGCAGAAGAAGAACTTGCTAAGATTTACGCTCTCTACCCAAAGTATCCGAACTACCATTTTTACAAAGGATCCCTCTACTCAGTTATGGGTAATCACCAACGGGCTATTGATGAGTTTAAAGAAGAGCTCAAAAATAATACGGCAAGTGTTCCTACCATGATCAATTTGGGCAAAGAGCTACTCGAAGTTGGCAACGCCCAAGAAGCGCTTGGGTACTTTAATAAAGCTATGCAACTCGTTCCGACTTCGGCTGAACCAAAGCATCTTTCAGCATGGGCAAACTACCTACTCAAAAACTACCAAGGCGCTATTGCCCTCTATAATGCGGCTCTTTATTACGACAAAGGTAATCCTCTGATCTACAAACGCATGGGTATGGCCTATCGCGAAATGGGTGACGAACAAGGTGCTCGTACCGCATTTAGAAAATACTTAGAAATGGAGCCAGATGCTCCAGATCGAGGCGAATTTCAGCGGTATCAATAGCCTGAGTTGTGCTACGATGGCGCAATGTTAGATCCACGCTACTTTCAAGAAAATGTTGCTGAATTAGAGAAAGGCCTAAAACGCCGCAATTTTGATCCTGAACTGATTACTCAGTTATCAAAACTGTCTCAGTCTCGACGTGAACTCATTCAACAAACTGAAAGTTTAAAGGCCGAAAGAAACAAGGCGTCCCAAGAAATTGCGCAACTGAAGGCAAAATCGAAATCTGACCCAGAGGCCGCAGCCTTGGCCAATAAACGCGTGGAAGAAATGCGTGCGGTCGGCGACAAGGTCAAAGCTCTGGACGAAGAGCTGAAAAAGATCGAAGAAACCCTTCAGAATGAAACTTATCGTATCCCTAATATCCCACATCCCGATGTTCCTTATGGAACAGGGGCGGAACAAAATGTTTGTGTGCGTACGTGGGGAAAACCTCGTGACCTCGATTTTGAACCGAAAGATCACGTCGCCATTGGCGAACGCCTCGGTATCTTAGACTTTGAAAGAGCCGGAAAGCTTTCAGGAGCACGATTTAGCCTTTACCGAGGTGCAGGAGCGAGCCTCGAGCGAGCATTAATTCAGTTCATGCTCGACCTTCATACCCGTGAGCATGGGTACGAAGAAGTGATTCCTCCCTTCATGGTCAATCGGGCCAGCATGACTGGAACGGGACAACTCCCGAAATTTGAAGAAGATCTCTTTAAGACGAACGTAGCGGACCGAGAGCTTTTTCTGATTCCGACATCTGAAGTGCCGCTGACCAATATTTATCGTGATGAAATCATTGAGGCAGGCAAACTCCCCTTCTACTTCACGGCTTACTCGCCATGTTTCAGAAGCGAGGCGGGTTCATACGGTAAAGATACTCGCGGCTTGATTCGCCAACATCAGTTCCAAAAGGTCGAGCTCGTTAAGCTCGTTGAGCCAGAAAAGTCATATGAAGAACTGGAAAAAATGGTTCAAAACGCGGAGAAAGTCCTTCAGCTCCTTGAGCTCCCCTATCAAGTCATGGGCCTGTGCACCGGCGATATGGGATTTGCGGCTGCTAAAACTTATGACCTAGAAGTTTGGCTGCCCGCGCAAAAAGCTTATCGTGAGATCTCATCTTGCTCCAATTGTGAGGACTTCCAGGCCCGACGTGCCGGCATCCGATATCGAGCAGAAGCACAAGGTAAGCCTAAACTCGTTCATACTTTAAATGGTTCTGGCTTGGCCACCGGCCGCACCTTTGTGGCTATCTTAGAGAACTTTCAGGACAAGGACGGAAACGTACGGGTTCCAAAGGTCCTTCATCGTTACTTGGATGGCGCGCGCGGGTTTACCCGTGTAGGCGACGAGCTTTGGATCAAAGCTTAAGCTTAGCCGCAGGTTAGGGTTGACAATCACCCCTTAAAATGGCGAAAACAGGTACTCCGCTGGGCCTCGGCCCGGCATTCGACTAATGACTTTCTACGGAGAGGTGGCGGAGTGGTCGATCGCACCGGTCTTGAAAACCGGAGTCCGTGCAAGCGGACCGTGGGTTCGAATCCCACCCCCTCC